>CAMLKR010000024.1 GCA_946480565.1 uncultured Arenimonas sp. | reverse complement strand
GCCAGGCCCAGAAGCGGAAGAAGTGGGTCAGCACCGGGTGGAAGTCCACGCCGCGGTGCGCCGCGCTGCGGTGCAGGTAGAGCGTGGTGGTCATGATGGTGAGCTGGGTCACCACCAGGAAGTAGATCGCCATCTGCCAGTAGCTGGCCTGCGTCAGGCCGCGCGCCAGCCAGTCGAAGAGCTCGGGGGACATCGGGAGGACTCCAGGAATGCGGGCACCGGGCCCGGTAATGGGAACGATGATGCCCGCGCTCCGCGTGGCTCGTCACCCTGCGTGCAGGTATGGTGTTCAGCCTCGGCAAGTACAAGGGGCAAGCATGAACGCGGATTCATCCCGGCGGCGGGTGCTGCATCTTCCGGCCGGTGCCGGCCGGTCCTACGCGATGGGCGCGATGCGCAGCGTGTTCAAGGCCGACGGCGCCGAGACGGCCGACACCTACTCGATCTCGGAATGGTGGCTGGAACCGGGCACGCCGGGCCCCGGCCCGCATTCGCACGAGGCCAACGACGACATCTTCTACGTGCTCGAGGGCCGGTTCAGGTTCCAGGCCGGCGACGAGTTCATCGACGCCGGCCCCGGCGACTTCCTGCGGGTGCCGGCCGGCGTCGTGCACGACTTCAGCAACCCCGGCAGCACCCGCGCCGGCATGCTGAACATCTACATCCCGGGCGGCTTCGAACAGGACATGCCCGCCATCGTCGCCTGGTTCGCGGCGCAGGCCAAATAACGCCGGCGCCTACTTCGCCGGCGCCGGCTCGCGCGGATCCTGGCGCGGGCGCCGCGCCGGCAGGTCGCGCACGTGCACGTCCAGCTGCGGGTAGGCGAAGGCGATGCCGTTCTGGTCGAACAGCTCCACCAGGCGGGCGTTGATCTCGTTGCGCACGGCCAGGCGGTCGCTCATGTTGCCCACGAACACCCGCAGCTCGAAGTCGAGCGTGCTGGCGCCGAAGGCCAGCAGCCAGCTACGCGGCGCCCAGTCCTTGAGCACGCGCGGGTTCTCTTCCGCCGCCTGCAGCAGCAGCCGGTGCACCAGGGCCGGGTCGGTGCCGTAGTCCACGCCGACCTTGATGGTGATGCGCGTGGTTTCGTCGGTCAGGGTCCAGTTCACCAGCTGGCCGGTGATGAAGGTCTTGTTCGGGACCACGATTTCCTTGTTGTCGAAGTCCAGGATCGTCGTGGCGCGGGTGCGGATGCGGGTGACGGTGCCGTCGAGGTTGTTCACCGTGATGACGTCGCCGACCCGGAACGGCCGCTCGAACAGCAGGATCAGGCCCGAGACGAAGTTGGCGAAGATCTCCTGCAGGCCGAAGCCCAGGCCCACGGTGAGCGCCGCCGCCATCCACTGCAGCTGGCCCCAGCGCAGGCCCAGCAGCCCCAGGCCGACCACGACGCCGACCAGCACGATCGCGTAGCGCGAGACGCTGGTGATGGCGTACCGCGAGGCCGCGTCGATGTTCACCTTCGACAGCAGGCCGATCTCGATCAGGCCGGGCAGGTTGCGCGCCGCGACCACGGTGAGCGCCAGCGCCAGCACGCCCAGCAGCACGGCCATCAGGGTGATCGGCACCTCGGTGCTGCCGCCGTCGGCGGCGCTTTCGGTGATCGACCACAGGGCGATCTCGTCGAAACGCGCGAAGGCCAGCAGCACGTCCGACCACACCCAGGCCAGGCCGACCACCAGCAGGGTCAGCTTGAGCGCGCGCAGCAGGCTGCGGCTGTGCGCGTTCACCTTCTCCAGCGTGATCTCCTCGTCCAGCTCCAGCGGCACCGCCTCGCCGCCGTCGCCAGGATCGGCGTCGCCGGCGCGCGCCTGCGCCTCGGCCTCGCGCTTCTGCTCCAGCCGCTTCAGCGCCAGCCGGCGTTCGCCCAGCACGAACCAGCGCGACAGCAGGCCGTGCAGCACCGCCACCGCGGTCACCATGCCGACGCTGGCGAACTGCGCGTCGAGCAGGATGGCCGTGGTGTAGACGTAGCCGTCGAGCGCCAGTACCGCGCAGGCCAGCATCATGCCGGGCAGGACAAAGCGCAGCAGGCGCCGGCGCAGCGAGGGTTCGGCGTCGGGGCCGCGGCTGTGCCAGAGCTGGTCCGGCGCCAGCAGCCGCCACAGCGCCCAGGCGGAGAACAGCGCCGCCAGCACGATGGCGCCGCGCGCCTGCACCGCGATCGCCAGTTCCTGGTTGCGGATGAAGGCCAGCGCGACCACGAAGTACAGCGGCAGCAGCCCCCAGGACAGCCGCGGCAGCCAGCGCCGCAGCGCCTCGCGGCGCGGCCGGGTCCAGCGGAAGTGTGCATGCGCCAGGCCGCGTTCGCGCACCAGCCAGCGCAGGAAGGCCAGGGTGAACACCGGCAGCGCCAGCGCCGCGCAGGCGCGGCCCAGCGAGTCGCTGTACTTGCCGCTGCTGCCGACGCCCTGCAGCAGGCCGCCCAGCAGCCACAGCGCCACGGCACCCGGCAGCGCCGCCAGCACGGTCCAGGCCAGGCTTTCGAGCGTGCGGCGGTAGCGGTCGACGCGCACTTCGCGGATGGCCTGGGCCAGCGATTCGAGCTTGGGTTTCGCGCGCCGGCGCAGCACCAGCAGCACCACGACGATGGCGATGCTGCCGGCATAGGACCAGGGCCGCTCCTGCAGCGAGCGCAGCACCAGTTCGCCGGTGGTGACGAACCGCGAGGGCTTGAACAGGTCGTACAGTCCGGCGGGCACGGTGGCCAGCCAGTCGGCGCCGACCGGCGCATGGCTGCGGATCCACAGCAGGTGGCGGTCCAGGGTCTGGCGCAGCTCGAGGTTGGCGTCCAGGCGCGCCTGCAGGGTGCGTTCGGCCTGCTCGTGCGCGGCGACCAGGCGCCAGAGCGTGGGTTCGATGCGCGCCACCAGGTCCAGCCGCTCCTGCAGCGCCGCCTCCAGTTCGGCGGTGCTGGCCTGGGTGGCCGGCGTGGCCTCGTCGTCTTCGGCGCCCGGGGCGTCGTCGCGCAGGGCGCGAACGGCGGCAGGCAGGTCGTCGAGTTCTCGGCGGGTTTCGCTGAGCTCGATCAGGCGCAGGCGCAGGCCGGCCAGCGACTGCCGGGCCTGGTCGAGGTCCTCGCGCAGGCTGCGCTCGGGTTCGAGCCGGCGCAGCTCGGCCCAGAGCCAGATGCCGACCTGTTCGCTGCGGCCGCCCAGTTCCAGCCGGGTGCGGCTGTCGCGCAGGCCGGCGAGGTCGCGGGCCAGCGCCTGCTCCTGGCTGGTGAGCTGGCGGCGCTGCTCGTCCAGCCGCTGGTGCAGGGACAGCAGCTCCTGGCCGAAGCCCAGGTTCTCGCGCACGGCGGTGGCGACGGCGTCGTCGCGGCCGGCCATGGCCTCGGCGCGCTGGGCCAGGGCCAGCGACTGCGCCTCGAGCTCGCCGCGGCCGCGTTCGGCGATGCGCTGCTGCAGCGCGGCCAGGCGCGGCTCGCGCTGCTGCAGCTGGTTGCGCAGGGCGCGCAGCTCCAGCTCCTGCAGGCGCTGGCGGGTGCCGGCCAGGTCCTGCTGGGCCTGGCGCAGGGCCAGGTCGGCCTGCAGCTGGCGGCGTTCGGCGTCGTTGCGGGCGCGGCGGGCGTCGGTGAGCGCGGGGGCCTCGTCCTTGCCGGGCAGGATCGGCGCCGACAGTTCGTCGATGCGGCGCTGCAGGTCGGCCAGCTGGCTGCCCTCGCGGGCCGGCTGGGCGACGGCGGCGGCGAGTTCGGCGGTCAGGGCCTCGATGCGGTCGCGCAGCTGGCCGGTGGCCAGGCGCTCCTGTTCCAGCAAGCGCTCCAGGGTTTCGACGTCGGCCTGGGCGGGCAGCCGGGCGCGCCACTGGGCCAGGGCCCGGCGTGGGTCGACGTCCAGCTGGGCCTCGAGCTGGGCGGTGCGCGCGGGCGCGTTGGCGACCTCGGCGTTCAGGGCCTGCAGGCGCTGCTGCAGCGCCGCGGCCTCGCGTTCGGCGGCCGCGGCGGCGTCCAGGGCTTCGGTGGCGGCGGCACGCTGCGGGTCGGCCAGGGCGTCCAGGCCGGCGCGCAGGCTGTCGATGGGTCCCGAGCCGGGGCTGGCTAGTACCGTCGGGGCGGCAAGGCCCAGCAGCAGCGCCAGGACGAGGGTGCGGAGCAGGGAGGCGGCGGGCATCGGCCTAGGCTAGCCCCCGCCGGGCGACAGCGGCAATCGCGGGCCGGGCGCGGGTCGGGGGCGATTCATCGAATGCGGACAACGCCGGTGGCCGGCGGGCGCGGGGCTCCGCCACAATGCCGCATGCCCGAACTGCCCGAAGTCGAGACCACCCGCCGCGGCCTGGCGCCCCACGTCGAAGGCCGGCGCATCACCGGCGTGGTGCTGCGCCGGCCCGACCTGCGCTGGCCGATCCCGCCGGAGGTGGCGCGCGAGCTGCCCGGCCAGCGGGTGTTGGGCGTGCGCCGGCGCGCCAAGTACCTGCTGCTCGACACCGCGCCGGGCAGCGCCCTGCTGCACCTGGGCATGTCCGGCATGCTGCGGGTGCTGCCGGCGAAGACCCCGGTGGAAACCCACGACCACGTCGACCTGGCCCTGGATTCGGGCCGCGTGCTGCGATTCACCGACCCGCGCCGCTTCGGCTGCCTGCTCTGGCAGCCGGCCGGCGCCACCCACGAGCTGCTGGAGCACCTGGGCCCGGAGCCGCTGTCGGAGGACTTCGACGGGGACTACCTGTTCGAGCGCAGCCGGGGCCGCAAGGCGCCCGTGAAGGCCTTCCTGATGGACCAGGCGATCGTGGTGGGCGTGGGCAACATCTATGCCGCCGAGAGCCTGTTCCGGGCCGGCATCGCCCCGGCCCGGGCCGCCGGCTCGGTCAGCCGCGAGCGCTACGCGCGCCTGGCCGCGGCCGTGAAGACCATCCTCGGCCACGCCATCACCCGCGGCGGCACCACCCTGCGCGACTTCCTGAGCCCGGACGGCGCGCCGGGCTATTTCGAACAGGAGCTCTTCGTCTACGGCCGCGAAGGCGAGGCCTGCAAGGCCTGCGGCCGGCGCCTGCGGGACGGCCGCATGGGCAACCGCGCCACCGCCTGGTGCCCCGGCTGCCAGCGCTAAATCCGGGGTCAGAGTGCATTTATTTTGGCTTCGCCGAGAGCTTTGGCATGCCACCGTATGGGGCCGCCAACATAAATGCACTCTGACCCCGGATTTCGCCGGACGTCGCGCGGTTTGGCTATAGTGTGGGCAGCCCGCGCAGACGGGCCCCGGGGAGCCATGAACGAGACTGCCGAGATCACCCAGTGGTTGAGCGCCGCCCGTGGCGGCGACAAGTCCGCGCTCGACCGGGTGCTGGCCACGCTCTACCGCGAGCTGCACGGCATGGCCCGGCGCCAGCTCGGCGGCCAGCAGCAGGGCCACACCCTCGACACCACCGCCCTGGTGCACGAGGCCTACCTCAAGCTCGCCGGCCGCGCCGAAGCCGAGTTCGAGGACCGCGCCCACTTCTTCGCCTACGCCGCCAGCGCCATGCGCAGCGTCGTGGTCGACTACGCCCGCCAGCGCATGGCGGTGAAACGCGGCGGCGACCTGCACCGCGTCACCGACCTGCCCGAGGACGCCGGCGGCGGCATGCGCCTGGACGAGGACATGCTCGGCCTGGACGTGGCCCTGAACAAACTGCACGACCTCGACCCGCGCCTGGCACAGGTGGTCGAGATGCGCTATTTCGCCGGCCTGTCGGAAACCGAGATCGCCGGCCTGCTCAAGCGCTCCGAACGCAGCGTGCGCCGCGACTGGCAGAAGGCCCGCATGTTCCTGCTGGCGGCCCTGCAGGGCTGATCCCGGCCCCGTCGCGTGGACACCGCACGCTGGTCCACGCTGTCGGCCCTGCTCGACGACCTGCTCGAGCTCGACCCGCCGGTGCGCAAGCGCCGCCTGGCCGAGATCGCCGCCGACGATCCCACGCTGGGCGCCGAGCTCGAGCGCCTGATGGCGCTGGAGGACGACCGCCCCGATTTCCTGTCGCAGTCGGTGGTGGACGCCGCGGTGTTCGCGCCCCAGGCCGGCCAGCAGATCGGCCCCTACCAGCTCGAGCGCCCGCTGGGCGAAGGCGGCATGGGCCAGGTCTGGCTGGCGCTGCGTGCCGACGGCCTCTACCACCGGCGCGTGGCGCTGAAACTGCTGCGGCCGGGCCTGGGCGACGCCGGCCTGCGCACCCGCTTCACCCGCGAGCGGCAGATCCTGGCGCGGCTGGGCCACGCCCACATCGCCCGCCTGCTCGACGCCGGCGTCAGCAGCGACGGCCAGCCCTTCCTGGCGCTGGACTACGTGCAGGGCGAGCCGATCACCCAGCACGCCCAGAAGCTGGGCCTGCCCACCGCCGACCGGCTGCGGCTGTTCCTGCAGGTCTGCGCCGCGGTCAGCCACGCCCACGCCAACCTGGTGGTGCACCGCGACCTCAAGCCTTCCAACATCCTGGTGACCTCGGCCGGCGAGGTCTGCCTGCTCGACTTCGGCATCGCCAAGCTGCTGGACGAGGCCGACGCCGGCGCCACCGAGATCACCGGCACCGGCACTCGCGCCTTCACCCTGCACTACGCGGCGCCCGAACAGCTGCGCCACGGCGCCATCACCACCATGACCGACGTCTATTCGCTCGGCGTGGTGCTGTACGAACTGCTGGTGGGCCGCAAACCCTACGATCCGGCGCGCAGCACAGACGCCGCCTGGGAAGAGGCCATCCTGGAGGCCGACCCGGTGCGGCCGTCGCAGGCGGCGCTGCGCCAGGCGCGCGAGACCGGGATGATGGCGCCGCGCCGGCTGGCCCGCGAACTGAGCGGCGACCTCGACAACATCCTGCTCAAGGCACTGGCCAAGGCGCCGGACGACCGCTACGTCTCGGTCGAGGCCCTGGCCCAGGACCTGCGCCGGCACCTGGACGGCGAGCCGGTGCTGGCGCGCCCGCAGAGCCTGGGCTACCGCACGCTGAAGTTCGTGAAGCGCAATTCGCTGGCGCTGTTCATGAGCGCGGTGGTCGGCGGGCTGCTGGTGTCGGCCCTGGTGTTCGTGTCCTGGCAGGCGCGCAAGGCGATCGCCGAGGCGCAGCGCGCGCAGGCGATGCAGGACTTCGTGGTGGCGCTGTTCGAGAACACCGAACAGGCCGGCGACGGCGGCCTGGACGTGCGCACCCTGCTCGATGCCGGCGTGCGCCGCGCCGACACCGAACTGCTGGGCCAGCCCCAGACCCGCGCCGAGCTGCTGGGCCTGGTCGCGCGCCTGCGCCAGGGCCTGGGCGACGACCGCCAGACCCTGGAGCTGCTGGACCGGCAGTCGCAGGTGCTGGCGACCCTGGCCGGCGAAGCGCCGGCGCGGCTGGGCATCGAGTCCGCCGCCCTGCGCGGCCGCAGCCTGCGCGCACTCGGCCAGCCGGAGGTGTGCGTGCGCACCCTGATGCCCTGGCTGCCGCTGAGCCAGCTGCAGGCGCCGCGCGACCCACGCGCGGTGTCCGAGTTCCTGTCCCAGCTCGGCCGCTGCCACCGCAGCCTCGGCGGCCTGGAAGTGGCGCGCGACCTGTTCGGCCAGGCCCTGGCCCTGCGCAGCGGCCTGGACGAGGCCAAGCCGCTGCAGGCCGAAAGCCAGGCCGACCTGGCCGGCCTGCTGGCCGACGAAGGCCGGCACGAAGAAGCCATCACCGCCACCCGCGCCGCCCTGGCCCTGCTGCGCGAGAGCGGCGGCGACCGCAACGCGCTCGGCGTCGAGATCTGGCGCGAACTCGGCGGCCTGTACCGCAGCATCGGCGACCCGATGGAAAGCGAAGCCTCCTACCGGCAGGCGCTGGAGATCGCGCTCACCCGCTTCGGACCCAACCATCCCGCCAGCACCGGCGTGCAGCGGCCGCTGGGCCGGGTGCTGGTCGAGGCGGGCAAGCTGTCGGAGGCCGAGCGCCTGCTGCGCCAGGCGCACGAACGCCTGCTGACGCGTTTCGGTCCGGAACACCCGGAAGTGGCGGCGTCCTGGCAGCAGCTGGGCCGGCTGTCCTGGGAACAGGGCCGCGTGGCGCAGGCGCAGGACGCCTTCCAGCGCAGCCTGCAGCTGCGCCGGCGCAGCAACGAACTGGCGATGCACGCCAGCGTGCTCTGCGACCTGGCGGAAACCCGGATCGCGCTGGGCCAGCCCGACAGCGCCGAGTTCCTGGCGCGCGAATGCCAGCAGCTGGGCGACGACGCCTCGCCGGCCCTGGCCGCGCGCGCCGAACTGCTGCTGGCCGACGTGGCCCTGGCGCACGACAACCCCGACGCCGCCCAGGCCCTGCACGCCGCGGCCGAGCAGCGGCTGCTGTCGGCCGGTACCGACCCCGCGGGACCGGGCCTGATGCCGGTGAACTTCGCGCGCGCCCGGGCCAGCCTGCAGGCCGGTGAGCCGGCGGCGGCCCAGGCGGCCATCGACGGCCTGCGCGCCGCCCTGCGCGGCCGGGGACCGGAACAGGAACAGTGGACCTGGCGCCTGGACGCGCTGCAGGCCGGCCTGGAATGCCGCGCCGGACGCGCCGGCGACGGCCGCGTGCGGCGCGACGCCGCGCTCACCGACGCCGCGGCCCGGCAGCCCGAGCGCCAGCGCCTGCTGGACGAGATCGCCGTGCTGGCCGCGAGCTGCGGCCGGAGCTGAGGCCGCTCAGTCGCCGCGGTCGAGCGGCAGGCGCGGCTGCTGCAGGTCGATGTGGCCCTCGCCCGCCATCACCTTCTTGAACTCGCCGCGGCTGACCGAGACGTAGCGGTCGTTGCCGCCGATCTCCACCTGCGGACCATCGGTGATCGCGCGGCCGTGTCCGTCAACGCGCACCACCATCGTCGCCTTGCGGCCGGTGTGGCAGATGGTCTTGATCTCGACCAGGTTGTCGGCCCAGGCCAGCAGGTACTGGCTGCCCTCGAACAGTTCGCCGCGGAAATCGGTGCGCAGGCCGTAGGCCAGCACCGGCACGTTCAGCCGGTCGACGATCTCGGTGACCTGCCACACCTGGGCCTTGGTCAGGAACTGCGCCTCGTCCACCAGCACGCAGTGCAGCGGGCCGTGCGCGGCGATGTCGGCCTGCACCACGGCCAACAGGTCGTCGTCGCGGCCGAAGATGGTGCCGCGGGCCTTCAGGCCGATGCGCGAGGCCACCACGCCCTCGCCGTAGCGGTCGTCCAGCCGCGGCGTCAGGATGAGCGTGCGCATGCCGCGCTCGTGGTAGTTGTGCGCGCTCTGCAGCAGGGTGGTGGTCTTCCCGGCGTTCATCGCCGAGTAGTAGAAGTAGAGCTTGGCCAAGACGGGGATCCGGCGTGGGGCGGGCCGCCATTATCGCGCGCGCGGCCCGCCCTGTCCGGCCGGCGTCCTCAGCGCGGGTCCTTGCCCGCCTCGCCGGTTTCGGCGCCGTCCTCCGCGACCGGTTCGTTGACGTCGGTCATCACCTCGCCCACGTCCACACTGCCCTTGCCCGGCTTCTTCCAGTCGTAGTCCTGCCAGCGCCAGTACAGGGCCGGGTTCCAGAACTTCTCGTGGTAGTACTGCGAGCCGTCGACGCTGCGCATGCCGCCCGGCGTCGGGATCTGGATCTCGAGGAAGCCGACGGCGCCGGTGCGGCTGCCGGTCATGCGCCGGCGTTCGCGCACCAGCACGCGCTCCAGGCGCGGCTTGGCCACGGCGTCGCCGTATTCGTCGTACAGCGCCGCGCCGATCGGCACCGCGCGCTCGCGCTCTTCCGGCGTCAGCTGGGCCCAGAACTGCTCGCGCTTGGCCAGCAGCACCGGGTAGGCGCGTTCGGCGGCCAGGTCCATCCAGGCGTAGGCGGTGGCGCGGTCGACGTCCACGCCCTGGCCGTTCCAGTACATCTCGGCGATGACGCCCTGCGAGGGCTTGTCGCCGTAGCGGGCGGCGCGGCGGAAATCGTCCAGCGCGCGCTTGTAGTTCTTGCTCTCCAGCGAATCCAGGCCCTGCAGGCGGTTGCCCAGGTCCGGGTGCGCGCTGAGGAAACCCTGCGAAGTCATGATGGCCTTGTCGTCGACGCCGATCTCCTTCGGCGGCGCGGCGTCCTGCTGCGCGAACGCGGGCGCGGCGGCGAAGGAAAGGGCGAACAGGATGGCGGCGGGTAGCTGGCGCATGGTGGGGCTCCGGGGGAGGGTGCGAGCCGGACTATAGGCCTGCCCGATGACGCCGCAAGCCGCCAGAGGTCATGTTTTCCGCGGCCCTGCGACGAAACCCGGCGATGCCCGGATGAAACCCGCCGCGGTCGCGACGGCGCGGCGCGCGCGGGCATCCCTTCCCGGATCAGGGCGCCGCATCCGCGCTGAATCCGAGCAGCGCCATCGCCTTGTCCCATTCGGCATCCCCCGGCGCGCGCACTTCGACGCGCCGGCCGTCCAGCGGATGCGGGAACGCCAGCCGCGCCGCGTGCAGCAGCATGCGGTGCACGCCGCGGCTGCGGAACGCGAGGTTGTGGCGGCCGTCGCCGTGGCTCGAATCGCCCACCAGGTGGTGGTGCAGGTGCTTGAGGTGGCGGCGGATCTGCCGGAAGCGGCCGGTGTGCGGCGTGCAGCACAGCAGCGCGTAGCGCGAGCTCGGATGCTGGGCGCTGGGCCAGTCCACCTCGGCCCGGGCCAGGGTGCGGAAGGCGGTCTGCGCCGGCTTTTTCACCGGCTTGCCCGGACCACCGTCCAGCGGATGGTCGATCAGGCCTTGCGCCGGCTCGGGCCAGCCGCGGCAGACGGCCAAATAGTCCTTCTCGAACTCGCGCTCCATCAGGCGTTTGCCCAGGGCCGAGGCGCTGTCGCGGTCGAAGGCCAGCAGCAGGCAGCCGCTGGTGGCGCGGTCGAGCCGGTGCACCAGGAACACCGGGCGGCCGAACTGTTCGCGCAGGCGGTCGGCGGCGAAGTCGGTTTCGCCGCGGGCGAGCGCGCTGTCGTGCACCATCAGGCCCGCGGGTTTGTTCACCACGGCCAGCTGGTCGTCGGCATGCAGCACGTCGAGGGCGAGGGACACGGCGGGATCCGGCGGCGGAAGGGGCGCCATGGTCGCACGGCTTGCCGCCAGATCCGGCACAGGCGGGCCGGCCCGGCCAGGCGTAAGCTCGAAACGGGCCAACCACCGCCGGAACCTGCCATGCGCCTGCACCGACCCTGCCTGATCGCCCTGCTGGTCCTGTCGGCGCTGCCCGCCGCCGCCCTGCCGCCGGACGGCGGCCACGTCATGGCGGCCGACCAGGCCAGCGACCAAGTGTCGGCCGAATTCGACAAGCAGCTCGTGCAGCGTGTGAACGAGAACCTGGCCACCCTGGCCCGCGCCGGCAAGGCGCCCGCGCCGGCGCCGCCGCGCACCCAGGCCATCACCGGCATGACCTGGCCGATGGGCCCGGTGGACGGCATCGGCACCGCCTGGAGCGGCATCTCCAACTTCGTCGACCTCAACCCGGCCTACCCGAACCAGCTGCGCGACTACACCTGCGCCACCCGCACCTACGACAACGCCGGCGGCTACAACCACCGCGGCATCGACTATTTCATCTGGCCCTTCCCCTGGCACCTGATGGACAGCGGCGCGGTGGACGTGCTGGCCGCGGCGCCCGGCACCCTGATCGAAAAACGCGACGGCTACAGCGACCGCTCTTGCTCCTTCGACGCGCCCGACACCGCCAACTACGTGATCATCCTGCATTCCGACGGCAGCATCGCCCGCTACCTGCACCTCAAGCGAGGCTCGGTGACGGCGCTGCCGATCGGCAGCGTGGTCACGGCCGGTACGGTGCTGGGCAAGGTCGGCAGCTCGGGCATCTCGACCGGCCCGCACCTGCATTTCGAACTGCGCGCCAGCAATGCGGTGAACGCGCCGGTGGTGGACCCGAACAACGGCCAGTGCAACACGATCCCGACCAGCTGGGCCAGCCAGCGGCCCTACCGCGACACGCGCATCAACCGCCTGTCCACGCACAGCGAGCCACCGGTGTTCCCGGTCTGCCCGAACACCTTCGACCAGCCCAACTTCAAGGACAGCTTCGCGCCCGGCGACCCGCTGACGGTGGTGTCGGCCTACCGCGATCTCGGCCGCGGCATGGTCACGCAGTTCCGCATCCTGCGCCCGGACCAGTCGGTGTTCGCCGGCTGGACCTTCGACATGGCCGAAGCCGGCGACACGCCGCCCTACTACAACGGCGCCTACTGGTACTGGAACCACGCGCTGCCCGCGAATGCGCCGCAGGGCCTGTGGACGGTCGAGGCGACGCTCAACGGCCAGGTCACCACCCACACCTTCCAGGTGCGCGCCGGCGCGGTGAGCGAGGACGGGCCGCTGCCGCCGGAGCTGTCCGGCAGCTGGTACAACGTCGGCACCAGCGGCCAGGGCTTCAACATGGAGCTGGTGAACGACCGCCGATTCCTGCTGTATTTCTACGGCTACGACGACAGCGGCCGGCACCTGTGGCTGTACGGCGACTACGACCCCGCCGCGCGCACCTTCGACTACGGCGAGCCGATGGACGTGCCGATGTACTTCGTCAGCGGCGGCCGCTTCAACGGCTTCGACCCGGCCGCGATCACCAGCCGCGTCTGGGGCACGGCCAGCATCCAGTTCATCAGCTGCAAACGCGCGAGCGTGGTGCTGACCGGCGAGACCGGCACCCAGACCCTGGTGCTGGACAAGCTGCTGACCCCTGTAGGCCTGACCTGCGCCGACTGACCAAACCGAAATCCGGGGTCAGAGTGCATTTATTTTCCCGGTCCGCTGCACGGTGAATCGCAAACCCGGGGGGAAAATAAATGCACTCTGACCCCGGATTTCAGCGGCGGGGCCAGGCGGCCAGGAAGGCGCCGAAGGCGCCGAGGCCGGCGATGCCGGCCACGGCCGGGATGCCGTAGAGGCGCGGGCCGCCGGATTCGAGCGCGAACAGCACGGCGGCGACGATCATCAGGCCGGTGCCCAGGATGGCGTACACCGTCTGGCGCTGACCGGCCTTGGAGATGCGCGCCAGTTCGGCCAGGTCCTCGCTGCGCATGTGGATGCTGTGCTGGCCGCGCACCTGCAGGGCCAGGAAGTCGTGCAGCAGCCGCGGCATGTCGGGCGCGTGCGTGATCAGCTCGGGCAGGCGCTTGCGGAACTCGGCGCCGAGGGTCTGCGGGCTGTAGCGCTCGCGCAGGATCTTCTCCAGCACCGGGCGCGCCTCGGCCCAGATGTCGAGCCTGGGGTCGAGCAGGCGGCCGACGCCCTCGATGTTTAGCAGGGTCTTCTGCAGCAGGATCAGCTGGGGCTGCAGGGTCAGTTCGTAGCGCTGCGCGGTCTTGAACAGCTTCACCAGCACCTCGCCCAGCGAGATCTCGCTCAGCGGACGGGTGAAATAGGGCTCGCAGACGGCGCGCGTCGCGGCCTCCAGTTCGTCGATGCGGATGTGCGCCGGCATCCAGCCGGCCTCGACGTGCAGCTCGGCGATGCGCCGGTAGTCGCGCTGGAAGATCGCCATGAAGTTCTCGGCCAGGTAGTACTGGTCGCGGCGGTCGAGCTGGCCGACGATGCCGAAGTCGATGGCGATGTAGCGCGGGTTGTCCCTGCGGGTCGCGTCCACCCAGATGTTGCCGGCGTGGGCATCGGCGTGGAAGAAGTTGTCGCGGAACACCTGCGCGTAGAACACCCGCACGCCCTTGGCGGCCAGCGCCTTGCGGTCGATGCCGGCGGCGTCGAGCGCGGCGATGTCGTCGCTGGGGATGCCGCGCACGCGTTCCATGGTCAGCACGGTTTCGGTGCTGTAGTCCCAGAACACCTCGGGCACGTACAGGTCGTCGCTGCCCAGCCAGATGCGGCGCATCAGGCTGGCGTTGGCGCCCTCGCGCTGCAGGTCGAGTTCGGCGTGCAGGGTGGCTTCGATCTCCGACACCACTTCCTGGGCGCGGATCTTCTCGGCGTTCGGATGGTGGCGGTCGGCCAGCGAGGCCAGCGTGCGCAGCAGTTCGATGTCGGCGGCTATGCGCTTGCCGATGTCCGGGCGCAGCACCTTCACCACCACCTCGCGGCCGTCGTGCAGGCGTGCGGCGTGCACCTGGGCGATGGAGGCCGATGCCAGCGGCTCCAGCGCGAAGGCCGAGAACAGCGCCGTGATCGGCTTGCCCAGCGCCTGTTCGATCAGGGCCAGGGCGTCGCCGCCGGGAAAGGGTGCGACCCGGTCCTGCAGCAGGGCGAGCTCCTCGGCGATGTCGGGTGGCAGCAGGTCGCGGCGCGTCGACAGCACCTGGCCGATCTTGACGAAGATCGGCCCCAGCTCCTGCAGCGCCAGCCGCAGGCGCTGGCCGCGCGGCAGGTCGGCGGCGTCGCGCGCCGGCGTCAGCGGCTTGAGCAGCCACAGCCAGCGGCCGAAGGCGGTGTCCTCGAGGAAATCGCCGAGCCGGTGCCGCAGCAGCACGCGGGCGATGCCGACCGCGCGCAGCATCGAGGTCAGTCCGCGCGAGCCGCCGCGCACCAGGCCGGCGGCGCTCACGCGCGCGGCTCCAGCCGGGCCAGGCGTGCGGCCAGGCGTTCGGCGCGGTCGCGCAGTTCGTCCACGTCGTCGAGGAAGGCGGCCAACTCGGCCTTGCCGACCAGGTCGCGGGATTCTTCGGTGAGATAGTCGACGGCGTCGCGGCTGAAGCCCTTGGCGAAGCCGGCGCCGGCCTTCAGCGCCTCGCGCAGTGCGCGCGCGACCTGGACCCCGATCACCGGGCCGAAGGCGTCGGCGAAGGGTTTTTCCCAGTCGGGGTCGAAGCGCCGGGCCAGCTGCTGCAGGCTGCGCGCGAGCTCGGCGTCGCCATTGATGCGCATGCGCCCCACCGGCGGCGCGTCGTCGCGGCGCAGGAAGGGCAGCTGCGACAGCACGCCCGACAGCGTGGCGCGGATGCCCAGGTCGGGCTCGGCGGTGGGCGGACCCACCTTCAGGCGGCCGCCATCGACGTGGATGTCGAGCGCGATCGGCGGGGCCTCGAGGGCCAGGCCGATGCGTCGGCCGCCGAGGCGCTCCAGCGCCCCGGCGGCGTCCGGGTCCAGGGCGACGATCCGGTTCAAGGCCTGTTCCAGCGCACGGCCGGCCAGGGGCTTGAGGGCGTCGAAGGGCGAAGCGGCAGGGTCCGTCATGCCGCCATTCTAGCGGGCCGGCGCAGGCTTACGGCGCGGGCCCGGAACCTAGGCGGCCTTCCGGAGGAAGGACACCAGCGCCAGGATCAGGAAGATGACGAACAGCACCTTGGCGATGGTGGCGGCCATGCCCGCAAGGCTGCCGAAACCCAGCACGGCGGCGATGATGGCGACGATGAGGAAGATCAGCGCGTAATGGAGCATTTTTGCTCTCCTTGTTGTGGGCCCCTTCTGGGACGCCACGACCCTAGCCCCCTCAAGCTGA
Source organism: uncultured Arenimonas sp. (assembly GCA_946480565.1). Next base: position 5,050 of record CAMLKR010000024.1, on the reverse strand, counting down.
ACTCGTCCCGGCTGGTTCAGCGCCGGGTTCGGCGCGATTCAGCGGCGTGAGCGAGACGTGACGCAGGCTCAGGCCTGCCTGCGCCACCAGGCGGCCAGGCGCTGCAGGCCTTCGGCGGTGCCGACCTTCGGCGAATAGCCGAAATCGCGCTGGGCCGCGGAGATGTCATACCAGTGCGGCGTCGAAAGCTGTTCGGCGAGGAAGCGCGTCATCGGCGGCTCGCCGTCCAGTCGCAGCAAGGTCCACGCCGCTTCCAGCAGTGCGCCGGCGGCATAGGCCAGCGGATACGGCAGGCTGCCGGTGACCGGCGCGACGCCTGCGGCGGCCAGCATGTCGTTGACGATCCGGCGCACCGGCCGCGGTTCGCCATTGGAGATGAAGTAGGCCTTGCCGGCGCAGGCGGCGCCCGGCGCCAGGGCCTTGAAGGCATCGACGTGCGCCTGGGCGGCGTTGTCGATGTAGGTGGTGTCCATGCGGTTGTGGCCGCCGCCGATGAAACGCAGCCGGCCGGCGCGGGCGCGCTCGACCAGGCGGGGCAGCAACTGGGTGTCGCCCGGCCCCCAGATCAGGCGCGGGCGAAGCGCGACGGTGGCGAGGCTGGCGTCGTTGGCGGCCAGCACTTCCTTTTCGGCGATCAGCTTGGTGGCCGGATAGGGCGCCTTGAAGCCTTCGCCGTAGGGCGTGTCCGCTTCGTTGCCGCCTTCCACCGGCGTGCGCCCGCTGTGGGTGACGCTGGGCGTGGAGGTGTAGACCAGGCGGCGGATGCCGTGCGCGCGCATCGCCGCCAGCACGTTGCGGGTGCCGGTGACGTTCGCGCTGAAATAGCTCTCGTGGCTGCCCCAGGCGCCGGCCTTGGCGGCGTTGTGGAAGATCGCGTCCTGGCCTTCGAACGCCGCGTGCACCGCGGCCGCATCGGCGAGGTCGCCGCGCACCTGGCGCACGCCCATCGCCTCCAGCGCCGGCGAATGGCTGCGCTGGAAGCTGGTCACGGCAAGGCCTTCGGCCAGCAGCGCCTTGCACAGCGCCTGGCCCAGGAATCCCGCACCGCCCGTCACCAGCACCTCCATCTCAGCCGGCCCCTCGTTTCGCGGCCCAGGCGGCCAGCTGTTCGCGGCCGATCTTGGCGTTGTGGCGGATGTCCACCGGGAAGCCCGGGTGCACCAGGAAACGTTCGATGCGCGCCGTGTGCACGAAGCCCTGGCCCAGGCGGCGCAGCTCGGCCAGGACGCGCGGATGTTCGGATTTCGCCAGGCCCGCGCGCATCTCCACGCACAGCACCGGCACCTGCGCGCCCGGCTCGCCGACGCCCACCAGGGCGGTGCGGCGCACGTCCGGATGCACGTTGAACACCGGTTCCACCTGCTCGGTGTAAAGCCCGCCCAGGGCGGTGCGCACGCGATGCGACTTGCGGCCGCAGAACCACAGCCGGCCCTGCGCGTCGAAGCGGCCCAGGTCGCCCATGCGGTGCACGATGCGGGTGCTTCCGTCGGGCAGGGTTTCTGCGATCTTCGCCAGCGCGGTGGCCTGCGGGCGGTTGAAGTATTCGTCGGTGGCGGTGGGGCCGGCGACGGTGATCTCGCCGATGGCCTCGGCCCCCAGCACCTGGGCCTGGGACCAGTCGGCGATGGCGGCGTCGGTGATGGCGATGATGCGGACCTCGTTCGGCGGCACCGGGCGGCCGACGCAGGTGCCGGCGCCGTGTTCGGTCGCCTGGCGGGTGGCCTCCAGCTCGCGGCCTTCGATCACCGCGACCGGCAGGCATTCGGTGGCGCCGTAGGGCGTCCAGAACTGCGCGGCGTCCGGCAGCAGCCCGCGCATCGTCGCCACCACGTCGGCGGGCACCGGCGCACCGGCCGAGGTGACGCGGCGCAGGCTCGGCAGCGGCTGGCCGTGGTCGGCCAGCACGCGCATCAGGGCCGGCGAACCGAACAGCTGGTCGACGCCGAAACCCGCGATGGCGTGGTGCAGCCTGCGCGGGTCGGCCTGCGCGGGACGGGTCGGGTCCATGTCGGGAATGATCGAACTCAGGCCCAGCGCGGGATCGAACAGCGCGAACGGCGGGAAGGTCGGCAGGTCGACGCCGCCGGCTTCGATGCCGAAGGCCTCGCGCAGCAGGTCCACCTGGGCGACGAAATGGCGGTGCCGGTAGACCACGCCCTTGGGCACGCCGGTCGAGCCGGAGGTGAACAGGATCGCGGCCACCTCGTCCGCCGCGGTCGCGGCCAGCTGCGGGCCCGCCTGTGCGCCGTCCGCCTCCACCTGCGCCAGCGTCGGACCGCCCCAGAACCAGCGGCGCCCCGCGGTGACCACCAGCCTCGCGCCGCGCGCCCAGCCCAGCAGCACCCGTGCGGCCTGCGCCAGCGGGATGCCGATGAAGGCCTGCGGCTGCGCCTCGTCCAGGCACTGCTTCAGCGCGCGCTTGTCGATGCCCGGGTCCACCAGCACCGGCACCACGCCGGCCTTGAACAGCGCGAACATCAGCAGGAAGAACTCCGGCGACGGCCGCACCATCACCACCGCGCGCTGGCCGCGCACCAGGCCGTGCTTCGCCAGTCCGGCCGCGATGGCGTCGGAGCGGCGGTCGAGCTGGGCATAGCTCAGCGTGACGTCGTAGCGGGCGAACCCGTCCGCGCCGCGCCGGCCCGGACAGCGCATGGCGATGCGCTCCGGCGCCTCCGCCGCGAGCCGCGGCAGCGCCGCCGCGATGTTGCAGGACAATCCGGGGTCAGAGTGCATTTATCTTCGTTCGATCCTTCAGCATTCGCCCCGTCGCGAACCGGAAAATAAACGCACTCTGACCCCGGATTTCAGAGCAGGTTGCGGTCGAGGAAGTCGCGGATGCGCGGGACCAGCACTTCGTGTTTGTCCTCGAGCACGTAGTGGCCGGCGTCGTCGTAGACCTGCTTCTCGGCGCGCGGCAGCGCGTCCTCGAAACCCTTCAGGAAATGGTGGTCGAACACGAAGTCCTTCAGGCCCCAGCCGATGAAGGCCGGGCGGTCGGCGAAGGACGGCAGGCGGCGGCCGGCGTCCTCGACCAGGTCCCAGGCGCGATCGCCGTGCTGCAGCGGGATGTCCTGCACGAAGCGCACCGTGGAGATGCGGTTGGCCCAGCTGTCGTAGGGCGCCAGCAGCGCGGCTTTCACGTCCGGATCCAGCGGCCGCACCACGCCGTCGCGGGCGGCGCCGGCGGCGAAGGCGTTGGCGCCGCGGATCAGCCACTCGCCCAGCATCCAGTTGCGGCCCAGGTTCAGCTGCCAGGGCAGGGTCTTGGCCGGCGGCATCGGGAAGGCCGCGGTGTTGAGGATGATCAGCCGCTTCACCCGCGCCGCATGCTTGAGCGCCCAGCCGAAGCCGACCATGCCGCCCCAGTCGTGCACGGCCAGGGTGATGTTGTCGCCCAGGTCCAGCAGGTCCAGCAGCCGGTCCAGGTCCTGCACGCGGTTGCGCAGGGTGTAGCCGTAGGCCTTGTCGTCGGGTTTGTCCGACAGGCCCATGCCGATGTGGTCGGGCACGATGCAGCGGTAGTCGTCCTGCAGGCCACGCACCAGGTGGCGCCAGTAATAGGACCAGGACGGATTGCCGTGCAGCATCACCACCGGGTCGCCCTCGCCCTCGTCCAGGTAGGACTGGTTCAGGCCGTTGGGGTGCACGAAGGTCTTCGGCGTCCAGGGATAGTCCGGGAACGGGCCCTTGGCCAGGACGCGGGACTGTTCGGGGGTGAGGGCGGCGTTCGTCATAGGGGCGGGATTCTACTTGAACGCGGCGGCGGCCCGGCCCGCGATATGCGCCTCAGCCCCGCAGCGTCTGCAGGTGCACGCTGGTCTCGCTGGCGCTGATGCCCTCGATGCCGCGGATGCGTTCGAGCGTGGCCGAAAGTTCGGCCAGGCTGCCGACCCGCAGTTCGGCCAGCAGGTCCCAGCGGCCATTGGTGTCGTGCAGGGCGGCGATGCCGGGTTCGCCCAGCAGGGCGCGGATGACGCGGTGCTGGTTGCCCTCGACCGCCAGCGAGGTCCAGGCACGGATCTCGTCCGGCGCCGCATCCGGGCGCAGGCGCACGGTGTAGCCGGTGATCACGCCTTCCTGCTGCAGCCGGGCCATGCGGTTGGTGATGGTGCCGCGCGACACGCCCAGGGCCTTGGCGAGGTCGGCGACCGCGGCGCGGCCGTCGTGGCGGAGCTTGGCGATCAGGCGGTGGTCGAGGTCGTCCATTCGGGCATTCCGTCAACGACTGCTGCCGTTTTAGCAGGTTTCTGGCGAAAGCGTGGCAATGTTGCCGTTTCGCGCTGACGCCGGGCTTCGGACAATGGCCGTCACCGCCACGCACACCGGAGACAGACCATGGCCATGACCCAGCTCACCACCCAGGACCTGACCCGCATCGTCGCCGCCTACGGCCTGCCGACCCTGCTGGGCCGCCTGGTGGACTACCTGGAAGCCGACTTCCGCCGCTGGCCCGAGTTCGACAAGAGCCCGCGCTCGGCCGCGCATTCGCCGCTGGGCGTGATTGAACTGATGCCGGTCGCCGACGCGAAGGAGTACAGCTTCAAGTACGTCAACGGCCACCCGGGCAACACGAAGCTGGGCCTGTCCACCGTGGTCGCCTTCGGCGTGCTGGCCGACATGGACACCGGCATGCCTTCGCTGATCAGCGAACTGACCCTGACCACCGCGCTGCGCACCGCCGCCACCTCGGTGATGGCGGCCAAGCTGCTGGCGCGCAAGGACGCGACGTCCATGGCCCTGATCGGCAACGGCGCCCAGAGCGAGTTCCAGGCCCTGGCCTTCCACCACCTGATGGGCATCGACGAGCTGCGTGTGTTCGACACCGACCCGGCCGCCACCGACAAGCTGGTGCGCAACCTCGCCGCCGCCGCGCCGTCGCTGCGCGTGCAGCGCAGCGCCAGCGTCGCCCAGGCCGTGCGCGGCGCCTCGATCGTCACCACGGTCACGGCCGACAAGGCCAATGCACACATCCTGACCCCGGAGATGATCGAACCCGGCATGCACATCAACGGCGTCGGCGGCGACTGCCCCGGCAAGACCGAGCTGG
>CAMLKR010000023.1 GCA_946480565.1 uncultured Arenimonas sp. | reverse complement strand
GCGGCGCCGACATCCTGATGGTCGAGACGGTGTTCGACACCCTCAACGCCAAGGCCGCCCTGTACGCGATCGAGGAGCTGTTCGAGGCGCTCGGCGCGCGCCTGCCGGTGATGGTGTCCGGCACCATCACCGACCGCAGCGGACGCACGCTCTCGGGCCAGACCGCCGAAGCCTTCTGGTATTCGCTGCGGCACGCCCGCCCGCTGTCGGTCGGCCTGAACTGCGCCCTGGGCGCGCGCGACCTGCGTGCCCACATCGACATGCTGTCGCAGGTGGCCGACACCCACGTCAGCTGCCACCCCAACGCCGGCCTTCCCAACGCCTTCGGCGGCTACGACGAGGGCCCGGAGGAGACCGCCGGCGTGCTGCGCGAGTTCGCGGAGGCGGGCCTGCTCAACATCGTCGGCGGCTGCTGCGGCACCACGCCCGAACACATCGCCGCGATCGCCGCGGCGGTCGCGGGCCTGCCGCCGCGGGCGATCCCGGCGATCGAACCGCACACGCGCCTGGCCGGCCTGGAACCCTTCGTCATCACGCCGCAGACCAACTTCGTCAACGTTGGCGAACGCACCAATGTCACCGGTTCGATCCAGTTCAAGAAGCTCATCCTCGAAGGTCGCTACGACGAAGCCTTGGCCGTGGCCCGGCAGCAGGTGGAGAACGGCGCCCAGGTGATCGACGTCAACATGGACGAGGGCATGCTGGACGCCGAGGCGGCCATGGCCCGGTTCCTGAACCTGATCGCGGCCGAACCCGACATCGCCCGGGTGCCGGTGATGATCGACAGCTCGAAGTGGAGCGTGATCGAGGCCGGGCTGAAGTGCGTGCAGGGCAAGGCCATCGTCAACTCCATCTCGATGAAGGAAGGCGAAGCGGCCTTCCTGGACCACGCGGCGAAGGTGCGCCGCCACGGCGCCGCCGTGGTGGTGATGGCCTTCGACGAGGCCGGCCAGGCCGACACCTACGAGCGCAAGGTCGAGATCTGCTCCCGGGCCTGGAAACTGCTGGTCGAAGAGGCGGGTTTCCCGCCGGAGGACATCATCTTCGATCCCAACATCTTCGCCATCGCCACCGGCATCGAGGACCATGACGGCTACGCGGTGGCCTTCATCGAGGCCACGCGCGAACTGAAGCGGCGTTTCCCGCTCAGCCACGTCTCCGGCGGCGTGTCCAACGTCTCGTTCTCGTTCCGCGGCAACAACGCCGTGCGCGAGGCGATCCACGCCGTGTTCCTGTACCACGCCATCCGCGAAGGCATGGACATGGGCATCGTCAACGCCGGCGCGCTGGCGCTGTACGACGACATCGAGCCGGCGCTGCGTGAATGTGTCGAGGACGTGGTGCTCAACCGCCGCGCCGACGCCACCGAACGCCTGCTGGCCGAGGCCGACAAGCACAAGTCGAAGAAGGGCGAGGCCAAGGCCGAGGACCTGGCCTGGCGCGGCTGGAGCGTCGAGGAGCGCATCAAGCACGCCCTGGTGCACGGCATCGACAAGTTCGTCGAGGCCGACACCGAGGAGGCGCGCCAGGCCGCCGCGCGGCCGCTGGACGTCATCGAGGGCCCGCTGATGGCCGGCATGAACGTGGTCGGCGACCTGTTCGGCGCCGGCAAGATGTTCCTGCCCCAGGTGGTGAAGTCCGCCCGCGTGATGAAGAAGGCCGTGGCCATCCTGATCCCCTACATCGAGGCCGAGAAGGCGCGCAACGGCGACGCCGGCAAGCCCAAGGGCAAGGTGCTGATGGCCACGGTGAAGGGCGACGTGCACGACATCGGCAAGAACATCGTGGGCGTGGTGCTGGCCTGCAACAACTTCGACGTGGTGGACCTGGGCGTGATGGTGCCGGCGCAGGTGATCCTGGACCGGGCCCGCGAGGAGAAGGCCGACATCATCGGCCTGTCCGGGCTGATCACGCCCTCGCTGGAGGAGATGAGCCACGTCGCCAGGGAAATGAAGCGGCAGGGCTTCGACATCCCGCTGCTGATCGGCGGCGCCACCACCTCGCGTGCGCACACTGCGCTGAAGATCGACCCGCACTACGCCTCGCCGGTGGTCTGGGTGAAGGACGCCTCGCGCGCGGTCGGCGTCACCCAGTCCCTGCTCAGCGCCGACCTGCGTGCGCCGTTCGTGGCCGCCAACGAGGCGGATTACGCCGACGTCCGCGCCCGCCACGCCAACAAGGGCGACGCCAAGCCGCTGATGCCGCTCGAGCGCGCCCGCCGCAAGAAGTTCGACGGCGGCTGGGCGGACTACGTGCCCCCTGCCCCGCTCAAGCCGGGCCTCACCGTGTTCGATGACTACCCGCTGGCCGACCTGGTCGAGGTGATCGACTGGACGCCCTTCTTCCAGACCTGGGAACTGGCCGGCCGCTATCCGGCCATCCTAGACGACGCCGTCGTCGGCGCCCAGGCGCGCGAGCTCTACCGCGACGCGCGCGCGATGCTCGACCGCATCGTCCGCGAGAAGTGGCTGACGGCGAAGGCCGTGGTCGGCCTGTGGCGGGCCAACGCCGTGGGGGACGACATCCACCTGCACGCCGATGGCGGCGACGCGGTGCTGCATTGCCTGCGCCAACAGGCGGAGAAGCCCGACGACCGCGCCAACTTCTGCCTGGCCGACTTCGTGGCGCCGCGCGACAGCGGCCGCCAGGATTGGGTCGGCGCGTTCGCGGTCACCGCAGGGCTGGGCATCGAGCCGCACGTGGCGCGCTTCGAGGCCGGGCACGACGACTACAACTCGATCATGGTGAAGGCCCTGGCCGATCGCCTGGCCGAAGCCTTCGCCGAGCGCCTGCACCAGAAGGTGCGCACCGGACTCTGGGGTTACGCGCCGGACGAGGCGCTGGGCAACGAGGCGCTGATCCGCGAGCAGTACCGCGGCATCCGCCCGGCCCCCGGATATCCCGCCTGTCCCGAACACAGCGAGAAGGCGACGATCTTCCGCCTGCTGGAAGCCGAGAAGCACACCGGACTGAAACTGACCGAGAGCTTCGCGATGTACCCGGCCGCGGCGGTGAGTGGCCTGTACTTCTCGCATCCCGGCAGCCAGTACTTCGTGGTCGGGAGGCTGTCGCGGGAACAGGTGGCCGATTACGCCAGGCGCAAGGGCGTCACCCTGGCGCAGGCGGAGCGCTGGCTGGCGTCGAACCTCGACTACGACCCGGAGTGACCTGGAACGCGCCGGGGCAAGGGCTTCCCCACCGGGAAACCCCGGACGCGCGCGCCCGCCTGCCGCAGGCGCCTACCAGACGAGGTCGTCCGGCACCTGGTATTTCGGGTCGGCATAGGGATCGTCGCCCGCCGGTGCGTCCGGATCCACGCGCAGCGCGACCGCCGGCGCGAAGATCGCCTCCACCTCGGCCAGCAGCGGGGCCGGCACGAGCAGGTAGCGGCCATCGAGCTGCACCACGCCCAGCTCGCCAGCGTTGAGCGCCTTCAGCTGGGTCTCGGTCACGTGGATGCGCTTGATCTTGCCACCGTAGGGGAAGTGCCGGGCTATCTCGGCCGCGGGGTCGTTGAGCGACTTGTCCTTGAGGAACTCCGCCAGTTTCGCCTTCGCTTCGCGGCGCAGGCGGGCCTCTTCCTGGCGCAGGCGCTCGGCCTCGATGCGCTCCTCCTTCTCGCGCTGCGCGCGGATGGCGTAGGCCTTGGCGAGGTCGATCTCCTCCTGGGTCCGCGGCGTGGAGGGTCGCGGCCTGCCGTCGGCCGGGCGAGGCGGACGGCCATCAGCACGGCGGGCGTCGGGCCTGCCGTCGCGACGGGGCGCACCGGGCTTTCCGTCCGCACCGGGACGTGCGTCTTTTTTTCCGCGTTCGCCGCCCGGACGACGCTCTCCGCCATGCATGGGCGGCTTGCCGCCCGGCTTGCGGCCCTCGCCGCCACGCTCGGCGCGGGGCGCACGCTCCGGTTTCGGCTCGGGCTCGGGTGCCTTGAAACCCAGGCCCAGCAGTTTGTCGCGCAGGGAATTGCTCATCAGGTTCAAGCCTTCGTTCAATAGTGCGGCGGCGGCGGTTCTTCGCCGGGATCCGCGTAGAGCATGGTGCGCACCTGCTTCAGGTCGGCCAGGGCACGCTGCAGCATTTCGCTGGTGCGCGCCGTTTCCAGGCGGGCGTCGGCGAGGGCGTCGCTCATCTCCGCGAGCGAGTGCTCCTGGAAGGCGACGCGGGTTTCCAGCTCGGCCAGTCGCGCTTCGATGGCACCGGCGGCGGCGGGCGGCAGGGAATCGTCGGGCGTGGACATGCGGGGCTCCGGCTCAGTCCCGGCCCAGGCTGCGGCCGCGGCCGATGCCGTAATAGGCCAGGCCCGCCGCCTCGACCGAGGCCGGGTCGTAGATGTTGCGGCCGTCGAACACCGCGCGTTCGCGCAGGGTGGCGGCCAGCGCGGCGAAATCGGGGTTCCAGAACGCCTTCCATTCGGTCACCACGACCAGTGCGTCGGCCCCCTGCAGGGCTTCGGCCGGCGTGCGGCAGAACACCAGGTCGTCCCGGTCGCCGAAGAGGCGGCGGGCCTCGTCCATGGCTTCCGGGTCGTGGGCGCGGACGCTGGCCCCGGCGCCATGCAACTGCTCGATCAGCCTGCGGCTCGATGCCTCGCGCATGTCGTCGGTGTTGGGCTTGAAGGCCAGGCCCCAGACCGCGAAGGTCCGGCCCGCGAGCGCGCCGTGGAAATGCCGCTGCAGCAGCTCGAACAGTTTGGACTTCTGGCGATGGTTGACCGCCTCCACCGCCTCCAGCAGCTTCGCGTCGTAACCGTGCTGGCGCGCGGTGCGGCCCAGCGCCTGCACGTCCTTGGGGAAGCACGAGCCGCCGTAGCCGGCGCCCGGGTAGATGAAGTGGTAGCCGATGCGCGGATCGGAGCCGATGCCGTGGCGGACCATCTCGATGTCGGCACCGACACGCTCGGCGATGTTGGCCATCTCGTTCATGAAGCTGATCTTGGTCGCCAGCATCGCGTTGGCGGCGTATTTGGTCAGCTCGGCCGAACGCTCGTCCATCACCACGAAACGCTCGTGGTTGCGGTTGAAGGGCGCATACAGCCGTTTCATGCGCTCGACCGCGGCCTGGCTGCGCGAGCCCAGGACGATGCGGTCGGGACGCATGCAGTCGTTCACCGCCGCTCCCTCCTTCAGGAACTCGGGGTTGGACACCACGTCGAACGTGACCACCACGCCCCGCCTGGCCAGCTCGGCGTCGATGGCCTCGCGCACGCGGTCCGCAGTGCCCACCGGCACGGTGGACTTGTTGACGACGATGGCCGGCCGCGCGAGGTTGGCGCCGATGGTCCGGGCGACCGCCAGAACGTACTGCAGGTCGGCGCTGCCGTCCTCGTCCGGGGGCGTGCCGACCGCGATGAAGAGGATCTCGCCGTGGGCGATGGCGCCGACCGCGTCGGTGGTGAAGGCGAGGCGACCGGCGCCATGGTTGGCCAGCACCATCTCCTCGAGGCCGGGCTCGTAGATCGGCACCTCGCCGCGGTTCAGGCCCTCGACCTTGGCCTGGTCGATGTCGACGCAGACCACCTCGTGCCCGACCTCGGCCAGGCAGGCGCCGGTGACCAGGCCGACGTAACCGGTTCCGAATACCGTGACTTTCATGCGCCTACCCCGCTAAGCCCGGGACGTCCGCCCCGGAAAACAAACCGGCGCCGGGAATGCTCCCGGCGCCGGCCGATGTTGGCACGATTACTTGACGATCTCGATCAGCTCGACCTCGAAGGTCAGCATCGAGTTCGGCGGGATCGGGCCGCCGCCGCTCTCGCCATAACCCAGCTCGGACGGAATCCAGAAGGTGTACTTGCTGCCGACCGGCATCAGCGCGACGCCTTCGGCCCAGCCGGGGATCACCTGGTTCAGGCCGAACTCGGCCGGCTGGCCCCGCTCGTAGGAGCTGTCGAACACGGTGCCGTCGAGCAGGGTGCCCTTGTAGTGCACGCGGACGACGTCGCTGGCGGTCGGCTGCGGGCCGTTGCCGGCGCGCTCGACGCGGTACTGCAGGCCGCTCTCGGTGGTCTTGACGCTGGGCTTGTCCTTGTTCGCGGCCAGGAACGCCGCGCCCTCTTCCTTGCCCTTGGCGGCCTTGGCGGCCTGTTCGGCGGCCTGCTTGGCCTGCAGCTTGGCGGTGAAGGCTTCCTGGATCTTGAGCGACTGTTCCTCGGTCAGCTTCGGGGCCTCGCCGGCAAAAGCGGAGGCCATGGCCTCGGCGATCACCTCGACGTCGAGGTCGTCCTTGATCGGGGCCAGCGACTTGGCCATGTCCAGGCCGATCATGTAGCTGACCTGCTTCTTCTCGGTTTCCAGGCCTTCGATGCCGGCGACGGCGGGCGCGCCCGGCTCGGCCTTGGCGGCATCGTCGGTGGCCTCGGCGGCGGTCTCGGTCCCGCCTTCGTCCTTGTCCTCGGACGGCTTGCAGGCGCTGAGGGAGAACACCAGGCTGGCCAGGACCAGCGGCGCGGCGAATCGCAGGGCGGAATTCATTGCAGAAGGACTCCTGAAGGGGCGGGCCGGGTCGGCACGTCGCCGCCTATTGTCGCGGCGCGCAGCCGCGACGGCAATCGCGGGCATCGGAACGGTTCAGGCGGCGGGACGGCCCGAGCCCCCGGGCGAACCCGGGCCGGGTCGCCCGGTCATGCCGTCCTCACGCGTCCCGCGGTGGAATCGGGGCATGGAAACACTCGATGAACTGGATCTCGCCCGGACCCGCCATCCGGCCCCGCCCGCCGCGGGCAGCCCCGCGGAGGCAGAAGCGCTGGCCTCGTTCTCGGCCTTCTTTTCGAGCTTCGCGCCGGACCGCATCGAGCAGCTGCTGGCGCGCACCTATGCCGAGGATGTCTATTTCAACGACACGCTGAAGACGGTGCGCGGGCTGCCGGCGCTCGGGCACTACCTGCAGGAAAGCGCCGCCGCCGTGGAGGACTGCCGGGTGAGGATCCTCGAGACCACGCGTACGGTCCACGACGAACACCTCGTGCGCTGGACGATGATGATCCGCTTCCGCCGCTTACGGCGCGGCATCGACACCTGGACGGTGGGCATGAGCCACCTGCGCTTCGACGCGGCGGGCCGCATCGTGTACCACCAGGACTACTGGAATGCGGCGGACGGGATTTTCCAGCACATCCCGCTGCTGGGCGCCGCGATCGCCGCGATCAAGCGCCGGCTCTGACCGGCGCCCGGCAGGTCAGGACTTGGCGACGGGCTTGCCCGGCATGGGTGCCGCCAGCAGCTTCTCGATCTCGGCCACCAGCTTCGGATCGTCCGGCGTGGTGCGGCTGCCGAAGCTGGCGACGACCCGGCCATTCCGGTCGATCAAGTACTTGTGGAAATTCCAGCCCGGCGCCTCTCCCGTGGCCTTGGCCAGGTCGGCGTACAGCGGCGTGGCGCCCGCGCCGCGCACCTGCACCTTCTCGAACATCGGGAACTTCACGCCGTAGGTGAGCGTGCAGAACTCCTGGATCTGCTCCTCGCTGCCCGGCTCCTGGCCCATGAAGTCGTTGGACGGGAAGCCCAGGACCGCGAAGCCGCGGTCCTTGTACTTCGCGTGCATCGCCTCGAGCCCTTCGTACTGGGGCGTGAAGCCGCATTTGCTGGCGGTGTTCACCACCAGCAACACCTGCCCTGCATAGGCGGATTGCAGATTCACGGTCTCCTTGCCCGCCAGTCGGCGGAAGTCCCGGTCCAGCAGGGTTTCGCCCGCCAGTGCGGGGGTTGCGGCCAGCAGGCCGGCCAGCACCACGGTTGCCCAAGACTTCATTTGACGCCCTCCGCCGGCCCATGCCGGGTCTGTGCCATCAGTTTGGTCCCGAAAGTGTGCACGGGGTGTTGACAGGTCATTTTCTAGTGTTATAGTTACCTACAACACCTGATCATTACCTCACCAAGACGGGAGGCGGTATGTACCCCAAATTCAAGATCAACCTGATCGGACTGGCCGTGGCGCTGGGCTTCGTGTTGGTCGGCTACGGGCTGGGCGAACCGCCCCGCCCCGTCTCCGGCGTCAACGCCGCCCCGGTCTCGATGATGCAGGCCAGCGCCTCGCCGGTCGCCGTCGCCGAATCCCCGGCCTCGGTCCGCACCGTCCGCCGCGGCGCCCTGAAGCGGCACCTGGCGATGCCCTACGTTTCGTTCGCGGCCCTGACGCCGCGCCAGGAGTCCTGAGATGAATATCGCCTGGAACGACAGCGCGCCGATCTACCGCCAGCTCAAGGACAAGGTCGTGGCCATGATGCTCGACGGCGACCTCAAGCCGGGCGAGGCCCTGCCCTCGGTGCGCCAGATCGCCGCCGAATACCAGCTCAATCCGATCACCGTCTCCCGCGCCTACCAGGAGCTGGCGGACGAAGAACTCGTGGAAAAACGAAGGGGACTTGGCATGTACGTCACTGAAGGGGCCCGTGAAAAGCTGCTGGCGTCCGAGCGCGACCGCTTCCTGAAGGAAGAGTGGCCGCTGGTCGTGGAGCGCATCCAGCGCCTGGGCCTGGACATCGAGAAGCTGATGGACCGCGCCGACAAGGAGAGCAAGCGATGAGCGCCGTGATCTCCGCCAGGAACCTCCGCAAGACCTACAAGGGCAAGCCGGCCGTCGACGGCGTCAGCTTCGACATCCCGGCGGGCCGCATCGTCGGCCTGATCGGGCCGAACGGCTCGGGCAAGACCACCACCCTGAAGGCAGCCCTGGGCCTGGTGCCCTTCGAGGGCGAACTGAAGGTGCTGGGCAAGGACCCGCGCGCCCAGCGCGACGAGCTCATGCAGGACGTGTGCTTCATCGCGGACGTCGCGGTCCTGCCGCGCTGGCTCAAGGTGAAGGACGCGGTGGACTTCGTGGCCGGCGTGCACCCGCGCTTCGACCGCAAGAAGGCCGAGGCCTACCTGGCGCACACCAAGCTGACGCCGGGCATGAAGGTCAAGGAGATGTCCAAGGGCATGATCGTGCAGCTGCACCTGGCGCTGGTGATGGCGATCGACGCCAAGCTGCTGGTGCTGGACGAACCGACCCTGGGCCTGGACATCCTGTACCGCAAGCAGTTCTACCAGAACCTGCTGGAGGATTACTTCGACGAACAGAAGACCATCGTCGTCACCACCCACCAGGTCGAGGAGATCGAGCACATCCTCACCGACCTGATGTTCATCCGCGACGGCAAGATCGTTCTGTCCGCGAGCATGGACGACGTCGGCGAGCGCTTCCATGAAGTGATGGTCGCCGCCGACAAGGCCGAGGCCGCCCGCTCGCTCAAGCCGATCGACGAACGGCAGGTGTTCGGCAAGTCCGTGATGCTGTTCGACGGCGTCTCCCGGCAGAAGCTCGCCGAGTTCGGCGAGGTGCGCAACCCCGGCATTGCCGACCTGTTCGTCGCCACCATGAAAGGAACCTACGCATGAACACCTTCAACTGGCTGCTGAAGCGGGAGTACTGGGAACATCGCGGCGGCTTCTTCTGGGCGCCACTGGTGACCGGCGCGATCTTCCTGCTGCTGAGCATCATGGCGATCATCGCCGGCGAGAGCGTGCGCCGCTCGGTCGAGGACGGCGAAGGCATACAGATGAACGGCGTCGAGCTGTCCCAGCTGACCAAGACGCTGACCCCCAAGGAGATGGCCGAACTCGGCGGCGGACTCGACCTGGGCACGCTGCTGGCGGGCTCCTGGCCCTTCCTGGTGCTGGCCTTCGTCGTGTTCTTCTACTGCCTTGGCGCGCTGTACGACGACCGCAAGGACCGCAGCATCCTGTTCTGGAAGTCGCTGCCGCTGTCGGACGGCCAGACCGTGCTGTCCAAGCTGGCCAGCGCCCTGGTGGTCGCGCCTGCCATCGCCACCGTCGCCGCGATCCTGACGGCCTTCGGTTTCCTGGTCATCCTCAGCGGCTATGCGGCCCTGCACGGCGGCAATCCGTTCGAGCTGATCTGGGGCCCGGCCAGCCCGCTCCGCATCGCCTTCGACCTGATCGCCGCCCTGCCCGTCTATGCGCTCTGGGCCCTGCCCACCGTCGGCTGGCTGCTGCTGGTCTCCGCCTGGGCCCGCACCAAACCCTTCCTCTGGGCGCTGCTGGTCCCGCTGTTCTCCGGCGTGCTGGTGAGCTGGTTCGACGTGATGGAGATGTTCGGCTCGAAGGCCGAGTGGTTCTGGACCCACGTGGTCGGCCGCCTGCTGCTGGGCACCGTGCCGGGCATGGACCTGATCTACCGCGGCGCCAACGACCCGGCGATGCAGAACTTCAACCCGGACGGCCCGCAGGACATCGTGGCGCTGTTCTCCGCCCAGAACGCCTGGGGCGCCTTCGCCACGATCGACCTCTGGGTCGGTGCGGCGGCCGGCGTGGCGATGATCTTCGGCGCCATGTACTTCCGTCGCTCCCGCGACGAGGGTTGATCACACGACGGCGGGAGGCCTCCGGGCCTCCCGTCACTGTTTCCGCCTGTTGGAGACCGCAACGATGAATCGAACCGACCTGTCCAAGCCGCTGGTCCTGCTGGCTTCCGCCCTGCTGGCCGCCTGCGGCGGCGAGGCGACGGAATCCGGCGACGGTTTCGCCAGCCTGGCCGACCGCGCGACCTCCGAGATCCGGGAAGAGCTGGCCACCGAAAACCTCCCCCTGGACAAGGGCCGCGCCGGCCTGCCCCGGGCCGAACTTTCACCCCAGGGAGATCTGATCATCGACGGCAAGACCGTACCGATGACTCCCGAACAGCGCGAACTGGCCCTGGCCTACCGCGCCAGCCTCGCCAACGTCGCCGAATCCGGCGCCCGAGTGGGCCTGGAGGGCGCCGCGTTGGCCGGCAAGGCAATGAAGGAAGCCGCCAAGGCGGCCTTCAGCGGCGACGCCGCGGACGTCGAGGCACGGGTCGAAGCCGAGGCCGAGTCCATACGGGCTGCCGCGAAATCGCTTTGCGCGCAGCTGCCGGCGCTCTACGCCGCCCAGCAGCAGCTCGCCGCCGCGGTGCCCGAGTTCGCGCCCTACGCGACCATGGAACCCAAGGATTACACCGACTGCCACGACGAGGTCGCCAAGTCATGAACAAGCTGCTGCTGCTCACCCTGCTTTCTCCCGGCCTGGCCTTGGCCTCGGACTGCGAACACAGCCAGGATCGTTCGCTCAAGCTCGACCTCGAAGGCGTCCGCTCGGTCCGGATCGAGATCGGCGCCAACGAGCTGCGCCTGGCGCCCGCCGGCACCGAAGGCGCGCACTTCGGCGCCCGCGCCTGCGCCTCGGCGCCGGGGCTGTTCGACCAGCTGGTCCTGGAGCAGCGCCGCGAAGGCGACCGCCTGGTGGTCGTCGCCCGCCGGGAGGGCTATTCGATCGGCTGGAGCACGCCGAAATACGCCTACTTCGACATCGACGCCCGGCTTCCCGCCGATCTCGCTTACGAAGTGAAGGTGGGGTCCGGCGACGCCGAGGTGTCGGGACTGCGCACGCTGGCGGCCGACGTCGGCTCCGGCGACCTTGCCGTCCGCGACATCGCCGGGCTGTTCGAAGTCGAAGTAGGGTCCGGCGACGTCGAGGCGCAGGACGTCGGCGAACTGCGCGTTTCTTCGGTGGGCTCGGGAGACCTGGACGTCATCGGCGTGCGTGGCGACGCGCGGATCCGCGGCATCGGCTCCGGCGATGTGGACCTGCGCCGCGTGGGCGGCAATGTCGAGATCGGCTCGATTGGTTCGGGCGATGCCGAGGTGGACGACGTGGCCGGCGACCTGCGCGTCGCCAAGGTCGGCAGCGGCGATGTGTCGTCCAGCCGCATCGGCGGCCGCATCGACCTTCCCGCGGACGACTGAACCCACCTCAGCCCGCGCCGCCGCCCGGTTTGCCGTGGATGCCGCCCTTGGCCAGGGCGGCCGGATCCAGCAGCTCGCGCAGGCGCTTTTCCGGCAGGCCCGTGGCTTCGCGGGCCACATCCAGCACCGGCCTGCCCTCGCGATAGGCCTGTTTGGCGATCGCGGCCGCCTTTTCGTAACCGATCACCGGGTTCAAGGCCGTGACCAGGATCGGATTGCGGCCCAGGGCCTCGCGCAGACGATCCTGCCGCACGGCAAAACCCGCGATCGCGGTATCGGCGAGCAGGCGCGAGCTGTTCGCCAGCAACGTGATCGACTGCAGCAGGTTGTGCGCGATCACCGGCAGCATCACGTTGAGCTGGAAACTGCCGCTGGCGCCCGCCACCGTCACCGTCGTGTGGTTGCCCATCACCTGGGCACAGACCATGCACAGCGCCTCCGGCACCACCGGATTCACCTTGCCCGGCATGATCGAACTGCCCGGCTGCAGCGCCGGCAGCTCGATCTCGCCCAGGCCGGCCAGGGGGCCCGAATTCATCCAGCGCAGGTCGTTGCCGATCTTCATCAGGGCGGTGGCCAGCACATTGAGCTGGCCCGACAGCTCCACCGCGGCGTCCTGCGAGGCGATGCCCTCGAAAAGGTTGTCGGCCTGCACGAAGCGCCCGCCCGCCAGGCCGGAAAGCGAGGCGGCCACCCGCTTGCCGAAACGCGGGTCGGCATTGATGCCGGTGCCTACCGCGGTGCCGCCGATCGGCAGGCGTTGGACGCGCTTGAGGCTGTCCTCGATGCGCTCGATCGCGCTCCCCAGCTGGGCCGACCAGCCACCGAGCTCCTGCGCCAGGGTCAGCGGCATCGCGTCCATCAGGTGGGTGCGGCCGGTCTTGACCACCTTGCCCAGGCCGCGGGCGCGTTTGTCGATGGTCGCCCGCAGGTGTTTCAGCGCCGGCAGCAGGCGCTCGCGGCAGGCGAGCACGGCGGCGACCTGGATCGCGGTCGGCACCACGTCGTTGGAGCTCTGGCCCATGTTGACCTGGTCGTTGGCGTGCACCGGCCTCTTCAGTCCGCGCGAGGCCAGGCTGGCGATCACCTCGTTGGCGTTCATGTTGCTGGAGGTGCCCGAGCCGGTCTGGAACACGTCCACCGGGAACTGACCGTCCAGATCTCCGGCGGCGACCTGCAGGGCGGCCGAGCGGATCGCCGCGGCGACCCCTTTGGGCAGGTGACCGAGGCCGGCGTTGACCTCGGCGGCGGCGGCCTTGACCAGGCCCAGGGCGCGGATGAAGTCGCGCGGCATGGCCAGCCCGGAAATCGGGAAATTCTGCACCGCGCGCTGGGTCTGGGCGCCATAGAGCGCCTCGGCGGGAACCTGCAGGTCGCCCAGGCTGTCGTGTTTGAGGCGGGTGCGGTGGGCCATGTCGGCGCTCCATTCAAGAAGCGCCGAGCATAACGCGCCGCCGCGCAGCCCAAGGGCGGGCCCGGACGGATCGACCCTTGAAACGTGAAGTTCAGCCGACCCCGCACTGTAGAATGGCGGCCTTGCCTCCGCCCGAGCCCGCCGATGTCCGACCACACCCTCACCGCCCTGTCCCCGCTCGATGGCCGCTATGCCGCCAAGGCCGAGGCCCTGCGGCCGATCTTTTCCGAATACGGCCTGATCCGGGCCCGGGTGCGGGTCGAGGTGGAGTGGCTGCTGGCGCTGGCCAGCGAATCGCACGTCGTCGAGCTGCAGCCCTTCTCCGGCCCCGCCATCGACCGCCTGCGCGCGCTCGTGAACGGCTTCTCCGTGGCCGACGCCGCCCGCGTCAAGGAGATCGAGCGCACCACCAACCACGACGTCAAGGCGGTCGAATATTTCATCAAGGAACGCCTGAAGGACGACGCCGAACTCGGCCCGGCCCTGGAGTTCGTGCACTTCGCCTGCACCAGCGAGGACATCAACAACCTCAGCTACGCCCTGATGCTGCACGAGGCCTACACCGGCGTTCTCGCGCCGAAGACCCAGGAAGTCGTGGACAAGCTCCAGGCCATGGCGCACGAACACGCCGCGCTGCCGATGCTGTCCCGCACCCACGGCCAGACCGCCTCGCCCACCACGGTAGGCAAGGAGATCGCCAACGTGGTCGCCCGCCTGCAGCGCCAGGTGGCCGTGATGCACGGCATCGAGTTCCCCGGCAAGATCAACGGCGCGGTGGGCAACTACAACGCCCACGTCGTCGCTTACCCCGACGTCGACTGGCCGGCCCTCGCCCAGCGTTTCGTCGAATCCCTGGGCCTGGACTTCAACGCCTACACCACCCAGATCGAACCGCACGACGGCATCGCCGAGCTCTGTGACGCCCAGCGCCGCATCAACACCGTGCTGGTGGACCTGTGCCGCGACGTCTGGGGCTACATCTCGCTGGGTTACTTCAAGCAGGCGGTGAAGGCCGGCGAAGTCGGCAGCTCGACCATGCCGCACAAGGTCAACCCGATCGACTTCGAGAACGCCGAGGGCAACTTCGGCCTGGCCAACGCCCTGCTCGGCCACTTCAGCGAAAAGCTGCCGATCAGCCGCTGGCAGCGCGACCTCACCGACTCCACCGTGCTGCGCGCGCTGGGCACCGCCTTCGGCCACTCGATCATCGCGCTCGACGCGCTGCTGCGCGGGCTCAACAAGCTCAGCGTGAACCCCGAGCGCCTAGCCGCCGACCTCGACGCGGCCTGGGAAGTGCTGGCCGAGCCGGTGCAGACCGTGATGCGCCGCCACGGTCTGCCCAACCCCTACGAGCAGCTCAAGGCGCTGACCCGGGGCCAGGGCATCACCCCCGAGTCCATGCGTGCCTTCATCGAAGGCCTGGAACTGCCGGCCGCCGCCAGGCAGCGCCTGCTGGCGATGACGCCGGCCAGTTACACCGGCCTGGCCGAACGCCTCGCCCGCGAGGTCTGAGCCCGCCATGGCCCGGCTCCCGATCGAAGTCGACGGCGCCGGCCTGCCGCCGCTGGGCATGGCGCCGGAGAAGTTCCTGCGCGAGTACTGGCAGAAGCGTCCCTTGCTGGTGCGCAACGCCTTCCCCGGTTTCGAATCGCCGATCACGCCGGAGGACCTGGCCGGCCTGGCCTGCGAAGAGGCCGCGCTGGCCCGGATCGTCCTGCACGACCGCAGGCGCGACCGCTGGGAGCTGCGCAACGGGCCCTTCGCGGAGGAGTCCTTCCCGAAACTGCCGAAGAAGGACTGGACCCTGCTGGTCCAGGACGTGGACAAGTGGGACCTGGACGTGCGCGCCCTGCTCGGCGCCTTCCGCTTCCTGCCGTCCTGGCGGCTGGACGACATCATGGTCAGCTTCGCGGCGCCTGGCGGTTCGGTCGGCGCGCACGTGGACCAGTACGACGTCTTCCTGCTGCAGGCCCACGGCCACCGCCGCTGGCAGATCGACACCGACCCGGACGCCCCGAAGGACTTCCGCCCCGACGTCGAGCTCAAGCTGCTACGCGCATTCCACCCCGACCACGACTGGGTGCTGGCTCCGGGCGACATGCTCTACCTGCCGCCGGGCGTGCCGCACCACGGCGTCGCCGAGGACGCCTGCCTGACCTTTTCGGTCGGCATGCGCGCGCCGTCGCGCGCGGAGCTGATGCTGGACTTCGTCGAGGAACTGGCGGCCGGCATGGCGGAGGAAGCGCGCTACGCCGACCCCGACCTGGGCCTTCCGGGCGATCCCCACGAAATCGACGAGGCCGCCTTCGCCCGGGTGCGCGCCGCCCTGGCCGACCTGCAGTCGCTGGACGAGGCGGCGCTGCGCCGCTGGTTCGGCCGCTTCATCACGCAATACCGGGCCGCCGGCGAACTGGCCCGGCCGGCCCGTGCGCCCAGCCTGGCGGTGGTGGGAGACAGCTTGTCCCGGGGCGGCCGCCTGCACCGCCACCCGCACGCCCGCCACGCCTGGGCCCGCGAGGGCCGGCGCGCCCGGCTGCACGCCAACGGCCTGGCCTACCCCATGGGCACCGCTTCGGCGCGACTACTGGCCGGCGCCGACGTCATAGACCAGGCTGCGTTCGCCTCCCTGGACGCCGACGGCCGCGCCGCGCTGGAATCCCTGCTCGCCCAGGGCCACTATCATCTGGAAAAACCACCGCGCCGCCGCTGAGCCCATGATCGAGAGCGATTTCCGCGTCGAACCCGCCGACTACCAGTCCGACTTCCAGGACCTGCGCCTGGTGCGCGAGACGGTCTTCGTGGTCGAGCAGAAGGTGCCGGTCGAGGAGGAGTGGGACGAACTCGACCCACGCTGCCGGCACGTGCTCGCCCGCGACAACCACCACCGCCCGATCGGCACCGGCCGGCTGACGCCGGAACACAAGATCGGCCGCATGGCGGTACTGCCCGAATGGCGCGGCAAGGGCGTCGGCGACGCCCTGCTGCGGGCGCTGATGGACCAGGCCCGGGACCTGGGCTGGACCGAGGTGAAGCTCAATGCCCAGGTCAGCGCCCAAGGTTTCTACGCGCGGCATGGCTTCGAACCCTACGGCGAGCGTTTCATGGAGGCCGGCATCGAGCACCAGGCCATGCGCCGGTCCCTGGAGCCGATGCTTCGCCCGGGGCCGCCCGCCGCCACCGCGCGCGGCCCCTCGGTGGCGGTCCGGGAATTCGAGGGCCTGGCCGCGGCCACCGAGGCCACGGTGGCCCTGGTCCAGGCCGCCCGCCGCGAGATCTGGCTCTACAGCCGCGACCTGGAGCCGGCGCTCTACGGCCAGCCCGCCGTGATCGAGGCGCTGAAGCAGTTCGCCATCGCGGGCCGCGCCGGCGTGGTGCACGTGCTGGTGCAGGAGCCCGGCACCCTGCTGGGCGGCGGCCACCCGCTGCTGGGCCTGGCCCAGCGCCTGAGCTCGGTGTTCCAGTTCCGCACGCCGGTGGACCCGGTGGATCAGCAGTACCCCTCGGCCTTCCTGGCCAACGACCGCGACGGTTACCTGTTCCGGCTGCTCGGAAGCCGCTTCGACGGCGACTGGAGCCCGGCCCAGCCGGCGCGCGCGCGCCAGCTGTCGGAACATTTCGGCCGGGTCTGGGAGCGTTCGCGCCCCTGCAGCGAACTGCGGGCCCTGGGCATCTGAGGCCGGGCCGCGGCTGAACCGCGCCGCACCGGCGCGGCGGATAAGACCAAAGCAGGGGCGTCGATCCCCCTTCCCCGCCGACTTTCGGGTTCTAAAGACGGTGCGTGCCGGCTATAATCGCCGGCCTTGTCGTCGCCCGCCGTCGGCACGCGACATCCCATTCCATCAATCACTTACCCGCCCTTCGGCGGGCCAGGCCAGGGTCGTGGATAGTCTGATCAAGCAGTTCAAGCAGACCTCTCAGCTAGCCGGCGGCAACGCCGCCTTCATCGAAGACCTGTACGAGCAGTACCTGGTCGACCCCGACAGCGTTCCCGCGACCTGGAAAACCTACTTCGACGGCTTCAAGGGCCGCGAAGCCGGCGACGTGCCGCATTCGGCCGTGATGGCCCGGGTGCAGGCCGCCGCCCGCGCCGGCGCTCCGGCCGGCACCCTGGACGACGAGACCGCCCGCAAGCAGGCCGCCGTCGGCAAGCTGATCACCGCCTACCGTTCGCGCGGCCACCTGGGCGCGAAGCTCGACCCGCTGGGCATGATGGCCCGCCAGGACGCCCCGGACCTCGAGCTGGCCTTCCACGGCCTGGGCGACGCCGACCTGGACCAGGAATTCAGCGTCGACACCTGGTACCCCGAGAAGAAGTTCCGGCTGCGCGACCTGCTGGCCCGCCTGCGCGCGTCCTACTCGGGCAGCATCGGCGCCGAGTTCATGCACATCTCCGACGCCAACCAGCGCCGCTGGATGCAGCAGAAGCTCGAGGGCGCGGCCGGCAGGTTCGGTTTCGGCGCCGACGACCGCAAGCGCCTGCTCGAGCGGCTCACCGCCGCCGAGGGCCTTGAACGCTACCTGCACACCAAGTACGTCGGCCAGAAGCGCTTTTCGCTGGAGGGCGGCGATTCGCTGATCCCGCTGATGGACACCCTGATCCGCCGCGGCGGCAGCGACGGCATCAAGGACGTGGTCATCGGCATGGCCCACCGCGGCCGACTGAACGTGCTGGTGAACACCCTGGGCAAGCCGCCGCTCAAGCTCTTCGCCGAATTCGAGGGCCGCTTCGACCATCCCGAGGACCCGGCCCACAGTGGCGACGTGAAGTACCACATGGGCTTCTCCGCCGACGTCGCCACTCCGGGCGGCCCGGTGCACCTGGCCCTGGCCTTCAACCCGTCCCACCTCGAGATCGTCGACCCGGTCGTGGCCGGGTCGGTGCGCGCGCGCCAGATGCGGCGCGAAGACGGCAAGCGCCAGCAGGTGCTGCCCGTGCTGATCCACGGCGACGCGGCGTTCGCGGGCCAGGGCGTGATCATGGAGCTGTTCCAGATGTCGCAGGCCCGCGGTTTCGCGGTCGGCGGCACCGTGCACGTGGTCATCAACAACCAGGTCGGCTTCACCATCAGCCGCCAGGACGACGCGCGCTCCACGCTCTACTGCACCGATCCGGCCAAGATCATCGGCGCCCCGGTGCTGCACGTGAACGGCGACGACCCGGAGGCCGTGGCCTTCTGCGCCCAGTTGGCCTTCGACTTCCGCAAGGAATTCCGCCGCGACGTGGTCATCGACCTGGTCTGCTACCGCCGCCACGGCCACAACGAGGCCGACGAGCCGGCGGCGACGCAGCCGCTGATGTACCAGAACATCCGCGCCCGCAAGACCACCCGCGAGCTCTACGCCGAACAGCTGGCGGCCGAGGGCGTCATCGACGCCGCGGGCGCCAAGGCCCTGGTCGACGGCTACCGCGACAAGCTCGACAAGGGCGAGGTCACCACCGAGCTGGCGAAGGTCGGCCCGGACCCGTTCGCGGTCGACTGGTCGCCCTGGCTCAAGGGCAAGCTCTCGGACGCGGTCGACACCGGCCTCAAGCGCGCCAGCCTCGACGCGCTCGCCGCGCGCATCAACAACCTGCCCGACACGCTGAAGCTGCACCCGCGCGTCGCCAAGATCTACGAGGACCGCCGCAAGATGCTGGCCGGCGAGATCCCGATGGACTGGGGCTTCGCCGAGAACCTGGCCTACGCCAGCCTGCTCGCCGAAGGCTACAAGCTGCGCGTGGTCGGCCAGGACGCCGGCCGCGGCACCTTCTTCCACCGCCACGCGGTGCTGCACGACCAGGCCACCGGCGAGTCCTACCTGCCGCTGCGCGGCCTGGCGGCCAACCCCGAACACGTGATGGTGATCGACTCGCTGCTGAGCGAGGAAGCGGTGATGGCCTTCGAATACGGCTACGCCACCGCCGAACCGACCACGCTCAACATCTGGGAAGGCCAGTTCGGCGACTTCGCCAACGGCGCCCAGGTGGTGATCGACCAGTTCATCACCTCCGGCGAGAGCAAGTGGGACCGGCTCTGCGGCCTGGTGCTGTTCCTGCCGCACGGCTATGAAGGCCAGGGCCCGGAACACAGCTCGGCGCGCCTCGAGCGTTTCCTGCAGCTCTGCGCGCTGGACAACATCCAGGTCTGCACCCCGACCAGCCCGGCCCAGATGTTCCACATGCTGCGCCGGCAGATGCTGCGCGCCATCCGCAAGCCGCTGGTGGTGATGACGCCCAAGTCCATGCTGCGCCACAAGCTGTCGGTCTCCAGCCTGGACGACCTGGCCAAGGGCGGCTTCCAGAACCTGATCCCGGACAGCACCGCCAAGGATCCGAAGAAGGTCAAGCGCGTCATCGTCTGCGGCGGCAAGGTCTACTACGACCTGGTCGAGGCGGCCGAGGCGAAGAAGATCACCGACGTCGCCATCGTGCGCGTCGAGCAGCTCTATCCCTTCCCGCGCCCGGAACTGGCCGCCGAGCTCAAGCGTTTCGCCGGCGCCAAGGAAGTGGTGTGGTGCCAGGAAGAGCCGATGAACCAGGGCGCCTGGTACCAGATCCGCCACCACCTGGACTTCTGCCTGGGCAAGGGCCAGTCGCTCAGCTACGCCGGGCGCGCGCGCTCGGCCGCGCCGGCCGCCGGCCACCTGGCCACGCACAACGTCGAACAGGCGAAGCTGATCGAGGACGCCCTCGTGAACGCGCCCAACACCCACACCGCCGAATAACCCCATTCCAAGCCACAGGACCTCGTCCATGAGCATCGAAGTCAAAGTCCCGGTCCTTCCGGAATCCGTTTCCGACGCCACCATCGCCACCTGGCACAAGAAGGCCGGCGACAGCGTGCGCCGCGACGAGAACCTGCTCGACCTCGAGACCGACAAGGTGGTGCTGGAAGTGCCCTCGCCGGTCGACGGCGTGCTGAAGGAACTCAAGTTCAAGGAAGGCGACACGGTCACCAGCCAGCAGGTCGTGGCGATCATCGAGGAAGGCGCGGTCGCCGCCGCGCCGGCCCCCGCCGCCGCCGCGCCCGCCGCGGCTCCGGCCAAGGCGGCCGCCCCCGCCGCACCGGCCAAGGCCGCTCCCGCCCCCGCCGCCGGCAAGTCCGAACTGCCCCCGGGCGCCGCAGCCCACGCCGCCCGCAATGACGTCAACCCGGCCGATGTCGCCGGCACCGGCCGCGGCGGCCGCGTGACCAAGGAAGACGTGGTCAACCACATCAAGGTCGGCGGCGGCGCCCGTCCGGAGCAGCGCGTGCCGATGACCCGCATCCGCCAGCGCATCGCCGAGCGCATGATGCAGTCGAAGAACTCGATCGCCA
>CAMLKR010000022.1 GCA_946480565.1 uncultured Arenimonas sp. | reverse complement strand
GTGGCCGCGCAGAAGGCGCTGTCCTGCGTCTACCGCACCGGCCAGCGCTTCGGCGTCACGCATCTGGTGGACGTGCTGCGCGGCGTGGACAACGAGCGCATGGCCCAGCTCGGCCACCACCAGCTGAGCACCTACGGCATCGGCGCCGAACTCGACGCCCGGCAGTGGAAGGGCGTGTTCCGGCAGCTGGTGGCGATGGGCCTGCTGGAAGTCGACATCGAGGGCCATGGCTCCCTTCGCCTCACCGCCGCCAGCCGGCCCGTGCTCAAGGGCGAACAGGCGGTGGCGCTGCGCGAGGAATCGCCGCGCAGGCGCGAACGCGAGCGCACGGGCCGGGGCGGCACTGCGCCCGTCAGCCTCGCGACCGCCGACCAGCCGGCCTTCGACGCGCTGCGCGCGCTGCGCGCCCAGCTGGCGCGTGAACAGTCGGTGCCCGCCTACGTGATCTTCCACGACGCCACCCTGCGGGCGATCGCAGAACGCCGCCCGCGTTCGCTGGCCGAACTGGGCACCGTCACCGGCGTCGGTGGCGCCAAGCTCGAACGTTACGGCGCCCAGGTGCTGGCGGCGCTCGACGATACCTCGCCGGCCTGAGGCGAATGGCCGCCGCGCCAGCGCGGCTTACCGGCAAGCCAGTCTGGCCCGATCTTGTGCGGTAACGCTTAGCGCCCCGCCGCAACGCTGCGCCGGCGGCGCCGCGTCCACGAATGCAAGCGGCGCTTACGGGTCTCCGAGTCGCTTCGGTCATCGCCGCGTGGCCTGACTGTGCGAGAAAGCTCGTCGTCTGAATTCGCACACGGACATTCCGTTCGCCGCACGCAGTGGTCCACCGGCCGGTCCAGCCGGCAGACAGAGCCATCCACTGCGGCGCGATCCCTTCCAACAGCGGACGCGACGCACGGAGGCACCGTGCGGAACGCGTCCAAGCCCAAGGAGTCCACGCATGCCTGCCACCCTTGCACACCCGGGCGTCTACATCGAGGAAATCCCCAGCACGGCCCGCGCCATCACCGGGGTGGCGACCTCCACGACCGCCTTCATCGGCCGCGCGATGCACGGACCGGTCGACGATCCGCAAACGCTCGGCAGCTACGCCGACTTCGAGCGGGTGTTCGGCGGGCTCTGGAAGGAATCGCGGCTCGGGTTCGCCGTCCGCGACTTCTTCAACAACGGCGGCGGCAAGGCCATCGTCGTCCGCCTCTACAACACCAATACCGCGCCCGGCGCGCCGCCGGCCACCGCGGAGATCGACGCCAACGGGCTGCAGCTGCGCGCCGCGTCGCCCGGGTCCTGGGGCAATTCGCTGCGGGCGCGGGTGGAAAGTGTCGCCGCCAGCATCGCCACGGAAGCCGCCGCCCAGCTCGGCGTCGCCACCACCGACTTGTTCAACCTGCGCGTGCGCGACACCCGCACCGGCGTGGAGGAGGAGTTCCGGAACGTCACCGTGGTCGAAAGCGCGCGTCGCATCGACCGCCTGCTCGAAGCGCAGTCCAGGCTCGTCCGCGCACCGACGCCGCTGGTCGCCCCCACCGCGCACGCCGCGCCGGCACCCGGCACCAGCGTCTGGGTCGGGAATACCGCCAACGATTCCGTCGGCACGCCGGCGGGCGACGGCCTTGCGCTGGTGGCAAACAGTTTCACCGGCCCCGGCCTTGCCGCGGCGAAGAAGGGCCTGTACGCGCTCGAGCGCGTGGACCTGTTCAACCTGCTGTGCATTCCGCCCTACCTGGCTACGGCGGGCATCGCCGACCAGGACGTCGATGCGGCCCTGGTGGCGGATGCCGCGAAATACTGCGAGGACCGCCGCGCCTTCCTGGTCATCGACCCGCCCAGCAGCTGGACCGACGTCGCCACCGCCAAGGCCGGCATCACCGCCTTCAACACCCGCAGCCGCAACGCCGCGGTGTATTTCCCGCGCCTGCGCCAGCCCAATCCCCTGCGCGACGGCCTGATCGATACCTTCGCGCCCTGCGGCGCGATCGCCGGCGTCATCGCCCGCACCGACGCCTCGCGCGGCGTCTGGAAGGCGCCAGCCGGGCTGGAAGCGACGCTCAACGGCCTTTCGGGCCTCTCGGTGCCGCTGACCGACAGCGAGAACGGCGAGCTCAATCCGCTCGGCCTGAACTGCCTGCGCAACTTCCCGGCCGCGGGCAACATCGTCTGGGGCGCGCGCACGCTGCGCGGCGACGACCGCCTGGCCAGCGAATGGAAGTACATCCCGATCCGCCGGCTCGCCCTGTTCATAGAGGAAACCCTGTTCCGCGGCACCCAGTGGGTGGTGTTCGAACCCAACGACGAGCCGCTGTGGGCGCAGATCCGCCTCAATGTCGGCGCCTTCATGCATTCGCTTTTCATCGACGGCGCCTTCCAGGGCGCGACGCCGCGCGAGGCCTACTTCGTCAAGTGCAGCCACGAGACCACCACCCAGACCGACATCGACAACGGCATCGTCAACGTCGAGGTCGGCTTCGCGCCGCTGAAGCCAGCGGAGTTCGTGGTCATCAAGATCCAGCAGATCGCGCTCCAGGCGCAGGTCTGAGCCCGGAATCCAGGAGGACACCATGGCACAGTTCAGCGTCAACGCCCGTCGGCTCGACCCCTACAAGAACTTCAAGTTCCGGGTGAAGTGGGACGGCCGCTACGTCGCCGGCGTTTCCAAGGTCGGCGCACTCAAGCGCAGCACCGAGGTGGTCGAGCACCGCAACGGCGGTGACCCGTCCACGTCGCGCAAGTCGCCAGGGCGCAGCAAATACGAGGCGATCACGCTCGAACGCGGCGTCACCCACGACACCGAGTTCGAGAGGTGGGCCAACAAGGTCTGGAACTTCGGTTCGGGCCTGGGCAAGGAAACCTCGCTCAAGGACTTCCGCAAGGACCTGATCATCGAGATGTACAACGAGGCCGGCCAGCTGGCGATCGCCTACAAGGTCTACCGCTGCTGGGTTTCGGAATTCCAGGCCCTGCCCGACCTCGACGCCAACGCCAACGCCGTCGCCATCCAGTCCATCAAGCTCGAGAACGAGGGCTGGGAGCGCGATTACGACGTGGCCGAGCCGGCCGAGATCGGGTTCACCGAGCCGGCGGTCTGACCATGGTCCGGACCGGTGCCACGATGCTTCTGCAGATGTGGGAGCAGGCCAGCCATTGCAACCCGCCGGCGCGCGCGCTGCGCCTGCTCGCGTGGGCATTGCCCGGACAGGATACCGAGGCCCTGGCCAACCTTGACCTGGGGCAGCGTGATTGGCATCTGCTGCGGCTGCGGCGGCACCTTTTCGGCTCACGGGTATCGGGCCGCGGCCAATGCCCGCATTGCACCGCGGACATCGAAGTCGAGTTCGACATCCGGGACGTGCAGGACGACACGCCGCTCCCGCCGGGCCCGCTCTACACCGACGCCGGCGGCCGGCAGTTCCGGTTGCCGCGTTGCCGCGATCTCGTCGCGGCCGTGCGGTCCCGGGACCTCGCTTCGACCGAACTTGAGCTGTTCCGTCGCTGCGCTCTGGCGCCGGATCAGGTCAATGCCGCCGATTTCGACGACGTCGACCAAGGCCTGTCCGCCCTGGCTGCCGAACGCCAGCTCCAGTTGGCGCTGGCCTGCGAGGTCTGCGGTGGGCAATGGAATCTGGGCTTCGACCCAGGCGCCTTCCTGTGGGAGGAAATCGACGCCCGCGCGATGGCGCTCCTGGACGACGTACACCGCCTCGCCCGTGCCTACGGCTGGAGCGAGCGCGCGATCCTCGCATTGGGTGAATCGCGCCGCGCGGCCTATCTGGAGAGGCTGCACTGATGGCCGGCTTCTTCCGACAGCTGGCCGAACAGGCGCTGCGCCCCGCGATATCCCTGCGTTCGGCCGCGGCAGCCCCATTCGCCGGAGAGCTCGCGCGCGACGCGGCCGTCGACGATGCGGCGCCGGAACCCACGGCGACCGTGATCAAGGCGGATGCCGGGACGCGTGCAATGCACCCGGCGCGCCCATCGACAGCGGCCGCCCCGAAGCCCGGATCATCCGATGGCGACGCCGCGGCCCCGCAAAAGCGCGGTCGACCCGCAGCGGCACCGGCTTCGGCAGGCGATGCCGAAACGCCCGTGGCACCAGGACCTCGCGACGAACGGTTGCCCGTTCTGCGGAACGGCCGCCCGACCGCGACGGCAGACGCCGGCGTGCCCGCCCTGACCGATGACGCGGGGTCGGCCGCCCGACGCGGCCAGACAAGCTCCCGGATCAGGACGGGGGAGCAAACGGTTCGGCCGCGTGATCCCAATCGCATCTTTCCGGCCGCCGATGCGCGCGCGCCGATGAAGGCCGCCGGCCTGGTGCCGTCGCACGGTCGGGCGGCCGGGACGCACGCACCGGCGAGCAGCTCCCGGACACTGGACCCCAAGCCTGTCGCACCGGAAGTACACATCCACATCGGTCGCATCGAGTTGACCGCCGCCACGGCCGCGCATGCGCGCGGCGGCGGACGCGACTCCGGCCCGGAACGCAAGCCGATGTCGCTGGACGCCTACCTGCAGAAGCGCGGCAGGAAGTCGCCATGAGCAACTCGCTCGCCATCGCCGGCGTCACCGCCATCCTCCGGGACCTGCTCGACAGCGGCGTCATCGACCACGAGGTGACCGATGCGATGGGTCAGGGCGTGCTGGTATCCGCCGTCGCCCCCGACAGCATCGCCCTCGAGGGCGCGAACGCCAAACCGCAGATCAACCTCTTCCTGCACCAGGTCACCCACAACGCGGCGATGCGCAACCTCGACCTTCCCTCGAGAAGCCGCGGCGGAACCCGGACCGGAAACCCGCCGCTGGCCCTGGACCTGCACTACCTGGTCACCGCCTACGGCACCGGCGATCTCCAGGCCGAAGTGCTGCTCGGCTACGCCATGATGCTGCTGCACCAGACGCCGGTACCGGCGCGCGAGACGATCCGCAAGGCGCTCAACCCGCCGGGCATGCCGATCGACGGCGCGCTGCTTCCCAGCGTCTACCAGGCCCTGCGCGCCTCGGACCTCTCGGAACAGTACGAGCAGATCCGCATCACGCCCACGCCGATGAACACCGAGGAGATGTCCAAGATCTGGGCCGCGATGCAGGCGCACTACCGGCCCACCGCCGCGTACCAGGTTTCCGTGGTGCTGATCGAATCGGAGCGCCCGGCGCAGTCGGCGCTACCGGTGCTGACCCGCGGCGGACGCGAGCCCTCCCAAACCGACCCGGCCGTGTCGCGCGAGCGCGGCATCGTCGCGCAGACGGGCTTGGCGCTGGCCTATCCACGGATCGAATCGCTGGCGCTGCCGGGCTCGCGGATCGCCGCGCACCTTGGCGACAGCATCGCCGTGCTGGGCCAGCACCTGGATGGAAGCGGCCATGCGCTGCTGCTCAGCTTGCCGCGCCTGGGAATCGAACATCGCCTCGAGCCAGCTTCCAGCGCCGGCGCGCAGCGAGTGGAGTTCAACCTTCCGAACGCGCCGGCGGACATCCCGGCGGGGAACTATCTGGTCACGATGGAGCTCGTCCGGCCCGGAGAATCAGCCGTCCTGACCACGAGCGAGGGCAACCTGCAGATCGCCCCCGAGATCACCAGCCTGACGACACCACCGGAGGTGTTCCTGCGTGACGCCGACGAACTGGCGACCCTGACCCTGGGCTGCCGACCGCAGGTGCTTCCCAACCAGCGCGCATCGCTGCTGCTGGGCAGTCGGGAAGTGGTTTCCGAACCGCACGCCCTGCCGGCCAGCAGCCTGACCTTCCGCATCGCCAGGGCGCCGGTTGGCGTGCACCAGGTGAGGCTGCGCGTGGATGGCGTCGACAGCCAGCTGGTGGACCGGTCGGTTTCGCCGCCGGTCTTCCTTGACCACCGGATCGAGATCGCATGACCGGGCCGAGCGCGCCGGTGGATTGGACCGAAGCCAACCAGCGGGTTCTGGCCGCCGAACTGGCCTGCCTGCGCCATCGACTCCTGACGGATCGCCAGGACACGAGCGCAGAGGCGGAGGCCAGGGCTCTGCAGGTCGCGCTGGCCGCGGCGCGCAACGATCTGCCGGCCGCCGCCGCTCTCGACATCGTTGGCGAGGTGTTCGACCTCTCCGATTTCGAGCGGCAGGTGCTGCTGCTGTGCTGCGGCGTCGAACTCGACGCGGCCACCGCGGACGCCTGCGCCCTCACCCCTGGCGGGTGGGGGCTGCGCAGCCCCTGCTTCGGCCTGGCCATGGCCCGGCTTCCTGGCGCGCACTGGAGTGCAATGACGCCGGTGCGTCCCCTGCGGCGCTGGCGGCTTCTGGAAATCGATGCCGGCACCCGGTTGGTCGACAGTGCCCTGCGGGTGGACGAACGCATCCTGCATTTTGTCGCGGGCATCAACCACATCGACAGCCGGCTACGGCCGATGATGGCCCCGCTGCCGCCGCCGGCCCGGCTCTCGCCCACCCACGCCGCGCTGGCCGACCGCATTGCCGCCCATCTCAGTTCGGAGGCCCACTACGGCGAACCAACCCTTCTGGAAGGCAACGATGCTAGGGGACAGCAGGACATTGTCGCCTCGGTCGCCGGGAAACTCGGCTACCGGACCTACTCGCTGCGTGCCGTCGACCTGCCCACCTCCGCCGCGGAGACGGACCTTCTGCAGGTCCTGCTGGAACGCGAGTCCCGGCTGCTGCCTGCAGCCCTGCTGCTGGAAGGCGACGGACCGACGACCGCGGCCACCATCGAGCGTTTCGCCGAGAACCTGCAGGCGCCGCTGTTCATCCGCTCTCGCGATCCGGTTCGCCTGCAGCGCGCATGCCGCAGCTGGACGGTCGATCGCCCGCCCCCGACCGAACAGCGTCTGCTCTGGCAATCGGCCCTGGGAGAGTACGCGGCGCTGGTGAACGGAGACCTGGGCGCGCTGTCGAGCCATTTCAGCCTCAGCGCGGCCAGCATCGCCGAGATTGCGGCGACGACCGAACCCAGCGCGGACGACGTCGAAGCCGGCATCTGGCGCGCCTGCCGGCACCTGGGCCGGGCCCAGCTCGACGACCTCGCCGAACGCATCGATGCTCGGGCCTGCTGGGACGACCTGATCCTGCCTCCCGCGCCGCGAAACACGCTGCGGCAGATCGCCGCGCACCTGCGCCAGCGCGCCCGCGTCTACGAGGACTGGGGCTTCGCCCAGCGCGGCGGCGGCGGGCTGGGCGTAAGCGCGCTGTTCTGCGGGGAAAGCGGCACCGGCAAGACGCTGGCCGCCGAAGTCCTGGCCCGGGAGCTCGAGCTGGACATGTACCGCATCGACCTTTCGGCCATCGTGAGCAAGTACATCGGCGAGACCGAGAAGAACCTGCGCCGCGTCTTCGACGCCGCAGAACAGAGCGGCGCCATCCTGCTGTTCGACGAGGCCGATGCGCTGTTCGGGAAGCGCAGCGAGGTCAAGGACAGCCATGACCGGTACGCCAACATCGAGGTCAGCTATCTGTTGCAGCGCATGGAGGCGTACCGGGGACTGGCAGTACTGACCAGCAACATGAAATCCGGGTTGGACCGGGCCTTCCATCGCCGCCTGCGCTTCATCGTCAACTTCCCCTTCCCCGACCTCGCGCTGCGAGAGGCGATCTGGCGGCGAGCCTTCCCGGAAAAGGTGCCGCTGGCGGACATCGACTTCGCCAAGCTGGCGAGGTTGAGCCTGCCCGGCGGAAACATCCGCAACATCGCGCTCAATGCCGCCTTCCTGGCGGCGGAATCGGACCAGCCGGTGGGCATGGCGCACCTGCTCCGGGCCGCCCAGAGCGAAAGCGGAAAGCTGGAGCGGCCGCTCGCCGACGGCGAAATCAGGGGCTGGGCATGAACCGGCCCCCGCCCTCCCGGATCGCCGTCAGCATCGGCGAACTGGCGCTGCGGGGTTTTCCCGCGGATCAGCAGCACAGGATCACCCGCGAGCTGGAGGCCGCCCTCGGCCACCTGCTCGCGGATCCGCAGGTCGCCGCGGAGCTCACCGGTGCGGGAAGCCAACGTGGGCTGAAGCTCTCCCTTCCCCCCGCGCCCGCTCCGGAGGGCGCCGCCTCCATCGGCAGCCGGGCCGCGGCTGCCATCGTCCAGGGACTGCGTCGATGAAGCACGTGGCCACCACGACGCCGGAATCGAGCGCCATCCACCGCGCGCCCCCGGGCGGAAACCGGATTCTGCAGCGGCGGTGCTCGTCCTGTGGCTCGATGGCCGCAGCCGGTCCCGGCGGCTGCGATACCTGCCGGAGGAAGAAGCAGCGCGCGCTGCAGACCAAGATCCGCATCGGCCCGGAAGGGGATGCGTTCGAACGCGAAGCGGATCGGATGGCGGAGCGGATCCTCACGTCCGGCAGCGCCCCCGCGGCCAAGGCCCCGCCGGGCATCCAGCGCATGACTGCCGGCAATGCCGGCACCGAGACCGCTCCGGCCTCCGTCGAGGCCGCGCTCTCGGCGCCGGGACAAGCGCTGCCCGAGGCGGAACGCGGCTTTTTCGAGTCGCGGTTCGGACACGATTTCAGCGGCGTCCGCATCCACGTCGACGACCGGGCGACCGCGGCGGTGAACGCCCATGCATTCACCAGCGGGCGGGACATCGTCTTCGCATCGGGCCAGTACTCGCCCGCGACCAGCGCGGGGCGGAAGCTGCTCGCGCACGAACTCACGCACGTGGTCCAGCAGGGTCAGGCGGAACGCGGTCCGGCCTATCTGCAGCGGCAGCCCGGCCCTCCGGCGAGGCGTGGCCGGATCCTCTCGCTGGCCGAGATCTCCGCCGATGCGAAGCGCGAGAAGGCAAGGAAGCTGTCGGGCCAGACGACGGCCAAGGTCTGCCGCTCCATCGCCGCCGGCGCCGAAAAGTCCAACTGCCCGACGGCCCTGGAGCCCGGGACCCAGGTGAACATCGTCGCCACCAAGGCCGGCGGCGCCTGGTTGCAGGTCGTCACCGCCGAAGCCGTCCCGGGATTCGGACCGAAGGAACCGCTCTACGTCGTCGCCGCCTTCGTCGAAGAGCTGGCGGCACCTGCTGTCAGCCCCCCGGTCGCGACCGAGCCCGAGAAGGACGAGCCCACCACGCAGGACGAGGACAAGCAGCGTGCGGCGGAAGCCGACCGGGTCAAGGCGGGGCAGTCGGACATCGACGCGGCGCTGGTGTCGGCCCGCGCCGGAAAACAGCAGGCCGATTCGCTGCTCGCGGACGCCGACCAGGTGGACCTCGACCTGCTGGACATCGTGCACGCGCAGGCCGAGGCCGTCACGGAGACGATCGCGCTGCTGGAGGAGCTCGGCCCGGTGTTCGCCGGACTGTCCGACGAGCACCGCAAGACCATCCTCGGCCTCGCCTACCTCGAGATGCAGATGTACGCGCAGAACGCGCAGCACGCCTACGTCCTGAACCGCAACGTCAAGCTGGACATCCCCGACGACGTGACCAACCTCGACGACGTGGAGGAACAGCTGGACGAGTTCGCCGAGTGGCACGAGGACTGGATGACCCAGAACTCCTACGTCGGCGACCTGGCCGGCGACATGTTCGCGCTGGTAGGCGGACTGGAGGATACGGTGAACATGAACCTGGTCGCCGCCAGGGAGCTGATCGACTACGAGAAGAACCTCAAGGAGGAAGGGGAAACCCTAAAGAAGATTGACGACGAGATGGCCAGCTTCGAAAAGCAGACCAACTGGATGCGGACGAAGAAGAAGGTCGCTTCCGTCGCAGAGTTCATCATCAGCCTGCGGGGGCGCGGCAAGCTCAAGCGCCCCACCCGCGGGAAGCCAGGCCGCACCGCCAAGGCGCCCAAGCCCAAGCGCGCCAAGCCGGCCAAGTCGCGCAAGACGTTCCGCAAGACCAAGGGCCAGACAAAACCGAAGAAGGCCAAGACGCGCAAGAAGAAGGACAAGAAGAAGCAGCGCAAGGGAATATATCCGATCTGCTGGCCGACCCTGCTGGGCCCGCCGCTGGTCGGCAACGTCCCGCAACTGGTCTTCGTCAGGACCCCGGGCGCGGACCGCGACGAAACGGCTGCCCAGCAGATGCGGATGCAGCGCCTCTGGGGCAAGGACCCGGTGGCCAACACCATGCATTTGCACCA
The DNA here is from genome assembly GCA_946480565.1 of uncultured Arenimonas sp. The sequence continues at coordinate 12,320 of CAMLKR010000022.1, read as the reverse complement.
CGTCGTGCCGCTGTTCCTGGGCGGAAAGGACGCGGACCAGTCCAACCTGACGCTGATCCCGCGCAAGAACCATCTCACCGGCCATTCCTGGCTCGCGCACCAGCCGCAGATGCTGAAGCCGCCGTCCGGGCTCAAGCCGATGCCGGCGAGCCTCTATGACGCGGGGCACACGGCGGGAACGATGTACCGGCTGAAAGGCTTCAAGAGTTCGCGGACGGAGACGTGCTGATGTCGCGCTCCCGCTCCAATCCGTCCGCCACCGCGTCCGCCGACCGGCAAGCTCCCCAGGCAGGCGACCACCCCTCGGTGCGCGTGGCGCCAGCCGCAGGGCGGCCCGCCGCCATTCTGAACCCGCCGGGGGCTGTGGATGCGGAGCGCGCGGCCAACGCCGCGGCAGCCTTGGTCATGCACCCGTCGACGCCCACGGTGGGCACCCCCTCACCGCTGCAGACCCAGGGACTGGATGGTTTCCGGTCCAGGGTTTCCGCCGAAACCGGTGGCTCCGGCGTCGCTCTGGACGCTTCGACGCGCAACTTCATGGAAGACCGCTTCGGCGCGGACTTCAGCTCGATCCGCGTGCATTCGGGCGAGCAGGCATCGGCATCCGCTCTGCGGCGCCAGACCAATGCGTTCGCCTTCGGCCACGACCTGGTCTTCGCCGAAGGCGCATACCAGCCGGGAACGCTGGCCGGCAGGACGCTGATCGCCCATGAACTCACCCATGTCCTGCAGCAGGACGGGCGGCCCGCCCAGGTGCAGCGCAACGGCAACGAAGCCGCGGAGCTTGGCAAGTTCTCCGAGCCCCAGGAGATCGGCAAGTGGCGCAAGACGCTCGAGGGCAAGGGCTACAAGGTCTATACGAGTTCCGAGTTCGGCGACGTCCCGTGGCTCAAGAAGGCGTTTCCGCACAAGAACCGCCGGCCGGACATGGTGGCGGTCAAGGATGGAAAGGTCCTCGTTGGCGACGTCACCGCCGGGCCGTGGAGCGAGGCCGACATGCGCGCGGGCGACAAGCGCACGCTGCCGAACGAACTGGCGCCTCCCGGCGGCGAGAAGCAGCCTCACCTCAACAAGACGATCGACGACGCCAAGCAGCTGGCCAGGAACCTCCCGAAGGAGATGCAGGGCAGTGAAGTCACCGCGCAGGAACGCTGGTGGAAGAAGGGCGGCTACTCCAAGGAAGTCCAGGTCAAGGCGCCCGGCGCGAAGGTGGAAGTCCCGGCCGCGCCGCCGGCGCCCAAGCCCTTGCCAAAAACGCCTCCGGGCCGTATCCCCGCTGCGAAGATCGAGGTTCCGCCCGCATCGCGCCTGGAATCCGCGGCGAGGGGAAAGTCCGGCGCCGGCGCCGGAAAGTTCTTCAAGGGCCCGGGCGCCCGGGCCGGCGCCGGCGCCAAGGGCCGCGGCGCGAAGCCCCGCGGCGGCGGACCCAAGGGTGGACATCCGCTGATCGCGATCGGTCCCGAAGTCGAGGAGCTTCTGCTCGGCGACGCCAAACGGCAAGCCGCGCAGGAAGAGATGGAGCGCGAGATCGAGAAGGACGTCCGGATCAAGCTCGCCGGCATGACCTCCGAGCTGGCCGCGCTGCTCGAGCAGGATCCGAAGGAGATCTACGCGACGGTCACCGTGGTCATCAGCCAGAACAACATGATGGGCGGACAAAGCCTCGAATCCGTGACGGTGGCGCTGGGCACCCGCAAGGGCGAGGAGAGCAAGTCCGAGGGTGACGGAATCTTCTTCACCGAAAACTCTTTCACCTACTCCTTCAAGCTTCTGGACGTGGCTGAGGAGCGGGAGCGGCAGCAGCGCGAAGAGGAACAGCGCGAGCTTTCCGAGAAGCTCCGCAAACAGGCCAAGGACCGCGAGGCCCAGGCCAGGCAGGCGCAGGCCGGAAAGGGGCCGCAAAAGCCCGCCGCCGAGGAGCCTGCGAAGAAGGACGCCGGGCCGCCCGCCGCCTCTCCCCCGGCCCTGAATCCGGCCGCACAGCCGCAGGCTCCCGCCCTCCAACTGATCCCCGGAATGGGCTCGAGCGATCCGATCCGCGACGCGGCGGCCTGGACCAGCCAGGCCCGCGCGTACGCCCGGCAGCTCGTCGCCAGGGGCGAGAGCCTGCGCAGCAACGGCGGCTCGGCGGACCAACGGCGCGCCTGGAAGGTCGCCGTCAACGAATGGATCACCGCGACCAAGTACATGCGGAACTGGTTCAAGGACCAGAGCCGCTCGGAAGCGGTGAACGCCTGCAACGAAATGTTCGATACGGAAGGAAGAAGAATGCGCGAGATCTGGGAAACGCTGTGAGGAACCGCCCGCCATGAACAACAGTCCGATCTCCCCGAAGCTGTTGCGCGCCGGTATCGCCCTGATCGACCCGAAGTCCGGCGCGGTCAGGCGCGTGATCGCCCTGCAGTACAACCCGGACTCGCTCAGCCGCACGCTGCAGGTGCAGGGCACCGGCGAGGGGGGCGACCGTTCCGAAGTACTTCGACTGAAAGGCCCGGCCGTGGAAACCCTGAAGCTCGAGGCCGAGATCGACGCCACCGACCAGCTCGAGTTCCCCGACCAGCACGCCAACACCGTGCAGTTCGGCATCCAGCCGCAGATCGCCGCGCTCGAGGGCCTGATCAATCCCACTTCGGCTTCGCTGCTCGCGGCCGATGGGCTTGCCGCCATCGGCACCATCGAGATCGCGGCGGCCGAAGCGCCGCTCGCGCTGTTCGTCTGGAGCAAGCAGCGCATCCTGGCCGTGCGCATCACCGAGTTCAGCGTCACCGAAGAAGCCTTCGACCCGGACCTCAACCCGCTGCGCGCCAAGGTCAGCCTGGGCATGCGCGTGCTGTCGGTGAACGACGTCGGCTTCTCGCACAAGGCCGGCACGCTCTTCCTCGGCCACCTGCAGAACAAGGAACGCCTGGCCGGCAAGGCGCCGGGCGGCGACCTGGCGGCCCTGGGCCTGGGAGGCATTCCGTGAACGACGCGCTCAAGCAGCTCGAGAACCTGCTGGGCAACGCCACCGCCGGCACCCGGCCGTTCCCGCCCAACAGCCGCTACAACGGCGTGCCGGTGCTGGTGCACGCGGGTCCCGACGGCCGCGGCACCGCCTACCTCGCGCGCCGCTTCGTGCCGGCGCCGGAGCGCTTCATCGCTTTCGCCCGGCACACCGTAGTGCAGGGCGACCGGCTGGACAACCTGTCGGCGCGCTACCTCACCGACCCCGAACAGTACTGGAAGCTCTGCGAAGCCAATGGCGCCACCCGCCCCGACGCGCTGACCGAAGCGATCGGCCGCAGCCTGCGCATCGCCCTGCCCGAGGGGATCGGCTGATGCTCGACGGCGTGCATCTGACGCTGCTGATCGGCCCCGGCGTGCCGGTGCCCGCGCCGGCCGAGGTGCTGGACGCGCTCGACGCCGTGCAGGTGAACAGCGGCGGCGATCGCGGCGGTTTCCAGCTCAGCTTCCAGGTCGGCAAGAACTCGCTGATCCAGAACGCGTTGCTGCCGGCGGGCTACTTCGACCCGATCCTGACCCGCGTGATCATCGTCGCCACCGTGCACGGCCTGCCGCACGTGCTGGCCGACGGCGTGGTCACCCGCCAGGAAATCGCGCCCAGCAACGATCCGGGCAAGTCCACCCTAACCATCACCGGCGAGGACCTGAGCCTGTACATGGACCTGGTGGAGATGCCCTTCATGCGCTTCCCGGCCATGCCGATCATCGCCCGCGTCTACGCCATCCTGGCCAAGTACGCGGCGCTGGGCATCGCGCCGATCGCGATCCCGCCCGTGATCCCGGACATCCCGAACCCGCTGGAGGAGATGCCGCACCAGCGCGGCACCGATCGCGAATACCTCAAGGAGCTGGCCTCCAACTGCGGCTACGTCTTCTACGTCGAACCCGGCCCGGCACCGGGTTCCAACATCGCCTATTTCGGCCCCGACATCCGCATCCCGGCGCCGCAGCCGGCGCTGAACGTCAACATGGACGCCTACACCAACGTCGAGTCGCTGAGCTTCAGCTTCGACGGCATGGCCAAGAAGATCGTGGTGATGACGGTGATGGACCCGGTGTCGCGGCGTGCGCCGATCCCGATCCCGATCCCCAACCTCAGCGTGCTGCGGCCCCCGATGGGCCTGCGCATCCCGCTGCCTTCCCGGCTGGAGTTCCCGAGCGACGCCGCACACCTCAACCCGTCCGACGCGGCCAACAAGGCGCTCGGCATCCTGTTCTCGGCGCAGGATTCCATCACCGGCTCGGGATCGCTCGACGTGCTGCGCTACGGCCACGTGCTGCGCGCCCGGATGATGGTGGGCGTGCGCGGCGCCGGCCTCAGCTACGACGGACTCTACTACGTCAACAGCGTCACCCACGACATCAAGCGCGGCCAGTACAAGCAGAGCTTCAACCTCTCGCGCGACGGACTGGTCTCCAACACACCGATGGTGCCGCCATGACTGCAGAAACCGGCCCGGCCCGGAAGTTCTACGGCAAGTACCGCGCCGTCGTGGTCAACAACGTCGACCCGCTGCTGATCGGCCGCATCCAGGTGATCTGCCCGGATGTCGGCAGCCTGGCGCCGACCACCTGGGCCATGCCCTGCGTGCCCTGTGCCGGGCCGAACATGGGCCTGTTCGCGCTGCCGCTGATGGGATCGGGCGTCTGGGTGGAGTTCGAGCGCGGTGACCCGAGCAAACCGATCTGGGTCGGCAGCTACTGGGGCCTGGGCGCCGAGGTGCCGGTGATGTCGCGGCTGATCCCGCCGGCGGTGCCGGGCATCACCCTGCAGACCACGCTCAAGAACGGAATCATCATCAGCGACGTGCCGGGTCCCGCGGGCGGCATCATGATCCAGACCACCACGGGCGCGATGATCTCGGTCAGCGACACCGGCATCATCATCTCCAACGGCAAGGGCGCGGTGATCAACATGACGGGCCCGGCGATCAACATCGTCGGCACGCCCATCGACATGAACCTAGCCGCGTTGACGGTGACCTGATGCCCGGTCCCGTCCTCCATCTCGGCGCCACCGTGCTGTGCGGCCATGGCGGCCAGGCGATCCCCACCGCGCCGGTGCCGCGCGTGCTGGTCAGCGGCCAGCCGGTGGCCACGCTCGGCCCGCCCTACACCGTCGCCGGCTGCCCCTTCGCCAGTGCCCCCGGCCCCTGCGTCACCGGCATCTGGGTGGTCGGCTCGCTGCGCGTCAAGGCGATGGGCATGCCGCTGGCCATCCAGACGGGGGTGGCGGTGTGTGCGCCCAACGGCGCGCCGCTGCTGGCCGTCGCCACCCAACCCCGCGTCATCGCGACCTGAGGTGACCCATGCCCCTGGCCTCCCCCTACCAGTTCGACCATCGCGGGCGCACCGCCGAAAGCAGTCCTGATCGCCACGTGCGCGACCTGATCGAAGCCGTGCTGTTCACCGCGCCGGGCGAGCGGGTGATGCGGCCGGACTTCGGCAGCGGCGTGGCGCAGCTGGTGTTCGCACCGAACTCGCCCGAGCTGGCCGGCGCGACCCAGATGCTGGTGCAGGGCGCGCTGGCGCAGTTCCTCGGCGACCTGGTGACGGTGCGCGAAGTCCGGGTCGAGGCCCGCGACGAAGCGCTGCGCGTCACCGTGGCCTACAGCCTGCGCGGCGACGACCAGGTCCAGGTCGCCAGCTTCAGCCGCGGAGGCGCGCCATGAAATACCACTGCTGCGACCGGCACCGGCGCAACGCCGTCAACGCGCATCCGACGCTCAACGGGCTCGACTACCTCGAGGTGCTCGACCGCGACCTGCCCGAGGCGCATCCGCACCGTCAGCGCACTTTGTTCCTGCACTTCCTCAAGCCGTTCGCCGGCCTCGACCAAGGCAATCTGCGCCTGGACGGCGGTGAGCGCATCCGCGGCATCGCGGTGGAATGGGCGACGAGCTCGCCGTCCGCGCCGGCCTTCACGCCCGAAGAAGCGGCGCTGCTGGCCGCCACGTCCGACCCATCGCGCGTGCTGGTGGTGCGCACCCGCGTGCGCGGCGACCGTTCGACCTATCGCCTGCGCCTGGTGCGTTCGCCCGGCGACGACCACGCGCCGCCCGGCTACGACCCGGCGCTGGCCGAGATCGAGTTCTCGTTCAAGGTCGAATGCGAGAGCGACTTCGACTGCCGGCCGGCGCACCAGTGCGACCCCGAACCCACGCCGCCGCCGGAGATCAACTATCTGGCCAAGGACTACGGCAGCTTCCGGCGCCTGCTTCTCGACCGCATGGCGCAGCTGCTACCCGGCTTCCGGGACCCCAATCCGGCCGACCTCGGCGCCGTGCTGACCGAACTGCTGGCCTATGCCGGCGACCAGCTGAGCTACCAGCAGGACGTCGCCGCGACCGAAGCCTACCTCGGGACCGCGCGCAGCCGCGTATCGCTGCGCCGGCACGCGCTGCTGGTCGACTACCCGATGCACGACGGCTGCAACGCCCGCACCTGGCTGCAGCTGCAGGCCGGTGCCGACGCGCTGCTGCCGGCCGCCGGCACGCAGTTCCTGACCCACTGCCCCGGACTGCCCGTGCATCTCGCTCCCGGCTCGGCCGAAGCCGCCGAGGCGATGGAGCGGGAGCCGGAAGTATTCGAACCCATGCATGCGCTGGCGCTGCGCGCCGCGCACAACCTGCTGCCCTTCCACACCTGGGGCGACGAGCGCTGCTGCCTGGCCCGCGGCAGCACGCGCGCGACCCTGCGCGGCCACTTCCCGGACCTGGCGGCCGGCGATTTCCTGCTGCTCGAGGAAGTACTGGGGCCGGCCACCGGCAAGGCCGGCGACGCCGACCCCCGCCATCGCCACGTGGTGCGGCTCGTTTCGGTGGAAGCCAGCGCGCTGGGCAATCCGCTCGCCGATCCGCTGAGCGGCCAGCAGATCACCGAGATCGCCTGGGCGGAGGCCGACGCCCTGCCCTTCGCGCTCTGCGTCTCGGCCGTCACCGACGAGGAACACGGCAGCGTCTACCTCGACCAGGTCAGCCTGGCGCGCGGCAACGTGCTGCTGGCCGACCATGGTCGGCGGGTCGCCGAACCCTTGCCCGAAGTGCCGCTGCCGCGTCTGCTAGTGGCGGCGGCAGGCACCGGCGGCCGCTGCGACGCCGAACCCGGCGTGCCGGTGCCGGCGCGCTTCCGGCCCCGGCTGTCGTCCTGGCCGCTGACCCAGGCGGTGGCTCCGTCGCTCGGGCCGGACGTTCCCGCCTCACGGCTCCTGAGGCAGTCGCCGGGCGACGCCGAGCCGCAGGTGTCGCTGACCGATCCATCCCAGCCCGGACAGCTGTGGCGGGCACGGCGCAGCCTGCTGGCAAGCCACGGCGACACCACTGAGTTCGTCGTCGAGGTCGAGAACGACGGCATCCCGCAGCTGCGCTTCGGCGACGACCGGCGCGGGCGGCGGCCGATGGCGGGCAGCCGGCTGGTGGCCAGCTACCGGGTCGGCAACGGCAGCGCCGGCAATGTCGGCGCGGAGTCGGTCCGCCACGCCCTGACGCCGGTTGCGGCGATCGCCGGCGTGCGCAACCCGCTGCCGGCGGGCGGCGGCACCGATCCCGAATCGTCCGAAAGCGTACGCCGGCGCGCACCCGAGGCGTTCCGCCGGCAGGAACGCGCCGTCACCACCGACGACTACGCCGCCATGACGAAGCGGCACGAGAACGTCGCCAATGCCGCGGCCATGCTGCGCTGGACCGGCAGCTGGCACACCGTCTTCGTCACGCCCGACCGCGCCGGCGGCGACATCCTGACGGAAAGTTTCGCGCAGTCGCTGCAGCGGCACCTGGACCGTTACCGCCTGGCCGGCCACGACCTGGACTTCCGCGAGCCGCTGCACGTGCCGCTGGAGCTGGCGCTGCATGTCTGCGTCAAGCCCGGGCACTTCCGCAGCGACGTGCGGCAGGCGCTTGAGGAGCTCTTCAGCAACCGCGTGCTGCGCGACGGCCGGCGCGGCCTGTTCCATCCCGACCACTTCAGCTTCGGCCAGACGGTCTACCTCAGCCGGATCTATGCCGCCGCCCACGCCGTGCCCGGCGTGCTGTCGGCGCAGGTCACGACCTTCCGGCGCCAGGGCGGAACCGACAGCCTGGCCCTGGCCGATGGCCGCATCACGCTCGGCGCGCTCGAGATCGCCCGGCTCGACAACGACCCCAACCATCCGGAACGCGGCGTGCTCGACCTCGAACTGCACGGAGGCAAGTAGGAAGCCATGGATACCCCGCTCAACGACTGCGGCTGCTGCGCGGACTCCGCGCCCCTTCCTGGCCTGCGCTTCAATGCGCCCGGCCTTCCGGCCATTGACTACCGCATCGGCCGCCACGGCGAGTTCAAGGCGGCGATGCTGTCCAGCCTCTCGGGCACGCGCCACCCGGCGCTGGCCGGGCTGCGCACGCGCGACGACGACGACTTCAGCATCGCCTTCTGCGATGCCGGCGCGGTGATGTTCGACGTACTCGGTTTCTACCAGGAACGTTTCGCCAACGAGGCCTACCTGCGCACGGCGGTGGAGCGCCGCTCGATCCTGGAGCTGGGGCGGTTGATCGGCTACCAGCTGTCGCCGGGCGTCGCCGCCTCGACCCACCTGGCCTTCCTGCTCGAGGACGCGCCCGGATTACCGTCTCTGGCGGCGCGGCCGGTCACGGTTCCGGTCGGCACGCGCGTGCAGAGCATACCCGGCGAGAACGAGCAGCCGCAGACCTTCGAGACTACCGAGGCCGTCGTGGCGCGGGTGGGCTGGAACGCGATGCCGGTGCGCACCCGTGAACCGCAGCGCCTGGTCGCCGGCACGCGCGAGCTGTGGGTGCGCGGCATCGCCACCCAGGTCCAGCCCGGCGACGTGGTGCTGATTGTCGGCGACGAGCGCGACGTCGACGACACGGAAAGCGAGCAGTGGGATGCGCGCGTGGTCACCGCGGTCGACACCGATCCGGACGCCGGCCTGACCCGCCTGCGCTGGGCCGAGGGCCTGGGCGACAACAACACCACGCCGGCCGGACGCGGCATCCGCGCCTACGTGTTCCGGGCACGCACGTCGCTGTTCGGCCACAACGCCAGCGACGCCCGGCTGATGCGCCTGACTGCCGACCTGCCCGGCCTGACCGAGCCCGACCCCGACATCGGCAACGCTCGGCGCTGGAAGGACTTCGGAATACAGGGCACCGAAATCGATCTCGACGGGGCCTTCCCGAAGGTGATCGCCGGCAGCTGGTTCCTGCTGGCCGGCGGCGGCACCGCGCCGGGCTCGGCCTCGCTGCCGGGCTGGGTCGAGCTGTACAAGGCCGAGCGCGTGACCCAGCGCTCGCGTTCGGGCTTCGGCCTGAGCGGAAAGATCACGCGCCTGGTCCCCGACACCGACAAGAACCTGGATCAATTCAGCAATCGCCTGCGCGAAACCGTGGTCTTCGCGCAGAGCGACGAACTGCCGCTGGCCGAACGCCCGCTCACCTACCCGCTCTACGGCAGCGTGCTGCCGCTGCCGCACCGGGACGAACATCTGACATCCGGCCAGGTCCTCGCCGTGACCGGACAGCGGCAGCGCCTCGTGATCCGCAAGGACACCGACTCCCATCCCTTCCAGCCCGACGGCGCGGCGCCGGTCGCACTCAAGCCCGGTGACGGCTACACGGTCCTCGCGCCGCCGCTGCGGCTCCAAGGCGCTTCCGAGCTGCCGTTGGCGCCCGAGGAGCTCGACACCCTGCTGCAGACCGCATCCGACCAGGGGCTGCGCTGGCGGCTGGCCGACCGACAGGGCCGCGAAGGCCGCCTGGACGCTCCCGCCTTCGCCCTCGCGCTGGTGGCCGCGCGCAAGGAAGATCCCGTGTTTTCGGAGCTGGTCGTCATCGACTCGATCGGCGTCGCCGCCGACCAGGGCCGCGAACTGCAGCTGAAGGAATCGCTGGCGAACGTCTACGACCGCCGCACGGTGACCGTGTGCGGCAACATCGCGCCCGCAACGCACGGCGAATCGGTGGGCGAACTGGCCGGCAGCGGCGACGCCGCCCGGGCCGACCAGCGCTTCCTGCTCAAGCAGGCGCCGCTGACCCAGGTCAGCGCCGGCACACCCAGCGGCCGCCGCTCGACCCTGGTGGTGCGCGTGAACGGCGAGGCCTGGGAAGAAGTTCCCTCGCTCTACGGCCGTGGCGCCAACGACCACGTCTACTCCCTGCGCCAGGACGACGACCAGCGCACCATGGTGCAGTTCGGCGACGGCAGCGAAGGTGCGCGGCTGCCCACCGGACGCGACAACCTGCGCTTCGGCTACCGCAAGGGCCTTGGAGCCGACGGCAACGTGCGCGCCGGGCAGCTCACCACCCTGCTCGGGCGTCCGCTCGGGGTGAAGAGCGTGCTCAACCCCGCGCCCGCCGGTGGTGGCCAGGACCCGGAATCCCGCGACGATGCCCGGCGCAACGCGCCGTTGACCACGCTGACCCTGGGCCGCGCGGTGTCGCTGCAGGACTACAGCGACTTCGCCCGCTGCTTCGCCGGCATCAGCAAGGCGCTGGCGGTGTGGGCGCGCTTCGGCGGACGGCGCGGCATCTTCCTGAGCCTGGCCGGCCCCGAGGGAGCGGCGATAGCCGCCAACGGCGCCACGCTCGCGAACCTGCAGCAGGCGCTGCGCCGCTACGGCGATCCGCTGCTGCCGCTGTGGCTGCACAGCTACGGTTCCGCCACGTTCCGGATCCGGGCGCGCATCAAGGTATCCGCGGCGATGGAGGCCGAGCCTGTGCTCGCGCGCGTCGCCGCCGCGCTGCGCGACCATTACGCCTTCGGCAACCGAGACTTCGCCCAGTCCGCGAGCATCGACGAGGCCATGGCGGTGGCGCACCTCGTCGCGGGCGTCGAAGCCGTGGACATCGACCAGTTCTATCGGCTTGATCCGGGGGCGCCGCCGGCGCTGCTGCCGCGGCTGTTCGCGCTGCCGCCCAAGGTGCTGGCGAACGGCAGCCTGCGGCCGGGCGAGGTCCTGACGCTGGCGGCCGGCCCATCCGGCCTGGTGCTGGAGGTGATGCCATGAGCTTCGACCGCAGGAAGCTGCTGTCCCTGCTGCCGGCCTACCTGCGCGCGCGCGACGCCGAGCAGGCGAGTCGCCTGCCGGACCTGCTGGACGCCGCCGAGCGGGCGGAACTGGCGACGCTGGAAGCCCTGGGCAGCCCCACCGCCGTGCAGCGGCAGCGCCGCGACGACCTGCAGTGGAAACGCGACCAGGGCCCGCTGGCCTCGCTGCTGGCCGTGCTGGCCGAGCAGATCGCACGCTTCGAGGAGGACATCGAGCAGCTGCAGGACGACGTCTTCATCGAGACCTGCGCGGACTGGGTGATCCCCTACCTGGGCGACCTGATCGGCTATCGCAGCCTGCACGGCCAGGCGCCGCAGGCCGACGCCCGCGCCGAAGTCGCGCACACCATCGCCTACCGGCGCCGCAAGGGCACGGCCTCGGTGCTGGAACAGCTCGCGCGCGACGTCACCGGCTGGGAATCGGTGGTGGTCGAGTATTTCCAGCGCGTGGTCACCACCCAGTACAGCAAGCACCGCCGCCGCTGGTCGCACGCGGCGCCCGACCTGCGCCGCTGGCGCGCGCCGCGCCCCGGCGCCCCGGTGGAGTTCGAGAACATCCCGCCGGACCTCGACGGCCTGCGCCGGCGCGAACCGCTGGACCTGGTCGGGGGTGGCTTCGACGCCATCCCGCGCACGCTGGACGTGCGCCGCATCGGCAGCGGCGGCCGCCACCACATTCCGCACGTCGGCCTGTTCGTCTGGCCGTGGCGGGCGCTGTCGCTGAGCGGGTCGCCGGCGGTGACCGTGGATGACCGGCGGCTGCGCTTCCATCCGCTGGGCATCGACCACCCGCTGGTGACCCTGCCGCGCACCGAAACCGACATCACCTCGCTGGCGACGCCGCTGAACGTGCCGATGCGCATCGCCCGGCGCGCGCTGCACGAGCGCCGCGACGACTACTACGGCCACAGCCTGCGGCTCTACGCGGGCACCAGCGATCCCCTGCCGGAAGTTCCCGCCGCCGCGATCTGCGCCTGCAACCTGTCCGACGACGGCGCGACCTGGGCGAACCTGCCGGCGGCCGGCGTCTACGCCGTGGATCCGGTGCTCGGCCGGATCGCGCTGCCGCCGGGCCTGCCCGCCGGCACGCGGGTGCGGGTGGATTGCCACCACGCCAGCGCCGCCGATCTCGGCGGCGGCGAATATCCGCGCACGCTCGCGACGCCCGCGACGCCGCCGCTGCGCGTGCCGCAGGACCACGCGACGCTGGCGGCCGCACTCTCCGCGCTCGGCGGCGATGGCGTGATCGAGATCACCGACAGCGGCCGCTACGA
>CAMLKR010000021.1 GCA_946480565.1 uncultured Arenimonas sp. | reverse complement strand
AGGTGTCGTAGGCCGTGGTCCACAGCAGGTTGCCCAGGAACAGCAGCCAGGCCAGGGCCGGCACCGTGCCCTGCACCGCCGCGAACGCCATCGGGATGCTCCAGCCGAAGGCGATGCCCAGGTAGACCTGCGGCAGGTAGGTGTGGCGCTTCAGGAAAGGATAGGTCGCGGCCAGGAACACCGCGGCCACGCTCAGGTACACGGTGAGCCGGTTGGTCAGCAGCACCAGCAGGAAGGCGACCGCCATCAGCGCGGCGAACAGGGCCAGCCCCTCGCGCGGCGACACTGCGCCGGTGGCCATCGGCCGCGCCTTCGTGCGCTCGACCTGCGGGTCCAGCCAGCGGTCGGCGTAGTCGTTGATGACGCAGCCGGCCGAGCGCGTCAGCCACACGCCGGCGGTGAAGATCAGCAGCGTGCCGATCGGCGGGAATCCTTCCGACGCCAGCCACAGCGCCCACCAGGTCGGCCAAAGCAGCAGCAGGGTGCCGACCGGGCGGTCGCCGCGGATCAGCTGCCAGTACAGCGGCAGCCGCTGGCGCCAGGCCGGTGGTCGCGGGTCGGGAACAGGGGGCGCATAACGTTCATAAGGCATCGGCAAAGCCTAGCAGAGCGCCGCCGGCGGCCATGACTTCCCGCACCCTTGCCCCGGGCCTGCGCCGTCCCCAGTAAAGTGGGCGTCCAACCCACAGGAGGAAGCAGGACCATGAGTGCAGGCCAGGGTTCCACCGGCAACGTGATCGCCGCGGTGTGCAGCTTCTTCATTCCCGGGCTGGGCCAGCTGGTCCAGGGCCGGATCCTGTGGGCGATCTTCTGGCTGATCCTCGCCGGCGTGCTCTGGGTGGTGACCTTCACCCTGGGCGGCTGGATCGCCAACATCCTTTCCTGCATCCACGCGGCGCTGTACACGCGCCGCGACTGACCGGGCCTCAGCCTGGCTGCACGCGCAGCCAGGCTTCCAGCTCGGCCGGCACCAGCGGCCGGGTGAACAGGTAACCCTGGGCCTCGTCGCAGCCCTGGCCCCGCAGCAGTTCGAGCGTGCCCTCGGTCTCCACGCCCTCGGCCACCACCGCCATGCCCAGCGCATGGCCCAGGGTCACCACGGCCTGGGTCAGGCCGCGCATGCGCTCGCCGTCGTCGGACAGCTGCTGCACGAAGCTGCGGTCGATCTTCAGGTGCCGCACCGGGAAACGGTGCAGGTAGGCCAGGTTGGAGAAGCCGGTGCCGAAATCGTCCACCGCCAGGGTGATGCCGTTGGCCGCGAACAGGTCGAAGGCCCGGCGCAGCACGTCGGTGTCGCGCATCAGCGCCGATTCGGTCAGCTCCAGCTCCAGCCGGTCGGTGGGCCAGCGGTAGCGCCGGCAGATCGCCAGCACGTCGTCCGCGAACTGCGGGTCGCGCAGCTGCACCGCCGACACGTTCACGGCGATCCGGCCGAACTGCAGCCCTTCCTGGTGCCAGATGCCCGCCTGCCGGCAGGCCTCGGCCAGCACCCAGCGGCCGATCGCCAGGATCTCGCCGCTGTCCTCCGCGATCGGGATGAATTCCACCGGCGACCGCAGGCTTCCGTCGGGCCCGTGCCAGCGCAGCAGCGCCTCGACGCCGCTGACGTTGCCGTGGCGCAGGCAGACGGTGGGCTGGTAGACCAGGCTCAGTTCGCCGCGCGCCAGCGCCTGGCGCAGCTCCTGCTCGAGCGTCACGCGCCGCTGCACCTTCTCGAAGAAGCTGTCGTTGTAGAACTGGAAGGTGTTGCGGCCCGACTCCTTGGCCGCGTACATCGCGGTGTCGGCGGCGCGCAGCAGGGCGTCCAGGTCGGGATTGGCGTCGCTTAGCAGGGCGATGCCGATGCTGCAGCCGACCTGCACCTCGGTGCCGGACAGGTCCACCGGCTCGCCGAGCGCGGCGATGATCTTGCGCGCCACCACCGACGCGTCCTCGGGCCGGCCGACCTCGCGCAGCAGCACCAGGAACTCGTCGCCGCCGAGCCGGCCGATGAGGTCGCTGCCGCGCACGCAGCACTTGATGCGGCCCGACACCTCCTGCAGCAGCTGGTCGCCGGCGGCATGGCCCAGGGTGTCGTTGACCAGCTTGAAGCGGTCGAGGTCGAGGAAGAGCAGGGCCAGCGGCGGTTCGCCGTTGCGCACCTGGGCGATGGCGTCCTCGGCGCGCAGGCGGAACAGGAAACGGTTGGGCAGGCCGGTGAGCGTGTCGTAGTGCGCCAGCTGTTCGATGCGCTCGTCGGCCTCATGTTCCTCGGTGATGTCCTGGGTGAGGCCGGTGATGCGGTAGGGCCGGCCGTCGCGCAGTTCGAGCCGCGCCATGATGCGCAGCCAGAGCCGGCGCTCGTCAGGCGTGATGTAGCCGACCTCCAGCGTCTGTTCGGGTACGCCGTCCTGGAGCATCCGGCGCATGGCCTCGGACAGCCGGCCCCGGGAGTCCGGCTCGTAGTGCTGCATCGCGCTGCCGATCGTCAGCGGTACGCCGGGATCGAGTCCGTGGATGCGGTAGTTCTCGTCGGTCCATTGCAGGGCGCCGGTGTCCACCAGCAGCTCGAAGCCGCCGATGCGTCCGACCGCGGCGATGCGGTTGAGCAGGTCGTTGCGCCAGCGCGAGGTTTCTTCGGCGCGGTTGCGTTCGGTGACGTCGTGGATGACGCCGACCAGGCGGATCACCCGGCCCTCGGGCCCGAAGATGCCCTCGCCGCGCGCCGCCACGGTGCGGCGTTCGCCGTCGGGACGCAGCATCACCAGTTCGGTGTCGTAGGGCGTGCCGTCTTCCAGGATGCGGCGCGAGGCCTCGTGCAGGCGCTGGTAGGAGGCGGGCTCGAACAGCTCGCGCTGGCGGCGGAACGGCGGCGGCGGCTGGTCCGAAGGCAGGCCGGCGATCAGGAACAGTTCGTCCGACCACCACAGGCTGTCGCTTTCCGGGTCCCAGCTCCAGCTGCCGATGCGGGCCACGTGCTGGGCCTGGTTCAGCAGCACTTCCCGCTCGCGCAGCTGCGCCTCGATCTGCTTGTAGGCGGTGATGTCGGTATGGGTGCCGATGACCCGGCGCGGGCGCCCCTCCAGCGTCCAGGCGATCACCCGGCCGCGGTCGAGGATCCAGCGCCAGCCGCCGCGGGCGTCGCGCACGCGGTACTCGACCTGGTACTTGGCGTGGCGGCCGGCGAGGTGGTTCTGCAGGGCCTCGGCGACACGGCCCTGGTCGTCCGGATGGATCAGTTCGCGCCAGCTGTGCAGTTCGTCGCCGAGGTAGTCGCGCGGATAGCCGAGCATGCTCAGGCAGCGGCCCGACCGGTAGACCTTGCCGGTGTCGGCGCTCCAGTCCCACAGGCCGTCCTGGGCGTTCTCCAGCGCGAAACGCCAGCGCGCGCGGTCGGGCGATTCGGCCAGCCCCGGGTCCTCGTCCACCGCCAGCAGGCTGACCGTGTAGCCGTGGATGTCGCCCTCGGCATCGCGCGCCGCCAGCAGCAGGCAGTCGATCTCGACGCCCTGGCCGCGGTGGCGATGGTGGATCTGCCGGTCCGGGTTGGCGGCCAGCTGGGCCATGGCGCCGGTCAGGACCTGCCGCAATTCGGCCTCCAGCGCCGGGGTGACCAGTTCGCGGGCGCGATCGTTGGCGGCCAGCAGCCGGCCGCTGCCGTCCAGCGCCAGCAGCGCATGCCGCGAGGGGTGTTGCAGCAGGCTGGTCAGGAAGGCGGTGTCCATCCCACTCCATCGGCGCCGTGTCGACCCGAGGGTAACCCCCCGCGCCGGCCGGTAACACCCCGGCCTGCCCGGGCTGTGAGCCGCGCCACAGTCCCGCCCGCGGCGCGGGCTTAACCCGTGACGGAGTTCAATGACATAATGCCGGGCCGCGCGCCTGTAGCTCAGCCGGATAGAGTAGTGGCTTCCGAAGCCATTGGTCGGGGGTTCGAATCCCTCCAGGCGCGCCATTTCCCCTTCGGGAACCAGGGTTCGGGTTTTCCGATTCAGGATTCCCGATCGGCCTGACGGCCTCCCTCTGCCCCACCCTGATCGCCCGGCTTTCGCCCGAACAGGCGGCGGGCGTTGCCGACGCGCAGCTTGGCTTTTTCCTCGGCGCTCAGGTCCAGCCGTTCCAGCGCTTCCAGCGTGCGGCCCAGGCCGATCTGCGGGTAGTCCGAGCCGACCAGCACGCGGTCGATGCCGACATTGCGCAGGGTCCAGACGAACTCCTCTTCGATCGGCGAGTCCGCGGCCAGCAGCACTGTGGCGGACAGGTCGAAGTAGAGGTTGTCCATCGAGAAGCCCTCGGCGGTGCGCGCCAGGGCCACCACGTTCCAGAAGCGGAAGTTCAGGCCGCCGATGTGGGCCAGGACGAAGGTGGTGCCCGGGGTCCGCGCCACCAGGCTGAACAGGCGCTCGCTGTCGCCGGGCAGGATGTTGGCGTTGTCGAGCAGGACCACCACGTCCAGCTCGCCGGCCCGGCGCACCAGGGCTTCCGAGCGCGGATCGGCCAGGTCGAAGCGCTGGGTGTGCGGATGCAGCTTGAGCATGCGCACGCCCTGCGCCGCCACCCGGGCCAGTTCGTCCAGCGCGGCCTGGCCGTCGTAGGGATGCACGGTCGCGACCGCGACCAGGTCGGGGTGCTGCTTGGCCAGCGCGATCATGCGGTCGTTGCCGGCGCGGATCGCGGCGAGGTCGCCTTCGTGCGCCTGGTTCGGGCCGCCGAACCACATCACCGCCGCGCCCTCGAGCGCCAGCCCGTCCCTGGCGGCATCGGCGCGGAACTGCTGCAGGGACGCTTCGCCCTCGCGCAGGTGCACGTGCACGTCGAACACCGGCGTGCCCGCCAGTGCGGACAGCGGCAGCGCCACCGCCAGCAGCAGGCTGCGGATCACGGGCAACGCCGTCGGCCGGGGACGGGGGCGATATGCGGGCACGGCGTCTTCCATGGCGGATTCCTCGTTGACTGGCCACCAGCTTGTCGCCGGATCGGCGCGCGATCAATAACGCACGAGGTAGTCAAACGTGTTCCGCGCGCGCCGTCTGGCAGCGTGTCGCCATCACCCGCCGCGTCTGCTCGTTGGCGGGGAACCAGAGTTCGGTGCGCAGCGATGCGGGCGAAATGCTGTGCGGAAGCCCGAACACCGTCTGCACCAGCAGGAAGGACAGGCTGCCGACCGGGGTGTCCATGATCACGCGCAGATAAGGATCGCCGGCGGCGCGCGGCTGCCCGATGCCGTCGGCGCCATAGCGCTGCAGCAGCGAGGCCTCGAGCCGGTCCACCCGCTCGGCCAGCGAGGGCCGCGCCAACTGCTCCGAACGCAGCTGACGCAGCAGCGCGAAGCCCACCTCGGGTGCGTTCCGGACCTGCGACAGCAGGCCGCCGGGATGGACCAGGGCGGCGATCATGTCCATCTGGGTCGGCGGCCCGTCCATGGATTCCAGGAAGCCGGCCATGCCGATGCCGCACAGCCACTGGCCGCCCTCGGTCATCGCATTGATCATCCAGTCGGCGTTGAACACGATGCCCGGATAGGGCTCGTGCGCCACCAGCATTTCCGACAGCGCCTTGAAGCCCGGCGTTTCCCGCACCTGGTCGGCCCCGAACTCGCGGAAGGCCGGCGCGAAACCGGCGCTGAGCAGGGCGGCGTTGCGGTCGTCGGTGGAGGCGCCGGTCTCGCGCGACCAGCGCAGCACCAGGTCGCGGCTGGGTTTGGCGCGTCCCTGCTCGACGAAACTCAGGTGCCGCTGCGAGATGCCCAGCCGCAGCGCGAGCTCCATCTGCGACACGCCCAGGGACATCCGCATGCGCTTGAGGTTCCGGGCGAGCCAGGCGGGGTCGGGGCGGCTGTTCATGGCGTAGGGGGCCTGCGGGGTCCCGGCGTCGGCCGATTCTAGCCGGCCCCGGCGCGCCGTTCGTCGGCGTTCGGGGATGCGTTCAGGAAAGCGGCGGTGCCGGTTTTGTCCAGACCACGCGCCTGATTCCGTTCATTGCTGGTGCGCCCACCGGACACGGTGGCGCCAGACCCCCCGACCCAAGAAGGAAACCCTCATGTTCAAGCGCACTTCGCTCCTTGCCGCCTGCTGCCTGCTCAGCGCCCCGGTCCTGGCCGCTGGCGACGACTGGACCGGCTGGTACGTCGGCGCCCACGCCGGCCACGGCAGCGGCAGCTCCGACGCCCGCGCCAGCCTGGGCGGACAGTGGAGCATCGAATCCCAGGCCCTGCGCGACCACGTCACCAACAACTGGTCGACCGATCTGGACCCCAGCGGCAGCGCCTACGGCCTGCAGTTCGGCTACAACCACCAGTTCGGCAACGGCTTCGTGCTGGGCGCCGAACTCGACTACAGCCAGCTCAACCTCGACGACTCGCGCGCCACCGGCCTGGTGCCGGTGCCCACGTTCGGGTCGCTGAGCTACGACTTCGGCAACCGCATCGAGCTCGAGGACCAGGCCTCGCTGCGCGCGCGTTTCGGCTGGGCCAGCGGCCGCCATCTGTTCTTCCTGACCGGCGGCTGGACCCAGGTGGACGCCGAGGCGGTGGCCACGGTCGCCAGCAACGGCGGCTACCTCAAGGCCGGGCGCCGCTCCGACACGCTCGACGGCAGCATCTTCGGCGCGGGTTACGAGTTCGATTTCGGCAACCGCTGGTCGCTGCGCGCCGAGTACCTGGCCACCGACCTGGACGAGCTGCGCTTCGACACCGTGTACCTGCCCGGCAGCACCTTCGTGACGCCGGCCTATACCGAATCGTTCCGCCAGGACGTCGACTTCGACAGCTTCCGCATCGCGCTGAACTACCGGTTCTGAAAAAAGTCCGCCGCGGAAATCCGCGGCGGCCGGGAAACACGGATGACGCGGGCGGCCCCGGGCCGCCCGCGGCGTTTCCGTCAGAACGACTGCGTATAGCGCACGTAGGGCACGCGGCCGTAGCCGTCGTAGAGGTTGAAGTCGTAACCGCGGCCGGTCGGGTCCAACGGGTCCAGCACCGGATCCTTGTCGGCGATGTTGTTCACGCCCACCACGAAGACGCCCTTCCAGGGCGCGTTCCAGCTGATCTGCAGGTCGTGGGTGGTCCACGACGGCAGGGTCAGGGAAAGCGTCGGGTCCGGCGTCGCGCGCAGCGCATTGCGCGAGCCGGTGGAGTCGATGTGGTTGATGTTCCAGGCGAAGCTGAAGTCGCCGACGCTGTAGACGTTCTGCAGCTGGGCCCGGAACTCCGGCGTGCGCTCGATGCCGACCAGGTTCTGGCCGCCGTTGAAGCTGTATTCCTTCACCCAGCTGACCTGCAGCTGGTTGCGCAGCGTGCCGGCGTTGCCCAGCTCGAAGTTGGTGCGCACGTTCAGGTCGTAACCCGAGGTCTCCAGGTCGCCCTGGTTGGCGAAGCCGCGCTGCACGTACAGGATCAGGCCGGTGGCCGGGTCGCGCGCCAGGCCCAGGCCCAGCTGCGGGTTCGGCACCGCCTGGCTCACCGGCAGGCCGGTGACGCCCGTGGTCGGCAGGTTGCTCAGGCCCGGGGGGCAGCCGCCCAGGGTCGGGTCGTCCAGGCAGGCGATGATCGTGTCGGTGCTGATGCCGGCGATCAGGTTGTCGATCTCGATGCGGTAATAGTCCAGGCTCAGGTTCAGCCACTCGGTCGCATCCCAGGCGACGCCGAAGCTGAGCTGCTTGGAGGTTTCCGACTCCAGGTTCGGGTTGGCGATGGACCACGCGGTGACCTGCGGGGTCACGGTGTCGCCGGTGACCGGGTCGGTGCACTGCGAGGTCAGGCCGAAGGCCACGCAGGTCTGCGGGTCGGTGACGAAGTCGGCGCTCGACGAGGGCTGGGCGCTGAGGATCGGAATCGGCGGCGCGGCGAAACCTTCGCCGTAGGAACCGCGGATGGTCAGGCTGTCCAGCGGCTGCCAGCGGAAGGCGACCTTGGGCGAAAAGTCGGCGCCGTAGTCGCTGTACTTGTCGTAGCGGCCGGCCAGCGTCGCCTCGAAGCTGCTCCAGATCGGGAACAGGGCCTCGAAGTACGCGGCGCGGATCGTGCGGCCGCCGGCGGCCGAGTTGCCCGCCGAACCGCCGATCACGCCGGCTTCGGAAAGCGAGTCGTACTGGTCGTAGTAGTCCTCGCTGCGGTATTCGGCGCCGACGGCCAGGCTGGACGTGCCGCCCGGCAGTTCGAACATGTCCATGCTGGCGACCGCGAAGATCTCCTCGTTCAGCGTCGCCGACTCGCGGCCGATGGTGGCCTTCATCGCGTTGAGCGTGTTGGCCGAGTTGCCGCTGGGGTTGAAGATGTCGTAGGTGCCGTCGGCGATGAATTGCTCGGCGATCGGGATCACGACGTAGTTGCGGCCGGTGGTGAAGGCCTTGAACTCGTTGCGGCGCATGCCGACGTCCAGGTCCACCGGGCCCATGCGGCCCTGCAGGCCCAGCAGCAGGTCGTAGGCGTTGGAGTCGACGGTGTCGTCGCGGGTGCCGAGCGCGGCGAAGCGGTGCAGCACGAACAGGTCGGTGGCGAACGGATTGTTCGGCGTGTTGGCCGGCGCGAACGCCGCCGCCAGGCTGGGCGCATAGCGGCCGAACGAGAACACCCGGTTGACCGAGGTGTTCATGTACATGGTCCAGTCGTCGCTGATGTCGTAGCTGCCGCGGGCGAAGAAGCCGTCCTGGCGGATCTCGGCCTCGTCGGCCGCGACCAGGCCAAAGTCGTAGAAGCAGCGGTTGCCGACCACGCTGAAGGCGGTCTCGGCGCAGCCGCCCGGAACCACCGAAGTGCCCGCCGTCGGGCCCGAGGGCGCCGTGAAGAAGGTGCCGTCGAGGTTGGCGTAGTTGTTGGAGAAGGTCGAGGCGCCGGTGCGGGACCACTCGCGCTCGCGCGCGAAGACGATGCCGCGGTTGCTGTAGGACGCACCCGCCAGCAGGCTGCCGCGGTCGCCGGAGATGCCGAAGATGACCGAACCTTCTTCGGTCTCGCCGCCGTCGCGCTTGGGATTGGACGAGCCGACGCTGACCTGCACGCCGCTGAAGTCGCGGCGGGTGATGATGTTGATGACGCCGGCGATGGCGTCGGATCCGTAGATCGCGGACGCGCCGTCGGACAGGATCTCGATGCGCTCGACCGCGGCCAGCGGGATCGAGTTCAGGTCCTGGCCCGAGCCGGTGGCCGGGCTGACCGGCGCGCGCCGGCCGTCGATCAGCACCAGGGTGCGGCTGGAGCCGAGGCCGCGCAGGCTGATCTGCGCCGCCGCCTGGGCCGCGCTGCCCGACTGCGGACGGAAGGAGCCGAAACTGTTGAAGGTGGTGTCACGCAGGTACTCGGAGACCGAGATGTCGCCGCTCAGGTCCAGCTGCTGGCGGGTGATCACCGTGACCGGCAGCGCGCCCTCGATGTCGGCGCGCTTGATGCGCGAGCCGGTGACCTCGATCTGGTCGAGCGTGGTCGTCTCTTCCGCGTCCGCGTCCTGGGCGGACACCAGCCCCGGTGCGGCCAGGCCGGCGAAGGCCGTGGGCAGCAGCGCGAGACGAATGGCGTCCCGCAGTTTGGAATGGGTCATTTCAGTTCTCCGATGGTTTCGTTATGCGTGCGTTAAAGCACGCAACGACGGTAGGTCTTGCCGCCCGGCTTTTCTTTTCCGTTCCTGTCCGTTGGCGCACCGTGGCTGCCGTCACGCTCAGGCGTGCGCGAACTGCGGCGCCGCGGCCCGGAACTCCTTGGCGGAGCGGCCGAAGCTGCGCCGGAACGCGCGCGCGAACGAACTCTGGTTCTCGAAACCGCAGGCCTCGGCGATCTCGCTCACCGAATACGGCGTGCCCGCCAGCAGCGAGCGGGCGCGGTCCAGGCGCACGCGGCAGGCGTAGCTCTGCGGGCTGTCGCCGTAGACGCGGTGGAAGGTCTTGGTGAAGTACCAGGGCGAGAAGTTGGTCAGCGCGGCGAGTTCGGGGATGTGCACCACGCGGTCGGCGTGGCCCTCGACGTACAGGCGTGCCCGCTGCAGCCGCGCCAGCACCTGGCATTTGCGCAGGTAGCTGCGGCCCGGGCAGCTGTCGGCGCGCGGCAGCAGGGCCCGCTGGCAGGCGGCGAGCCGTTCCACCAGGGCGTTGAGCGAAGGTTCGCGCATCCAGAAGTGGGTCATCGGTGCGTCCTGCGCCTGCAGCGCCTGGCGCACCAGCCGGTAGGTGCGGCGGTCGAGCCGGCCGCTGCCGGGCATCAGGGCGGCGGCGGCCAGGCCGGCGGGGTTGCGCAGCGCGGCGCCGTTGAGCCCGATCGCGACCGCGATGCCGCCCGGGCCCATGCGCAGCGTGGGCGCGGAGTCGCGATCAAGCACCAGCCAGCGGCGCGCCCCGAGTTCGAACCTGCCCTCGAGCGAACGCACCTCGGCCCGACCGGCCAGCACCAGGAAGATCGCGGCGGTGCCGGCCGCGACCTGCAGGCCGGAGGCCGGCTCGACCAGGGCGATGTCGCACAGGGCCAGGCGCGGGGTCGGCGATTCGCCCAGCAGGCCGGCACGGCCAAAACGGATGTGATGTTCCTGAAGCCACATGGCACGCTCCTCGTTGGGGGAGCGGCCAGTGCACCGGGACGGCCGGATCGGGTAAGGAAGTCTGGCCGAAGCTTTGCGGAATCTTTTCCGAATTCCTCCCGATGCGGTCCCGAAACGCCGCCGGGCCGAATCAGATCAGTGACTTGCGTCCAGGCTGGCCAGGCCGACGTCGTGCCCGCCGTCCGCGGTCTGGCCGAGGATCAGATGATCCGTATCGCGCCCCAGGCTGAGCTGGAAGGACAGGCCATTGGCCGGCAGCGGCACGTAGCGGTGCACGGGCCCGTCCGGTTCCGCCGGGAGGGGCGGCGCCTCCGCCAGGTCCACGGGCAGCGCCTCCATCTGGGTGGCGTTGCGGATCAGCAGGATCCACAGCCGGTCGTCGCGCAGGTCCCAGCCGCGGTAGCCCAGCGCCGTGGGCACCTCGGCGACGACGCTCCGCGGGTCGCCCTGCAGGTCGGTCGGCAGCGCGAACAGGCCGTTGCTCAGGGTGTCGGTGAACAGCACTCGGTCGCGCCGCCGGTCCAGGCGCGCGAAGCCGACCTGGTCCCGGTGCCGCACGAAGGTCCAGGGACCGCGTTCATCCGCGCGCTCGTACAGGCTGAGGCGGTCGCTGTTGCCGGCGTCGCGGCTGCCGACCAGCAGGCGCCGCGGATCGAGCAGCAGCCCGTAGTCCGGATCCGGATCGCGGTCGAGCGCGAGACGCTGGCTGCGCCGCGAGAGCCGGTCGACCAGGTACAGCCCCGGGCCGTCCCGCCCCTGGCCCGCCGCCAGCAGCTGGTTGCCGTCCGCCGTCCAGCTGGGCGCGAACCGTCCGGCCGGCACCATGTCCTCCACCGGCTGGGGTTCGCCGAATCCGCCGAGCGCGTCGCGGCTGGCCAGCCACAGCCCGTCCCGGCCCGAACGGTCCGAGAAGAAGGCGTACTGCCGGCCCGTGGCGTCGGCCGCCACCGCCCACTCGTTGCCGCTGGAGCCCAGCACCGGGCTCGGCGTCGCGGTGCTTCCTTCCACCGCGAACTCGGCAAGGTTGCGGCGCAGCCGCGGGATCTCGTAGGCGACCCGGTCGGCGCGTGCCGCCACGTCGGGGTAGGACGCCGGCGTGATGCCCAGGCGCTCGACCCGGCGCGTCTCCAGGTCGAGGCGGAACAGGCCGGGCTGGCTGCCGTCAGCGCTGGCGAAAACGATGCCTCGTCCGTCCGCGGTCCAGTCCAGGCCCCAGATGTCGCGGTTGAGGCTGGTCAGCCGCTCGGGCCGTCCGCCCGCCAGCGGCACCCGCCACAAGTCGGCAGGACCCAGGCCGCGGCGGAAGGCGACCCACTGGCCGTCGGGCGAGACGCGCGGCTCGATGTCCATCTGGCTGCCGTCGGCCTCGTAGTCGAGTGCCCGCCACTCGCCGGTGTCCAGCGAGAGGATGAAGATGTTGCGCGGCACCTTGGGGAAACGGAAGCCGCCCATGATCAGGCCGCGACCGTCGGGCAGCCATTCGTAGAACAGCACCACGTTGGGCGTGCACTCGCCGACGCGACGCGGCTCGCCGCCGGAGGCCGGCATCAGCATCAGGTCGCACCTGCCGGGCGCACGGCGCTGGAAGGCGATCTGGCGGCCGTCCGGCGACCACACCGGCACCGCATCGAATTCGTCAGGGCCCGGTGAACTGACCGCCTTGGGTTCGGCGTACATCGCCGCCTGCACGTAGAGCCTGGACCGGTTGCTGTCGGTGGGCGCGCGCGAGTACACCACCTGCGATCCGTCCGGCGACAGCCGCGGCATCACCTCCGAGTCGGTGCTGGCGGCGATGACGGTGGTTTCGAGCGCGGCCGGCGCCGGAGGCGGCGCGGGCGCGGGCGCGCCATCGGGCGCCTGCCGCGACCACAGCGCCGCGGCCAACAGGACTACGGCCGCCAGGCCCGCCATCCAGACGACGCGGCGGACCGGAGCCCGCGCCGGTGCCACCGCATCGTTCGCGGCGGCGGGTGGTGCGGCCGGCGCGCCAGGCGGCGCGATCTCCGGCAGCCATTCCACCGGGGCCAGCAGGCGGTAGCCGGACTTGGCGATCGTCTCGACGTAGCGCGGCGCGTCGGCGTTGTCGCCGAAGGCGCGACGCAGCGCGGTGATGGCCTGGGTCAGCACGTCGCCGGTCGGGAAGGTGTTGGGCCAGACCTGGTCCATCAGCTCCTCGCGCGTCACCACCTGGCCGGGCTGGCGCGCCAGGGCCACCAGCACGCCCTGGGTCTTGACGGTCATCTTGTGGGTGTCGCCGCCGCCGTCGCGACGCAGCTCGCGCGCCAGCAGGTCGGCGACGAAATCGCCCACCCGCAGGCGAGGACTGGGAGGCTCGGGAATATTCGGATGCGGGGCGCGCATGGGGTGGGACCTCAGGCCTGGCCCGATTCTGGGGGAGTGCGCGCAGGGGCCACAAGGCGGGTGCGGGAATGACCAGATTCGGCATCATCGCCGGGCCGGAGCGGCATCCCGGCGGTCCGGGCCATGGCGGTCAGCGCGGATTTTCCGCCGCGGCGTCGGCGTCGCGCACCGGCACCGCCTCCGCACCCGGTGCTTCCACCGTGTAACCCTTCTGCGCCAGGGCCGCCAGGTAACCCGAGGGCCCGACCACCTGGGCCATCGACAGCAGCGCGAAACTTTCCGGATGCGTGGCCAGCGCCTTCTCGGCGTCGGCCAGCCAGGCCGCCTGCACCCGCGCCGGCAGTTCGTCGAAACCGCGCGACTGGCCCAGGCCGCTCTGCAGCAGGGCGTCGGTGCAGGCCTTGGCGTTGTCGGTGTAGGTGAGCGACTGCAGTTTGGCCACGTCGCCCAGTGCCCAGGCGTTGGCGCGTTCGGCCAGCGTGTCCAGGTCGAATTCGACCTGGTCCAGCGTCCGGCGGAAACACTCGAGGTCGTCCAGCGGGCGCGCGGCGAATTCCTTCACCGCGGCCTTGGCGTCTTCGACCACCAGGGTGACCCGTGCCCGCTGCACCGGCACGTCGGCGCGCCTGGCGGCGCGCGTGAGCACCTCGCGCACCACGTCGCGCTGGCTCAGGTCGTGGGCGTCCAGCGCCTTCTCGCGCAGGTCCAGGGCCGCCAGGATCGGCCGGCGTTTCTCCACGCCGCGGTCGCGGCCCAGGTAGGTGGCCTTGAGCCGGGTCCAGCGCGCGTAGTCGGCCGGCGGCAGCACGTCCACCAGCTTCTCCTTGCCCGGGTTGTTGCGCGCCGACATCAGCGAGGGCAGCAGGAAGACGCCGCCCAGCGCCGCACCTTTTGCCTCGACTTTCACCGTCGGCGGCATCAGCAGCACCCCGGAGGCGGCGATGCGGCGCTCGACCTCGAGCGTGTTCCACTCCATGCGCTTGGGCAGCGGCCACAGCGTGCCCAGGACCCAGAGCACGCGGCCGTCGCGCGACACTTTCCACAGGCCGGGGCCGGGCTGCGCGCCGCTGACCACCACCACGTCCATCAGCTTCAGGCCGTCGATTTCCTCGGGCAGCGCTTCCTCGGCCGGCGGCCCTTCGGCAGGCGCGGAGGCGGCGGCGAACGGGGCGGCGACCACGAGGAGCAGCGGCAGCAGCAGACGACGGAATGCGGGCATGCGGAACCTTCGCGGACGGTCCGGCGGCGCCGGGCTCGGGCGATTCTAGGCCGCGTCAGTCCGCGCTCACGTCGCCGTCGACATAGAACCACTGCTGGCGTTCATGTACGAAGCGGCTGGTCTCGCGCAAGCGGCCGGCGCGCGCCCCGCCCTGGCGATGGCGCGCGACGAACTCGACCACGGCGGTGTCGCCGGCCGGCAGGTGCCGCTTCACGTCGAGGCCGAGCCAGCGCAGCGGCGGGTCGGACTGCAGGTCCAGCGCCGGCGGCCGCGTCGACGGATGCCAGGTGGCCAGCAGGTAGTCGGCCAGGCCCAGGGCGTAGGCGCTGTAGCGCGAACGCATCAGGGCCTCGGCGTCGGCGGCCGGCGCGCCGGCATGCAGCGGTCCACAGCAAGCGGCATAGGCGCCGCGGCCGCAGGGGCAGTCCACGCGGCGCTCAGCCCTTGCGCGCGTCGAGGATGATCTTCGCCATCGCGGCGTCGCCCTTCTCGATCAGCTCGACCGGCGTGAACGAAAAGCCGGTGAGCACCATCGCCTCACCCACGCACCACTCGCGCTGTTCCTTGGTGAAGGCGGCGGCGCCGGCGGCGGCGGCGGCCAGCAGCTCGGGCGAGGGAACGGTGTCCTGCGGTTCGGGCGCGCGCTTGCCGGCCTTGCCCGGCGAGGCGGCCGCGTCCGCGGCCTTGTCGGCCTCGGCCTTGAGCCAGGCCACGCGCGCCAGCGCCACCGCCAGGCGGTCGCCGCCGTCCCTGAGCTTGGGCACGGCCGTGGCCAGGGCGCCCAGCAGCGCGTCGCGTTCGACGCCCAGCGCCTGCACTTCCTTCTCCAGCGTGCCGATGCGCGCCTGCATCGTCGCGGTGGCCTGTTCCAGCTGCACGATCTCGGTGGCCGGGTCGACCAGGGACTTGGCGCCGAGCAGGCGCATCACCTTTTCGCTCAGCCGCGCGTGGATGGCCGGGTCGGAGAACTTCAGGTCGCGCGCGGCGGTCTGCCAGGCCAGGGCGACCTGGCTGACGGTCTGGGCCTTCTCCGGCGGCAGCGCCTCGTTCACCGCGTCGGCGCTGGCCGTGGTGCTGGCGTTGATCGCCGACTGGATGGCCAGGTCCAGGCGCTCGCACAGCTCGGTCTTCTGGAAGTCGCGCGAGAGTTTGCGCAGCTCGATGCGGCAGTCGATCAGCAGGGAGCGCAGGTCCTTCATGGCGCCATTCTATGCCCCTGCGGCCGGGCCGCGCCTAGCGGGCCAGCAGGAAGTGCAGCAGGTTGTTCTGGAAGTAGGCGTTCACCGAGAGCTGGTCGTGGGTCTCGCACAGGAAGAAGCTCTGGGCCAGCGGGAAGAACGCCGAGGGCTGGCCGGCCACGGGCGGCAGGCCGCGGCCGAGCTGGGAGTCGCGGGTGACCAGCATGTCGCCGGGCTGCATCAGCAGGCGCTCGTAGTCCACGCCCGGGACCCGGGCCTTCACCTGGTCGGGCCGGATCACCAGGCGCTCGCCCTTTTCGTCGCGGTCGAGCACGGCCCGGGCCGGCGTCAGGGTGCAGTCGCCGCCGAACACCGCCACTTCGACGCCGTCGGCGCGGGTCGGGGCGCTGAGCGCGCGCTGGAACTGCCGCGCCCGGGCCAGGTGGCGCACGAAGTACGCCTGCAGCTCGGCCATGCGCAGTTCGCCGGTCTCGCGGTCGGGCGCATCGGCCAGCACCCGCGCCTCGACCTCGGGCGAGAACACCGACCAGCGCCGCACGCGCCAGGCGTCGGCGTTGTAGATGTCGAACGGGATGGGCTTGCCTTCGGTGGAATACACCACCGGCGCATCCGGATGCGGCAACGCTTCGAAAGGCGTGGCGAAGGTGACCAGCACCTCCACCGGCACCGTGCGCAGCGCGACCTTGAAGCCCTGCTGCAGGCGCTCGAGGCTGGTCACGGCGCCCAGGCTGGGCGTGCCCAGCAGCACCATGCGCCGGATGCGGTGCGCGCCTTCGTCCCAGGGGATGAACTCGTCCGAGGTCATCACGTCCCGGGGGCCGTAGCGCAGGTAGTAGTTGGCGATCAGGCCGCCGTTGCTGTGCGCCAGGATGTCCACCGGCAGGTCCGGGTCGCCGTAGTCGCGGCGGATCTGGTCGATCAGGTCGTGCAGCTGGCGCACGGCGACCAGGTTCTCCTTGCGCCAGTCGTACAGCAGCACGTAATAGCGGCGGCGGTCGGTGTCCGAGACCGGCGTTCCCGGCGTGCTGCGCTTGAAGCGGCCGACGTTTTCGAGCGTGTCGATCAGCGCGCCGTAGAAGTCGGTGCGGGCGACGCCGTAGAACAGGTCGCCCGGCACCAGGCCGCCACCCTCGGCCTCGGCCGCCTTCATGCGCGCCAGCTCGCGGTATTCGCTGAAGGCCAGGGTGCCCAGGCCGCCGGGCCAGAATTGCTTGCCGGTGTCCTTCTCGACCAGGGTCGAGCCCATCAGGCCGTGGATCAGGATGATGGGCGGCTGGTGCGGGTTCTGCGCGTCGGCTTCGTAGAGCCGCGCCAGGTCGGGACGGTCGGGCGTGCCCGCGCAGGCGGCCAGCAGCAGGGTGGAGAACAGCAGCAGGCTTCGGAACAGGCGGATCATGCCGCGATTCTCCATCGCCGCCGCGGCCCGGGCGAGGCCGCGACAGCGGATTTTCTGGCGTGTCAGGTCGCCAGCGCGGCCTCCGTCGCATCCAGGCGCGGATAGTCGGTGAAGCCGGCGGCACCGGGGGTGTAGAGCGTAGCGGCGTCAAGGTCCGCGATCGGCGCACCCGTACGCAAGCGTTCGGGCAGGTCGGGGTTGCTGACGAATGGACGGCCAAAGGCGACCAGATCGGCCACGCCCGCCGCGAGGTCGGCCTCGGCGCGCGCGCCGTCGTAACCGCCGTTGAGGATCAGGGTGCCCGGGAAGGCCTTGCGCACCGCCGGCAGCAGGTCGGCCGGCACGGTGCCGCCGCCCAGGTGCAGGTAGGCGATGCCGCGCTGCGCCAGCTCGGCCACGGTGGCCAGGAACTCCTCGCGCTCGCCCTCGAAGTTGGCTTCCAGGTCGTTGAACGGGTTGAACGGGCTCAGGCGCACGCCGACGCGCCCGGCGCCGATCGCGGCGATGGTGGCGTCCACGGTCTCGAGCAGGAAACGCCGGCGGTTCTCGCCGCTGCCGCCGTAGGCGTCCTGGCGCTGGTTGCTGCGCGGGTTGAGGAACTGGGCCAGCAGGTAGCCGTTGGCGGCGTGCAGCTCGACGCCGTCGACGCCGTTTCGGACAGCCAACGTGGCGGCGTCGGCAAAGGCGTCGCGCACCGCCGCCAGGTCGGCCGCATTCATGGCCTCGGGCACCGGGTGCGCCTGCATGCCGGCGCGGTCGGTCCAGATCTGGCCGGCGGCGGCGATCGCCGACGGCGCCAGCAGGCGCGCGCCCGCCGGCTGGTTGGCGGGGTGGCCGATGCGGCCGGTGTGCATCAGCTGGATGAAGAACTTCGCGCCGCCGGCGTGCACCGCCGCGGCGATCTCGCCCCAGGCGCGGGCCTGGTCCGGGGTGTACAGGCCGGGGATGCGGGCGTAGCCGAGTGCGTCCGGGGCCGGGGCGACGCCCTCGCTGATGATCAGGCCGGCGGAGGCGCGCTGGGCGTAGTAGTCGCGCATCAGGGCGTTGGGAACATTGCCTTCGGCGCGGGAACGGGTCATCGGCGCCATGACGATGCGGTTCTGCAGGTCGAGCTTGCCTAGGCGGGTGGGCTGGGTGAGCTTGGTGGCCATGTCGGGATCTCCGTGGAGGTGACCAGAACATGGACCTGTTCACCATCGCAACAAAGAGGCCGATTCATTACGTAACGTTTCCTAAACGCAACGACAAAATGACGCCACGCCGACGCCCCAGGGCGTGCAATGGCGCCATGCGTATTGTCCTCGCCCTGCTGCTCGCGCTTTGCCCGGTCGCCCCGGCGGCGGCCGAGCCCTTCGCGAACTCCCGCTTCGAGACCATCGACGGCGTGCGGGTGCATCTGCGCCAGTGGCCGGCCGGGGGCGCCCGCACGGGCTGCCCGGTGCTGCTGGTGCACGGCCTGGGCGGGTCCACCTTCTCCTTCCGCGACCTGGCGCCCGCGCTGGCGGCGGCCGGCCACCCGGTCTGGGCCCTGGACCTGCCGGCCTACGGCTACAGCGCCCGCGAGCCCTTCCCGCGCACGGCGGGGGTCGCGCTCGGGCCCTGGCTGGAGGCCCAGGCACCAGGCCAGGCCTGGTGCCTGCTCGGCCATTCGATGGGCACCCGGGTGGTGGCCGAACTGGCCCTGCAGCCCGGCCGGGCCCGCAGCGTGGTCTACATCGCCGGCAACCCGGTGCTGTCCGCGCGCGAACTGCGCAGCCGCGAGCGGTTCCGGTCGCCGCGCTTCCGGCGTTTCATCGCCGGCCTGGTCGAAAGCCGCTACCTGGGCCAGCCCGAACGCATCGCCGGCCTGATCGAACGTGCCTACAACCGCGAGCCGCGCCCCGAGGAAGTCGCCGGTTACCTGGAGCCGCTGCAGACGCCGGGCACCGCCCTGGCCATCCTCACCGGCTATTCCGCCCAGTGGCCGCCCCCGGTGGACGCCGCCCGCCTCGACCGCGTCCCCAGCCTGGTGGTCTGGGGCGAAGACGACCGCTGGGTGAAACCCGAGGTGGCCGAGCGCATGCGCCGGGAACTGCCGTCCGCGCGCTGGGTCACCATCGCCGGCGCCGGCCACGCGCCGATGGAGACCCACGCGGCGCAGACCGCCGAGGCGGTGCTCGCCCAGTTCGGCGCGGACCCGATGGGACGGCAGGCCGCGCAGGCGGCGCAAAGGGCCGGACGTCCTCCGGCCGCCCCCGGTCGTTGATCACCCTCGCCGGCGTTCAGCGTCGGCCGCGGCGCCTGCGTTAGGCTGCGGCCATCCGTCGAAGGAGAGTCCGATGCGCACCCTGCCCCCCGTCCTGTCCGCCCTCGCCGTCCTGCTGCTCGCCGCCTGCGCCACGCCCGCCTCGGAGGCCGATGCGGGCTCCGGCAACGCCGCCGGCCCGGACGCGCCCGTCAGCACCCCCGCATCCCCCGCCCCGGAGGCACCCGCCATGACCTGCGACGCCGACAAAGTGCAGTGGACCCTCGGCCAGCTCGCCGACGAGGCCCTGGTCGCCAAGGCCAAGATGCAGGCCGGCGCCGAACGCATGCGCGTGATCAAGCCCGGCATGGCCGTGACCATGGACTACCGCGAAGACCGCCTGAACCTCGACGTCGACGCCGACAACAAGGTCACCCGCGCCTACTGCAGCTGAGCGCGCCCCGGCCGGTCCCCGGCCTCAGGGCGGTGCCGCCGGAGCGGCGGCCTGGGCCGTCGCGGCCGAACCGCAGGCCAGGAAGGACGAGCCGCCCAGCCAGTCCGGGTCGGGGAAATAGGCGAACAGCAGCTGGTCCTGCTTGAGCGTGTCGATGACGGCGCGCGCCACCTGCGGGCGCAGCGCCGGACAGCCGTAGCTGCGTCCCAGCCGGCCCTGCCGCGCCGCCTGCGCCGGGTCCACGTAGGCCGCGCCGTGCATCACGATCAGGCGATCGCGGGCGGCGTCGTTCACGCCCGGCTCCAGGCCGTCCATGCGCAGCGAGTAGCCGTTGCCGCCCTGGTAGGTTTCCCCGGTGCGGAACAGGCCCAGGCTGGACTGGTGGCTGCCGTCGCGGTTGGAGAAGCGCTGCGCGAGGTTGTCGCCGCTGCCGCGGCCGTGCGCGACATGTTCGGCATGGAGCAGCCGGCCCTGGGCCAGGTCGAACACCCACAGCCGGGGTTCGGTCGATGGCCGCGAGTAGTCGATCACCGCCAGGCGTCGCGCCCGCGGCGCGACATCCCGGGCGACGGCGCAGTCGCGCGCCTGCAGGGCCAGGGCCAGCACGCGCGGATCGGCCTGTGGTGCCTCGGCGCTGAGGCGCGCGAGCAGCGAATCGTCGGCCGCGGCCGCGGCGCCGGCGGATAACAGTGCGATCCAGGGAAGCAGTCGGAACATGCGGCCCAGCATAGGCAAGCCGCTCAACCGCCGCCTGAACGTGGCTCGATGGGCCGACCGGCGGCAGGTTCCGACTCCAGGATGGTCTGCGCACCGGCGCCGCCCAGGCTTTCGTCGGTGACGACCAGGGTGTCGCCAGGGCGCAGCGCATCGTAGATGCGCGACGCGAAGGCCTGATCCACGGAAATGTGGTCGGCGAGCGCTCCCGGGTCGTGCCCGCCTTCGCCGTGCACGCGCAGCCAGCGCCGGCGTGGCCGCCCCGCCGCATCGGAAGGCGCGCCGACCGCCGGGCCGTCCAGCAACTGGTAGGCGTGGGTTCCGGCCGGTACCGTCCCGGTCACCGCGACCGGTCCACGGCCGATGCGCACGCCCTGGCGCACCACCACCAGCTCGCGGTCGGACGTGCTCAGCACCACCGTGATCGGGCCGGGGCCTGCCCGGTCCGGCGCCCAGTGATATCCGGGACCCAGCAGGCGATCCTGGCCCAGCTCGCCCCGGCCGGTGGCCAGGACCGGCGGCGGCGGCAACGGAAGCAGGCGGGGGTCGGCCAGCAGCGGCGCCAGGGTCGGCGTGTCCACGATCACCACGGTCATGCCGCGCGTGCTCAGCGCGAAAAGCCGTTCGGCGAAATCCGCCGGCAGGCGCACGCAGCCATGCGAGGCCGGATGACCGGGAACGGTGCCGGCATGCAGGGCCACGCCGTCCCAGGTCAGCCGCTGCATGAACGGCATCGGCGCATCGTCGTAAAGGTTCGAACGGTGTTCGCGTTTTTTCTCCAGCACCGTGAAGGTTCCGGTGGGTGTCTCGAAGCCGGGACGGCCGGTGCTGACCGTGGTCTCGCCGATGCGCACGCCATTGCGATAGACCAGCGCGCGCTGCTCGGGAAGGCTGACCAGCACCAGCATGGGACCGCCGGGCGCGACCCCGGTCCACCAGCGCGACTGTCCGGGACGCAGCGGCGGGTCGCCGGCCAGGACCGGTGCGGCCAGCAGCAGGCAGGCAAGGGCCCAGGCGGAAAAGGCCCGCATCGGACTAATGCGCGAACAGCACCGGAACCCGGGACAGCCGCAGCACGTCGCGGGTCGTGCCGCCCAGCACCCATTCGCGCCAGCGCGAATGGCCGTAGCCGCCCATCACCAGCAGGTCGGCACCTTCGCGCTGCGCGTAGCCGGTCAGCACCGTGGCCACGTCGTGGCCCTCGCTCGGCAGCGACACCACCCGCGCTTCTGCGCCGTGGCGGGCCAGGTGACGGGCGATGTCGGCGCCGGGCTGTTCGCCGTAGCGAAGTTCACCCGGCACCGGGTCGACCATCAGGATGTCCACGCGGGCCCCGGCCGGCAGCAGGGTCAAGGCATCGTGCAGCGCGCGGGCCGCCTCGCGCCGCGGCTGCCAGGCCAGCACCACCCGGCGCGGCGGCGCCGTCGGGGGCGCGCCGGCCGGCACCATCAGCAGCGGCCGGCCGGTCTGGGTGAGCAGGGCGAGGAAAAGTGCCTCGAAGTGCGCCCGGCCGGCGTCGGAGGGACCGCCCACCACGCACAGGTCGGCGTGGCGCCCATGCAGGGCCGCGAGTTCCGCGGCGGCGACCAGGGATTCGGGCAGGCGCAGTTCGCAGGCGACGCCCGTGCCTTCGATACGCGCCCGCGCCGCTTCGGCCGCCGCGCGGGCGCGCACGCGCGCTGCCTCGGTATCGGCCGCGCTGGGCGGCGGCACGGCCATGCCCCACTCCGACACCATCGGCACCGGCAGGGTGACGGGGGCCAGCACGGCCACCCGGGCGGCGTGCACGGCGGCCAGCGCCGCGGCGGCGTCCGCGGCATCGGCGTCGGGGCCGGCGTAGTGCAGGCAAAGCAGCAGGTCCTTGATCATGGCGCGGCTCCTCGGGGTGGAAGGTCGCCGGTGCCGCGGGGCTTGCGGCATCGCCAGCCCACGCTACGCCGTCGCGCCGGCGCGACCTTGATCGCGGTCAAGCCCGGGCCGCCGGAAAGAAAAGGTATCTTTCGCCGTGTAGCCGGCCGGGGAGCCTTGCGTCATGAACGACGACACCACCGGGCAATGGGCGGCGATCGCCGCGTTGTTCGACAAGCTGCACGATCTCGATGCCGACGAACGCGAGCGGGCATTGCGCCGGGCCGACGTGGACGAGGCGACCCGCGACAAGGTGCGGCGCATGCTGGCGGCGCTGGATTCGCAGCCGGGTTTCCTGGAGCGGCCCGCGGAACCGGCGGCGGTTCCGGAACCGCTGGCCTACAGCTCGCTGTCGCCGGACGAGCTGGTGGGCGACTTCCGGATCGAAAAACTGGTCGGCCGCGGCGGCATGGGCGAGGTCTACCTGGCCGTGCGCCACGGCGCCGACTTCGAACAGCACGTCGCGCTGAAGCTGATCCGCCCCGAGGCGGCCGGCGCGATGGCCCACTTCGGCAACGAGCGGCGCATCCTGGCCGCGCTGGAACACCCCGGCATCGCCCGCCTGATCGACGGCGGCCTGGCGCCCGACGGCCGGC
>CAMLKR010000020.1 GCA_946480565.1 uncultured Arenimonas sp. | reverse complement strand
TCACCCGGGTGAAGGCCTGGCCCTTGCCCGGCTTGACGTACTCGGTGTCGGTGATCACGCACGGCTCGTTGTTGACGATGATCTTCATGCCGTTCTTGACGTCGTTCATGCCATAGCTGGCCATGCGTGCTGCTCCTGGGTGGAAGGCCGTGCCGCCGGTTCAGGGGGCGGCTGCGGCTACAATGGTGACCGTATCGGGACCCGCGGGGTCCGGTTCAAGCCCGACATGATAACCGCCCAGCCCCATCCTCCGCAGCTGAACACCGCACCGGCCACCGCCCGGTGGCAGGCGCTTTGGCGCGACGCCATCCGCGACCCCCGCAAACTGCTGGACCTGCTGGGCCTTCCGGAGCTGGCCTCGCGGCTGTCCGACCAGGCGGCCGCGCAGTTCCCGCTGCGCGTGCCGCGCGGATTCGCGGCGCGCATGCGCCCGGGCGATCCGGCCGACCCGCTGCTGCGCCAGGTGCTGCCGATCGACGACGAGGACCGCGTGGTGCCGGGCTTCGGGCTGGACGCCGTCGGCGACCGCGATGCCAGGGGCGGCACCGGCATCATCCACAAGTACGAGGGACGGGCCCTGCTGGTGGCCACCGGCAGCTGCGCCGTTCACTGCCGCTACTGTTTCCGGCGTCATTTCCCCTACGGAGAGGAAACCGCCGCGGCCAACCAGTGGCGCGAGGCCCTGGACTACCTGGCAGGCGATCCGGGCGTGCACGAAGTGCTGCTGTCGGGCGGCGACCCGCTGTCCCTGGCCACCACCAAGCTGGCGGAGTTCACCCGCGGCCTGGCCGCCCTGCCCCAGGTCCGGCGCCTGCGCCTGCACACCCGCCTGCCGGTGGTCCTGCCCGAACGGGTGGATGCCGAACTGCTGGCCTGGCTCGCGGGCCTGCCCCAGCAGGTGGTGGTCGTGATCCATGCCAACCACGCCCGCGAGATTGACGCTCCCGTGGCCCGGGCCCTGGCCGACCTGCGCGGCGCCGGCGCCACCCTGCTCAACCAGGCCGTGCTGCTGCGCGGGGTCAACGACGATGCCGCCGTCCTCGCCGAGCTGTCGGAACGGCTGTTCGAGGCCGGGGTCCTGCCCTATTACCTGCACCAGCTGGACCGGGTGGCCGGGACCGCCCATTTCGAGGTCTCCGACGACCGGGCCCGGGCCCTGCACGCCGGACTCGCGGCCCGGCTGCCCGGCTACCTGGTGCCCCGGCTGGTCCGGGAAGTGGCCGGTGCGCCCGCCAAACTGCCCCTGTAGTGGTGTTGACCGGCGGACATTCTGGTATTGTCTCAATCCCCCCGTGCAAGCCCTTGATACGTAAAGGAGTACCTCTGGATGGCACAGCAGGACGCCGTGATCCGCTTGCTCCTGGTGGAAGACCGCCTCGAGGACGCTGAACAGCTCATCAGCCATCTGCGCAATGGCGGCATGGCCGTGCGCCCGCAGCGTCCGGAATCCGAGGACGAACTGGTCCAGCTGCTCGCCAGCCAGAGCATCGACCTGGTGCTGGCCGCGTTCGAGGCCAAATACCTGCCGCTGGCCACCGTGGTCGAGCGCGTCAATGCCACCGGCAAGGACATCCCGGTGCTGGCCTCCACGCATACGCTCGACGAGAAGACCGCGCTGGCCGCGCTGGCCGCGGGCACCCGCGACGTCGCCCTGCGCAACCATGCCGGCCACGTGCAGGCGGTGGTGCGCAGCGAGTTCGCCGCCCTGCTGGCCCGCCGCGGCCTGCGCCACCTGGAAGCTTCGCTGCGCGAGACCGAACGCCGCTGCGACGCGCTGATCGCCTCGTCGCGCGACCCGATCGCCTACGTGCACGAGGGCATGCACATCCGCGCCAACGACGCCTACCTGGAGATGTTCGGCTTCGAGGGCTTCGACGAGATCGAAGGCCTGTCGGTGCTCGACCTGATCGCGCCCCAGCACGCCGACACCTTCAAGCAGGTGCTCAAGAAGCTGACCAAGGGCGAAGCGCCTCCGCGGCAGCTGGAGCTGCAGGCGCAGCGCGCCGACGGCAGCACCTTCGACGCGGTGATGGAGTTCACCCCGGCCACCTACGAAGGCGAGGCCTGCCTGCAGATCGTCTTCCGCCAGCAGACGGTGGACGCCGAGATGGTGAAGGAGCTGGACACCCTGCGCCAGCGCGACACCCTGACCGGCCTGTTCAACCGCCAGCATTTCATGACCGAGCTGGAGGCCGCGGTGGCGCGCGCGGCCGACGGCAAGGGCCAGCAGGCCTTCCTGCTGGTGGAACCGGACCACTACGAAAACCTGCTGGGCGAGATCGGACTGGCGCACGCCGACGACCTGATCAAGGGCATCGCCGAGCGCCTGCAGTCGGCGCTGGACGAAAACACCCTGGCCGCGCGCCTGAGCGACCACAGCTTCGTGGTGCTGTGCCTCGCGCACGACCACAAGCACAGCCAGGCCCAGGCCGAGCGCATCCGCGACGCCTTCCACGGCCACATCCTCGAGGTCGGCGACCGCTCGGTGAACCTGGGCGTCAGCATCGGCGGCGTGCAGATCGGCGAGCGCGTCGCCAGCGTCTCGCAGGTGATGGGCAAGTCCAGCCAGTGCCTGGCCTCCTGCGTCGGCATGGGCGGCAACCGCATCGAGATCTTCGACCCGGCCGCGCGCGACCGCGCCGAGGAAGAGCGCATCCAGGCTTGGGTCGAGCGCATCCGCGAGGCGCTCAGCGGCGACCAGTTCGTGCTGCACTACCAGCCGATCATCAGCCTGACCGGCGCCGAGGAAGAGAACTACGACGTCTACCTGCGCATGAAGGGGCCCGGCGGCGAGATCATCCCGCCGATGACCTACCTGTCCATCGCCGAGGAACACGGCCTGCTGGACGACATCGACCGGTGGGTGGTCAAGCACGCCATCGAGGTGATCGCCGAACGCATGAAGGCCGGCAAGCACACCAACCTGTTCGTCAAGGTCACCCCGGCCTCGCTGACCGAGGGCGGCCTGGACGCCTTCATCGGCGAACAGCTGGCGGCCTGCGACGTGCCCGGCGACCGGCTGGTGCTGCAGATCCCGGAGTCGAAGGTCTTCACCCACCTCAAGGCCGTGCAGTCGTTCCAGAAGTCGGTGTCGGCGGTGGGTTGCCGGATCGCGCTGGAACAGTTCGGCTCGGGCCTGAACTCGTTCCAGATGCTCAGCCACTTCGACCCGGCCATCCTGAAGATCGACCGCGGCTTCATCACCGAGCTCGGCAAGAACGCCGAGGTTCAGAAGCAGGTGCGCGAGATGGTCAACAAGGCCCACGCCGCCGGCAAGCTGACGGTGGCCGAATTCGTGTCCGACGCCACCACGATGAGCGTGCTGTTCGGAATGGGCATGGACTTCGTCGAGGGCAACTTCCTCGCCGCCGCCGGCCCCGCGATGAACTACGACTTCGGTTGAGGTCCCGCGGCACCACAAACAGGAAGCCCGCCTTTCGGCGGGCTTCCGTTTTTCTGCCTCGCGCGGATCAACCGCGGACGGTGGCGGCCTGCGCCGGGGCGTCGCGCAGGGCCTGGATGCGCTCGGCCAGCGGCGGGTGGCTCATGAACAGGCGCTTGAGGCCGCCGCCGACGCTGCCGGAGATTCCGAAGGCGCGCACCTGGCTGGGCAGGGTGCTCTGGCCGTAGGTGCTGGCCAGCTTCTGCAGGGCGGCGATCATCTTCTCGCGGCCGGCCAGGCTGGCGCCGCCGGCATCGGCGCGGAACTCGCGCCAGCGGCTGAACCACATGGCGATCACCGACGCGAACAGGCCGAACACGATGTCGAGCACGAAGACGATGGCGTAATAGGCCAGGCCGCCGCCCTCGCGGTTGCCGCTGATGGCCGAATCGATGATGCGGCCGACCACGCGCGCCAGGAAGATGACGAAGGTGTTGAGTACACCCTGGATCAGGGCCATGGTCACCATGTCGCCGTTGGCGACGTGGCTGACCTCGTGCGCGAGCACCGCCTCGGCCTCGTCGCGGTTCATCGCCCGCAGCAGGCCGGTGGACACCGCCACCAGCGAATTGTTGCGGCTGGGGCCGGTGGCGAAGGCGTTGATCTCGGGCGCGTCGTAGATGCCGACCTCGGGCATCCTGATGCCGGCGGCCTGGGCCTGGCGTTGCACGGTGCCGTAAAGCCAGGCCTCGGCCTCGTTGCGGGGCTGCTCGATCAGGTGCATGCCGGTGGTGCGCTTGGCCACCCACTTGGAGATGGCCAGCGAGAACAGCGAGCCGCCGAAGCCGAAGACGGCGGCGAACACCAGCAGCACGCCGTTGTTGCCCAGGGTGACGCCGAACACGTTCTGCAGCACGCTCAGCACGATGCCGAGCAGCACCATCACGGCGAAGTTGGTGGCGAGGAACAGGGCGATTCGCTTGAACATGGGGGTCGGGTCCGTGGTTTCGTGGGGAGCGGGCTGTCGCACGCCCTGGGCTTAAATGTACGCTGGGCCTGTTAATTTCAAGTCGCCATGAGCCCAGACCCCCGACCCCGCGGCCGTTTCGCGCCCTCGCCCACCGGCCCCCTGCACTTCGGCTCGCTGGTCGCGGCCCTGGGCAGCTGGATGATGGCGCGCCGCGCGGGCGGCGACTGGCTCGTGCGCATCGAAGACCTCGACCCGCCGCGTGAAGTTCCCGGCGCCGCTGAAGGACAGCTGCGGACCCTGCAGGGGTTCGGCATGACGCCGGACGGACCGGTGCTGCGCCAGAGCGATCGCGGCGCAATCTATGCGCAGGCGCTGCAGCGGCTGCTCGATGCGGGCGAGGCCTTCGAGTGCCGGTGCAGCCGCAGCGAACTCGAAGCCGTCGGCGGCATCCACCGACGCTGCGTCGACCGGGCGACCGACCGGCCGCCGGCCATACGGCTGCGGGTGCCGGACGGGCCGCTGGGCTTCGAGGACGGCCTGCAGGGCTGGTTCGCGCAGGACCTGGGCCGGGAGGTGGGCGACGTAGTGCTGCGGCGCGCCGACGGCTACTGGGCCTACCAGCTCGCCGTGGTGGTGGACGACGCCGCCCAGGGCATCACCCAGGTGGTGCGGGGCGCCGACCTGCTGGATTCGACGCCGCGCCAGATCCTGCTGCAGCAGCGGCTCGGCCTGCGCACGCCGACCTACCTGCACCTGCCGCTGGCGCTGGACGACGCCGGCCACAAGCTCGGCAAATCGCTGCAGGCGCTGCCGGTGGATGCCACCGATCCCTGGCCGGCGCTGTCGGCGGCGTGGTCATTCCTGGGCCAGGACGCCGCGGCGCTTCCGCGCGCCGGCGCACCGGAAGCCGCCTTGCCGCGCGCGCTCGAACGGTTCGATCCGGCGCGGATTCCGCGGGTCCCGGGCCGCGCCGTTAGCGCCGTTGTCGCTGGCGCGTGAAGGCCGGCGCGCGGGCGCTCCCGGTCGCTTGCGCGCGCCCCCGGGCTGGAGGATGCTTCGGGGCCCAACCGTCGCCGCCGCGGCGCGAACTTCCGGTGCCCTTCATGTCGCAAGTCCGCATCATCAAGAAGTACCCGAACCGCCGGCTGTACGACACCGAGATATCCAGTTACATCACCCTCGAAGACGTGCGCCAGCTGATCGTGGACCGCGAAGAGTTCACCGTGCGCGACGCCCGGACCGGCAACGACCTCACCCGCACCGTGCTGATGCAGATCATCGCCGAGCACGAGGAGCACGGGCAGCCGATCTTCACCACCGAACTGCTGACCCAGGTGATCCGTTTCCGCGGCGATTCGCTGCAGGGGATCATGGGCAACTTCCTCGAGCGCAGCCTGCAGTTCTTCCTCGACCAGCAGCAGCAGTTCCGCGGCACCGTCGGCAGCCTGGTCGGCCAGGCGCCCTGGGCCCTGCTCAACCAGCTGGCCGAACGCAACATGGAGCTGTGGAAATCGTTCCAACAGGGGCTGGGCGGCGGCAGCGCGGCGCCGCCCGCCAAGGGCAAGGCCGCCGGCAAGTCCGGTCCACGCGCCCGCGCGCGCTGAGCCTTCCCGATGAGCGCACGCATCGCCCTGGTGACCGGCGGCAGCGGTGGCATCGGCCGCGAAACCTGCCGTCAGCTGGCCCAGGCCGGTTGCCGCGTGATCGCCGGCGACCTGCCCGCCGACGCCGCCCGGCTCGGGGATTTCCGCCGCGCGATGGCCGGGCTGGACGTGCACTTCCAGGCGATGGACGTCGCCGACCCGGCGTCCTGCGATGCCGCGATCACCGCGATCGAGACCGGCCACGGCCCGGTGGACGTGCTGGTGAACGGCGCCGGCATCACCCGCGACGCCACCCTGCGCAAGATGAGCCGCGAGCAGTGGGACGCCGTGCTGTCGGTCAACCTCGACAGCGTTTTCACCCTGTGCAAGCGCGTGGTGGACGGCATGTGCGAGCGCGGTTACGGCCGCATCGTCAACATCAGCTCGGTGAACGGCCAGACCGGCCAGTTCGGCCAGACCAACTACGCCGCCGCCAAGGCCGGCATGCACGGCTTCACGATGGCGCTGGCGCGCGAGGTGGCGCGCAAGGGCGTCACCGTGAACTCGATCAGCCCCGGCTACATCCGCACGGCGATGACCGAGGCGATGCCGGACGAGGTGAAGCAGCAGGTGCTGGCGATGGTGCCGGCCGGCCGCATCGGCGAGCCCGCCGACATCGCCCGCGCGGTGGTGTTCCTGTGCGACGAGAACGCCGGTTACCTCACCGGCATCAACCTGCCGGTGAACGGCGGATTGTTCATCAGTTTCTGATCGCTCAGAGCTCGCGCACCACGCGGAAGCCCAGGCGCGCGTGCGTGGTGTCGGCCGGCGACGGCTGGCGGTAGGCCGAACGCGCGCGGTCGAGCGTGCTGGCCCAGGACGCGCCGCGGATCACCCGCTCCTCGCAGCCGGGATTGACCCAGGCCGTGCCGTCGCCGGGTGCGCGCCGGTAGCTGTCGTGCCAGCAGTCCTGGACCCACTCCGAGACGTTGCCGACCAGGTCGAAGGTGCCGAAGGCCTCGGCCGGATAGCTGCGCACCGGCGCCGGACCCCAGTGGCCGTCGCTGTAGCCGGCGATGGCATTGGACCAGCGCCGCCTGAGCTGGGACTGGTCGCCGTCGCCGGTCAGGTTGCCGACCACGCGCGCGGGCGCACCCGCGCCCCAGGGATAGGCCTCGGCGCGGCCGCCGCGCAGCGCGTACTCGAACTCGGCCTCGCTGGGCAGCCGGTAGCGCTGCCCGGTCTGGGCCGAGAGCCAGGCGACGTAGGCCTCGGCATCCTCGAAGGCGACGTGCACCACCGGCAGGTCGGCGGCGGCCGGGCGGCCGGCGTGGTCGCGGCGCCAGTCCACGCCCGCGTGTTCGCTCATCGCGCCGCCGCGTTCGTCGTAGACGGTGGAGCGGCCACGCCGGGTCGCCAGGCTGCGGTACTTGGTGGCGGCCACGAATCGGCCGAATTCGCCGACCGTGGTCTCGGCGCGGGCGATGGCGAAACCGCGGGTGAACTCCACGGCGTGCTGCGGGCCTTCGTTGTCGCTGCGCGCCGGCTCGTCCTCGGGCGATCCCATCCGGAACTCGCCGTGGGCCAGCACCACCATCTCCGGGCCTTCGCCGCCGGAGGCCAGCGGTTCGCTGAAGACCTGGCCGGGGCGGAACCGGCCGTAGTGGCGCGCCAGCTCGATGCGCTCGCTCAGCGCGTCCAGGCCGCGCGCCTGCACCGACACGCGCTCGGCTTCAGCCAGGCGGCGCGCGGCGAGTTCGAGGTCGAGCGCGTCCACCGCGGCGTCGCCCTGGGCCAGCAGCTGGTCGGTGCGCGCCTGGCGCAGTTCGACGATGCGCGCGGCCATGTCCTGGGCCGCGGGCGAATCCGGGAGCACCCGCAGCGCCTCGGCCTGCAGGCGCTCGGATTCGACGTATTCGCCGGCCTGCGCCGCCGCCAGGGCGCGGTTGAGGCGGTCGGCCTGCAGCCGCACCAGGCCGTCGCGTGCGGGCAGGAAATCCGGATAGGCCTTCAGCGCCTCGCGGTAGGCCGCGACGGCGCCCTGCCCCTCGGGCTTGAAGATGCGGCCCGCGCGGGCGCGGATGTCGCCCTTGCGCACCAGCGACTGCGCGCGCAGCGCGGCCTCGACCGCCTCGCGGTAGGACGCCAGGCCGGCGTGCCGGGGCCGGGCGCGCGCCAGCACGCGCTCGAAGAACCGGCCGTCGCCGACCCGGCCCTGCGCCAGTGCGTCTCGGCCGCGCGCCATCAGTTCGACCGCGATCGCGTCCACGCCGGCATTGGCCTCGACGTGCTCGGGATCGGTGGCGAGGATGCCGAGGTAGGTCTCGAGCGCGCCCGCCTCGGAGACCTGGCCGGCGTTACCGGTGGTGTCGTCGGCGGCATCGTCGTTGGCCGTCGGCACCGGATCGCCGTCGGCCGCCGGCCCGCGGCGCAGCAGGCGCCCGGCCTCGTGCGCGGCGGTCGCGCGGCGCAGGGCCGCACGCAATCCATCCGGGGGCACCGGTTCGATCTGCGGCTGCCAGTCGGGGCTCTCGGTCGGCTGGTCGGCCTGCGCTTCCTCGGACGCGATGGCGGCCTCGAGCTCGGCCGGGTCCACCGTCTGCACGGCCGGCGCCGTTTCCGGCTCGGCCGGCGGCGATGCCCCGCAGGCCGAGACCAGGACACCGGCGAGCAGCAGGCCGGGCAACCGATTTCGCAGGGGCTGGGTCATACGGTGAAGAGGCTCGCCCGTGGCGTCGGATCGACCTGGGCGCCCCGAACTTAGGCTAAGGTGCCGGCTCCTGGCAACCGCGACGCCCCACTTGAGCACCTGGATCGATTCCCCGCAGACCCTGTCCGAACGCCTGGCCCGATGGTCCGGCCAGCCGCTGGTGGCCCTGGACACCGAGTTCATCCGCGAACGCACGTTCTATCCGCAGCTGGCCCTGGTGCAGCTGGCGGTCCCGGGCGACATCCTGCTGGTGGACCCGCTGGTCCCGGGCATGGATGCCGCCCTGCGTCCGCTGCTGACCGACCCGGCCGTCACCAAGCTGATGCACAGCGCCAGCGAGGACCTGCAGGCCCTGCAGCGCGGCTGCGGCGCCCTGCCGGCGCCGCTGTTCGATACCCAGGTGGCGGCCGCGCTGAC
The DNA here is from genome assembly GCA_946480565.1 of uncultured Arenimonas sp. The sequence continues at coordinate 14,459 of CAMLKR010000020.1, read as the reverse complement.
CGGCCTCGGCGCCGGCCTGGGTTACCAGAAGCTGGTCGAGCAGGTCACCGGCGTGCAGCTGGCCAAGGGCGAGACCCGCTCCGACTGGCTGCGCCGGCCGCTCAGCGAGTCCCAGCGTGAATACGCCGCCGACGACGTGCGCCACCTGCACGCGGTGCACGAACTGCTCGACGCGAAGCTGACCGAGCTCGGCCGCCACGGCTGGCGCCAGGCCGACGCCGAGCGCGCCCTGCGCAACGCCGCCAACGACGGTGACGAACCCTGGCCGCACCTGGGCGTGCGCAGCGCGCAGTCGCTCGACGCCGAGGGCCAAGCGCGCCTGTGCCGCCTGCTGCGCTGGCGCGACGTCGAGGCCCGCCGCAGCGACAAGCCCAAGAGCTGGATCATCGACAACGAGCTGGCCGTGGCCCTGGCCCGCCGTCCGCCGCGGGATCCCGCCGAGTTCAACGCCCTGCTCGACCGCCATCCGAAGGCCCCGCGCAAGGCCCGCGGCGACCTCTGGGAACGGTTGAGCGCACCGCTGGCCGAGGACGAACTGGCCCTGCCCCTGCTCAGGCCCGAGGCCTACGACAAGCAGACCCTGAAGGCCATGCAGGAGGCCGTGATCGCCGTGGCCCAGGCCCATGGCCTGCCCGAGGGCCTGCTCTGCGCCCGCAAGCATCTCGAGGCCCTGCTCGAGGGCCGCGGCTGGCCCGAGGCCGTGAACGGCTGGCGCCGCGAACTGCTGGAACCGGCGCTTTCGCCGCTGATTCCGGCGAACTGAAGCGGACGGCTAGCCATAGCCCGTCGGCCTCTCTATAATTCGCGGACCTTCCGTGGGGGGGTAGCTCAGCTGGGAGAGCGCGTCGTTCGCAATGACGAGGTCGTGGGTTCGATCCCCATCCTCTCCACCACGATTCCAGAAAGGCCGGACCCCGTGTCCGGCCTTTTTTTTCCGGCGCCGGTTCAGTCCGGCGCATCCCGGAGCGGCAGCCCCAGCGGGCGGGCGCGGCCGTCGCCCAGGCCCATGCCCAGCCGCAGGCTGGCGCCGATGCGCTCGGCATGCCCGACCAGGGTGGCGGCGGCCGCGGGTTCCAGCAGCTCGTGCGCGGTTTCGCGCCACAGCGCCAGCCAGGTCCCGAAATGTCCGGCATCCACGCCGGCCAGCGCGCGGTGCACGGCCATCGGATTGCCGCGGTAGCTGCCGGCACGCAGGGCCACCGAGGCCCAGAAGGCCACCAGGCGCTGCTGGTGTTCGTCCCAGTCATGCACCGCGGCATTGAACACCGGCCCCAGGCCGGGGTCGCGGCGGACCTTGGCATAGAAGCGGTCGACCAGTCGCGCCAGCGCGGCGGCATCGAGGGAAAGAAGCGGTTCCATAGCCCTACCTTAGCCGCGCGCACCCTGCCGCGGGCTGACCCAGGTCAAGGCGGACACCGGTCCGCGCCGGCACGCTGGAGACCCGCCCGGAGATGCCGATGTCCGAACTGCGCGGCTGTACGCCACTGACTGCCGATGCCGGCACCGACGGCATCGAGATCGATGCCGGACTGGTCGCGGCCGGACTCGGGCTGGAGCCGGCGCGCTTCCGCGAACTGATGCGCGCGGGCCGGATCCGCAGCCTCTGCGAACGGGGCACCGGCGCCGACACCGGCCGCTACCGGCTGACCTTCTACTACGGCGCGCACCGGTTCCGGGTCGTGACCGACGGCGCCGGCTGGACCGAGCCGGTGGCCGGCGCTTGACAGCCCCGCCGCGGCGCCAGCACAGTCGGGCCATGTCCCGGCCGTCCACCACCACGACCATTACCACCTCCACTACCCTCGCGGTGGTGCGGTCGGTCCTGCCTGGATAAGTCTTTCCACTCACGGCCCCGCACCTCGACAGAGGGCGGGACCACGGCGACACCCCTCCCCTGACGACCTGCGCGGCCTCCTCCGGAGGTTGCATGAACGCGTCCCTGTCCGAAGCCCGACCCTCGCCTGCCGCCGGCCTGCGCACCCGTGCGCACAAGTTCGGCGGCAGTTCGCTGGCCGACGCCGGCCGCATCCGCCACGTCGCCGGCCTGCTGCTGGCCGCGGACGAGCCGGGCCAGGTAGCCGTCGTTTCCGCCATGCAGGGCGTCACCAACGCCCTGATCGCGCTGACCGAATCGGCGGCCCTCGGCCGCGACTGGCGGCCGGCCTGGCAGGCACTGCACCAGCGCCATGCCGACACCGCCCGCGACCTGGTCGGCGACCGCGAACTTGGCGACTCGCTGCAGGCCTGGCTGCAGGCGGCCTTCGACGAGCTGGCCGGCCTGCTGCAGGCGGTGGCCGTGCTCGGCAGGCCGGGCCAGGCGGCATCCGAACGCATCCAGGGCCTGGGCGAAGTCTGGAGTGCGCGTCTGCTGCAGTCGCACCTGGCAACGCGCGGCGCCGAGCACGCGCTGCTCGACGCGCGCGAGGTGCTGGTGGTGCGCCCGGGCGAACTCGGCGTGGCGGTGGACTGGACCCGGTCGGCGGCGAAGCTCGCGTGGTGGCGGTCGGAGCATCCGCAGGCGCGGGTGGTCGCCACGGGCTTCGTCGCGGCGGGCGAGGACGGCCTGCCGACCGTGCTGGGCCGCAACGGCAGCGACTATTCCGGCGCCATCTTCGCCGCCCTTTTCGACGCCGATGAACTGCACATCTGGACCGACGTGGACGGCGTGCTCTCGGCCGATCCGCGCCTGGTGCCGGAAGCGGTGTCGCTGCCCGCCCTGAGCTACCGCGAGGCCTGCGAGCTGGCCTATTTCGGCGCCAAGGTGATCCACCCGCAGACCATGACCCCGGCGATCGCCCGGGGCCTGCCCGTGCTGATCCGCAACAGCTTCCGCCCGGAACACCCGGGCACCCGCATCGACGCCGCGGGCGGCGGCGGCGGACCGGTGAAAGGCCTGACGCTGAATTCCGGACTGTCCCTGGTCAGTCTGGAGGGCGCCGGCCTGATCGGCGTGCCGGGCACCGCCGAACGCGTGTTCGCGGCCCTGCACGCGGCGCGCATCTCGGTGGTGATGATCTCGCAGGGCTCGTCTGAACATTCGATCTGCTGCGTCGTCCGCGATGTCGAGTCGGCCACCGCCGGCGCCGCCCTGGCCCGGGCCTTCGAGCGCGAGATCGGCGCCGGCCAGGTGCAGGGCGTGCAGCAGGTCGACGGCATCAGCGTGCTGGCCGCGGTGGGCGACGGCATGGCCGGCAAACCCGGCGTGGCGGCGCGCCTGTTCGGCGCGCTGGCGCGGGCGCGGGTGAACGTGCGCGCCATCGCCCAGGGCGCGTCCGAACGCAACATCTCGGTCGCCGTCGCTTCGGAGGACGCCACCCGCGCCCTGCGCGCCGCGCACGCCGCGTTCTGGCTGTCGGCGCAGACGGTGGCGCTGGCGGTGATCGGCCCGGGCAAGGTCGGCGCCGCCCTGCTCGACCAGCTGCAGGCCGCGCTGCCGCGGCTGCGCCGGGACGCCGGCCTGGACCTGCGGCTGCGCGCGCTGGCCGACAGCCGAAGGGTGTGGCTGGGCGAACACGGCGCCCAGGGCGACTGGCGCGCCCATCTGGAGGCCGCCACCCCCGGCGATCTCGACGCGCTGGCGCCGCACCTGCTCGGCGCCCACCTGCCGCATGCGGTGATCGTGGACTGCAGCGCCAGCGACGCGGTCGCCGACCGCTACGCCGGCTGGCTGGCGGCCGGCATCCACGTGATCACCCCGAACAAACACGCCGTCGCCGGCGACTGGCCGCGACGGCAGGCGATCGAATCGGCGCGGCTGGCCGGCGGCGCCCGCCTGCGGTACGAGGCCACCGTCGGCGCCGGCCTGCCGGTGATCCAGACCCTGCGCGACCTGCTCGACACCGGCGACGAACTGGTCGCGGTGGAAGGCATTCTGTCGGGCACCCTGGCCTGGCTGTTCAACCGCTACGACGGCCGCCAGCCGTTCTCGGCCCTGGTGCGCGAGGCGCTGGCGCTGGGCTACACCGAACCCGACCCGCGCGACGACCTGTCGGGCACCGACGTCGCCCGCAAACTGGTGATCCTGGCGCGCGAGGCAGGCCGCGCGCTGTCGCTGGACGAGGTGCAGGTTGAAAGCCTGGTGCCGGAGGCGATGCGCGGCGGCCCGCGCGAGGACTTCCTGGCGGCGCTGGAACAGCTCGACGCGCCGATGTCGGCGCGCTTCGAACAGGCCCGGGCGCGCGGCCAGGTGCTTCGTTACGTCGCGCGGCTCGGGCAGGATGGCGGGGCGCGGGTCGCCCTGGTGGCGCTGCCCGCCGACCATGCCTTCGCCCACCTCCGCCTGACGGACAACATCGTGCAGTTCACCACCCGGCGTTACCGCGACAATCCGCTGATCGTTCAGGGCCCGGGCGCGGGACCCGAGGTCACCGCCGCCGGCGTGTTCTCCGACCTGCTGCGGCTGGCGGCCGCGCTCGGGGCGCGCCTGTGAGCCGCGACATCGCCCGCGCCTTCGCGCCTGCGTCGGTCGGCAACGTCGGCGTCGGCTTCGACATCCTGGGCCACAGCCTGGCGGGACCCGGCGACCAGGCCACGGTGCGGCGCATCGCCGCCCCCATCGTGCGCATCGACGCCATCCGCGGCGTCGTCGACGGGCTTCCGATGGACGCGCCGAAGAACACCGCCGGCGCGGCCCTGCTCGCGCTGCGCGAAGGCCTCGGCCTGGACTTCGGTTTCGCGCTCGAACTGGACAAGGGCATCCCGCTGGGATCGGGCCTGGGCGGTTCGGCCGCGTCCTGCGTGGCCGCCCTGGTCGCCGCCAACGCGCTGCTGGAAACACCGCTGTCGAATGAGGCGCTGTACGCGTATGCGCTGACCGGCGAAGCCGTGGCCAGCGGCGGCCGCCACGGCGACAACGTCGGGCCGATGCTGACTGGCGGACTGGCCCTGACTACCGCAGATCGTCTGATCGCGGTGCCGGTGCCCGCGCACTGGACCTGCGTGGTGGTGCATCCGCACTTCGTGCTGGAAACCCGCGAGGCGCGCGCGGCGCTGTCGGGCCACTACGCGCTGCACGAATTCGTCGCGCAGAGCGCGTCGCTGGCCCAGCTGCTGCTCGGCTGCGAACGCGGCGACGCCGGCCTGGTTCGCGACGGGCTGCGCGACACCCTGGTCGAGCCGCGGCGCGCGCGCCTGATCCCGGGCTTCGCGGCCGTCAAGCAGGCGGCGCTGGAAGCCGGCGCGATGGGCGCCAGCATCTCCGGCGCCGGGCCCAGCGTGTTCGCTTGGTTCGAAGGGCCCGAGGCCGCGGAAATCGCCGGCGGCGCGATGGCGGCCGCGTTCGCGGACGCCGGCCTGGGCAGCGACGTGCATCTTTCGCCGGTCGCCGGCCCGGCCGCGCGGGTGATCGAATGAAGATGGTCAGCACGCGCGGGCGGGCGCCGCCGGTGGGCGCCAGCGAGGCGATGGCCGCCGGCCTGGCGCCGGACGGCGGCCTGTACATGCCCGACGCGCTGCCCCGGCTTGGGCCGGGGGATTTCGACGGCCTGGATCGCCTGCCGCAGATCGCCGAACGCCTGCTGCGGGATTTTTTCGCCGGCGACCCTCTCGCGGACCGGCTGCCGGCCATCTGCCGCGAGGCCTTCGCGGTGGAACCGCCGCTGCGGCCCTTCGGCAGCGGGCGCGACTTCCTCCTCGAGCTGTTCCATGGCCCGACCGCGGCCTTCAAGGACTACGGCGCCGGCTTCCTGGCGGCCGGCCTCTCGGCGCTGCCGGCCGGGCCGCGACCCCTGACCATCGTGGTCGCCACCTCGGGCGACACCGGCGCGGCGGTGGCCGCGGCCTTCCACCGCCGCGCGGGCTTCCGCGTGCTGGTGCTCTATCCCGACGGCCGGGTATCGCCGCGCCAGGCGCACCAGCTGGGGAGTTTCGGCGACAACGTGCGCGCGCTGCGTGTCGCGGGCAGTTTCGACGACTGCCAGCGGCTGGCGAAATGCACGCTCGCCGACGCGACGCTGCGGGCCGACGTGCCGCTGAGTTCGGCCAACAGCATCAGCCTGGGCCGCCTGCTGCCGCAGATGGCCTATTACGCCCAGGCCAGCCTGGCGCACTGGCGTGCGCAGGGCCGCCCCCTGGGTTTCGTGGTGCCCACCGGCAACCTCGGCAATGCCCTGGCCTGCGTGCTCGTGCGCCAGATTGGCCTGCCGGTGGCCGGCATCGTGCTGGCGTGCAATGCCAACCAGGTGCTGCCGGAGTTCTTCGCCGGCGGCGAATACCGGCCGCGACCCAGTCTTCCGACCCTCGCCAACGCCATGGACGTCGGAGCACCCAGCAACTTCGAACGGCTGGACTGGCTGTTCCCGGATGAAGCCGGACTGCGCGGCGCCCTGCGCGCCGAATCGGTGGCCGACCCGGCGATCGAGGCAACCGTCCGCGCCGCGCTGGCCGCGACCGGCGACGTGATCTGCCCGCACACCGCGACCGCGGCCCAGGTGCTGGCGCGGCTGCGCGCCCGCGGCGAAACCGGTGACTGGTGCGTGGTCGCCACCGCCCATCCGGCCAAGTTCCCGGAGGTGGTGGAGCCGCTGGTCGGCGCGCCCGTGCCGGTGCCCCCCGCGCTGGCGAGGATGCTCGAGCGCCCTTGCGCGGCGGAGCCGCTGGCCCCGGACGAGGACGCCCTGCGGTCCCTGCTCCGGGCCTGGTAGGGGCCGGGGCCGGGGGTTTCTGCGATAATCCGCCGGCCTGGCCCCGTAGCTCAGCTGGATAGAGCGTCCCCCTCCTAAGGGGAAGGTCGTACGTTCGAATCGTATCGGGGCCGCCATTCTTCTTTCGGCCGCTTGCGGCCACCCGTTCGGAGCCTTCCATGTCCCATCCCGTCCTCTCCGCGCTTGGCCTGACCGGCCAGGAATCCGGCACCTATCTCGGCCACGGCGAGTGGTCCAAGACCCGCGACGCCGGCGTCATCGAACCGGTCAACCCGAGCAATGGCGAGGTGCTGGGCAAGGTCTACGCGTCCTCGCAGGCCGACTACGACCTGATCCTCGAGCGCGCCCAGGCCGCCTTCAAGGTCTGGCGCACCACCCCGGCGCCCAAGCGCGGCGAAGCCATCCGCCTGTGCGCCGACGCGCTGCGCAAGCACAAGGACGCGCTCGGTTCGCTGGTCGCGCTGGAGATGGGCAAGTCCAAGCCCGAAGGCGACGGCGAGGTGCAGGAGATGATCGACATCGGCGAATTCGCCGTCGGCCTGTCGCGCCAGCTCTACGGCCTGACCATGCACTCCGAGCGCCCGGGCCACCGCATGTACGAGCAGTACCAGCCGCTGGGCATCGTCGGCATCATCAGCGCCTTCAACTTCCCGGTCGCGGTCTGGGCATGGAACTCGTTCCTGGCCGGCGTCTGCGGCGACATCTGCATCTGGAAGCCCTCGCCCAAGACCCCGCTCTCGGCGATCGCCTCGATGAAGATCTGCAACGAGGCGCTGAAGGCCGGCGGCTTCCCGGACATCTTCTTCCTGTTCAACGACGGCGGCACCGAGCTGGCGCAGAGCTTCGTGGACGACAAGCGCATCCCGCTGATCAGCTTCACCGGCTCGACCAAGGTCGGCCGCATGGTCGGCGAGCGCGTCGCGCGCCGGATGGGACGTTCGCTGCTCGAACTGGGCGGCAACAACGCCATCATCGTCGACCCCACGGCCGACCTTAAGCTCGCCATCCCGGCGATCGCCTTCGGCGCCGTCGGCACCGCCGGCCAGCGCTGCACCACCACGCGTCGCTGCTTCATCCACGAATCGATCTACGACGACGTGCTGGCCAAGCTGGTCGCGGCCTACAAGCAGGTGGAGAAGAAGATCGGCGACCCGACCGACCCGGCCAACCTGATGGGCCCGCTCAACAGCAGCGACGGCGTGGACGCCTACCTCGACGCGATCGCCAAGGCCAAGGCCAGCGGCGGCAAGGTCGAGACCGGCGGCGCGCGCATCGACCGCCCCGGCAACTTCGTGCTGCCCACCATCGTCACCGGCCTGAAGAACAGCGATGAAATCGTCCAGCACGAGACCTTCGCGCCGATCCTGTACGTGATGAAGTACAAGACCCTGGACGAGGCGATCGAGATGCAGAACGACGTGCCGCAGGGCCTGTCGTCGGCGATCTTCACCACCAACCTCAAGGCGGCCGAAGCCTTCCTGGCCGCTTCGGGTTCCGACTGCGGCATCGCCAACGTCAACATCGGCACCTCCGGCGCCGAGATCGGCGGCGCCTTCGGCGGCGAGAAGGAAACCGGCGGTGGCCGCGAGTCCGGCTCGGACGCGTGGAAGGTCTACATGCGCCGCCAGACCAACACCATCAACTACTCCGACGCGCTGCCGCTGGCCCAGGGCATCAAGTTCGACCTCTGAGGAATCGCCATGGACCCGCAGAACCTGCCGCCGCCCGCCCCCGCCTCCGAACCGGCGCCGGCTCCCGCGCCGCCGGCCGCGCCCGCCAACCCGGGCCGCCCGACCAGCAACCTGGCCGTCTTCAGCCTGGTCGCCGGCCTGCTGGGCTGGACCCTGCTGCCCTGGCTGGGCAGCATCGCCGCGGTGGTGATGGGCCACATGGCCCGCGCCGAGATCCGCCGCAGCGCCGGCGCCCTCGACGGTGACGGCTTCGCCATCGCCGGCCTGGTGCTGGGCTGGACCATGATCGTGATCAGCGTGCTGACGATCCTGGCGGTGATCCTGTTCTTCGGCGGCCTGGCGGTGCTCCTGGGCTTCCTCGGCCTCAGCGGCAACCTCTGAGCCGAGGGCCCATGTATTCACTAGCGCGTCCCTTCCTCTTCCATCTCGATGCCGAAAAAGCCCATGGCCTGGGCCTGAAGGCGCTGGAAGCGGCCTACCGCAGCGGGCTCAACCCGCTGCTGGCGGGCCGGCCGCGTCCGCTGCCGACCAAGGCGCTCGGGCTGGAGTTCCCGAACCCGGTCGGCTGCGCCGCCGGCCTGGACAAGAACGGCGAGCACGTGGACGCGCTGCTGGCGCTGGGCTTCGGCTTCGTCGAGGTCGGCACCACCACGCCGCGGCCGCAGGAAGGCAACCCGAAACCGCGCATGTTCCGGCTGCCCGAGCACGAGGCGGTCATCAACCGCCTGGGCTTCAACAACCAGGGCGTGGACGCGCTGGTGCGCAACGTCTCGAAGGCGCGGCGCCGGCACGGCCTGCTCGGCATCAACATCGGCAAGAACAAGGACACGCCGAACGAGGACGCGGCGGACGACTACCTCTACTGCCTCGAACGTGTTTACGCGCTGGCCGACTACATCACGGTCAACATCTCCTCGCCCAACACCGCCGGCCTGCGCGAGCTGCAGGAGGAACAGGCGCTGCGCCAGCTGGTGGGCACGCTGCGCGAGGCGCAGGAAAGGCTCGGCGCGCAGCACGGCAAGCGGGTGCCGATGCTGGTGAAGATCGCGCCGGACCTGTCGGACGAGGACATCGAAGCCTGCGCGCGCGTGCTCGGCGACCTGCAGGTGGACGGCGTGATCGCCACCAACACCACCACCGATCGCCTGCCGGTCGAGAACCATCGCCTGGCCGGCGAGGCCGGCGGCCTGTCCGGCGCCCCGCTGTACGGCAAGTCGACCGCGGTGCTGCGGCGCATGCGCGCACGCCTGGACGCCGGCATCCCGATGATCGGCGTGGGCGGCATCACCCGCGGCGCGGACGCGGCCGGCAAGATCACCGCCGGCGCCAGGCTGGTGCAGTTCTACACCGGCCTGGTCTATCGCGGCCCCGGCCTGGTCGGCGACTGCGTGGACGCCATCCGTCGCCTGCGCGAGGGCGGCCCGGCATGAGCGGCTACCAGCTGGCGGAGAACGTCTCCCTCGCCGGCCGCAACACCTTCCGGGTCGCCGCCCGCGCCGCGATGATGGCCGACGTGTCGCGCGCGGACGCGCTGGCCGAGCTGTTCGAATTCGCGATGCTGCGCGAGGGCCCGGTGCTGGTGCTGGGCGAGGGCAGCAACCTGCTGTTCGCGGCCGATTTCCCCGGCGTGGCGATCTGCCTGACGTTGGCCGGCGTGCGCATCGTCCAGGACGACGGCGACAGCGCCCTGGTGCGCGCCGAGGCCGGCATGAACTGGAACGACCTGGTCGGCTGGACCCTGGCGCGCGGACTCTGCGGCCTGGAGAACATGGCCCTGATCCCGGGCACGGTCGGCGCCGCGCCGATCCAGAACATCGGCGCCTACGGCGTCGAGGTCGGCGAGTTCATCGAGACGGTCGAGGCCTTCCAGCGCGACACCGGCCAGGTCAAGCGCCTCGCCGCGGCCGACTGCGGCTTCGGCTACCGCGACAGCCTGTTCAAGCGCGAGCCCGAGCGCTGGGTGGTGACGGCCATCGAGCTGCGCCTGCCGCGCCGGCGCGAACTGCGGCTGGACTACGCCGGCGTGAAGGAGGAGCTGGCGGCGATGGGCGTGGACGCGCCGCGCGCCGTGCACGTGGCCGAGGCGATCAGCCGCATCCGGACCCGCAAGCTGCCCAACCCGGCCCTGCTGGGAAACGCCGGCAGCTTCTTCAAGAATCCGATCGTCACCACCGATGTCGCCGACGCGATGAAGGCGCGGTTCCCCACCCTGCCGGTGTTCCCTGGCGGCGACGGGCAACACAAACTTTCGGCCGGCTGGCTGATCGAGGCGGCCGGCTGGAAGGGCTTCCGCGAAGGCGACGCCGGCGTGGCGCCCCAGCACGCCCTGGTCCTGGTCAACCACGGCCACGCCACCGGCGCCCAGCTGCTGGACCTGGCGCGGCGCATCGCTGCCTCGGTGCGGGAGCGCTTCGGCGTGGCGCTGGAGCCGGAACCGCGCATCATCGGCGCAAGCTTCGACGGCGCGGCTTGAACGCAGCCACCGCCGCCGAAGGACGCGCCGCCACCGTCCGCCGCGCGGTCGCGCTGATGACCGCCAGCACCGTGCTGTTCGGCTGCATGGCGGTCTGCATCCGTCTGGCCTCGGAGCAGCTGCATCCGTTCGAGATCGCCTTCTTCCGCAACTTCTTCGGCTTCGTGTTCATCCTGCCGATGCTGTTCCGGCACGGCCCCGGCATCCTGCGCACCAACAAGCTGCCCTTCTACCTTCTGCGCTGCCTGATCGGCATCGTATCCATGCTGGCCGGTTTCTGGGCGATCGTGCACCTGCCGCTGGCGCAGGCGATCGCGCTGTCGTATTCGACGCCGCTGTTCGTCACCATCGGCGCCGTGCTGGTGCTGGGCGAGATCGTGCGCGCACGGCGCTGGACCGCGGTGATCGTCGGCTTCCTGGGCGTTCTGGTGATCGTGCGGCCCGGCAGCGACGCCTTCACCGCCGGCAGCCTGGTGGCGCTGCTGGCGGCGGTGGCCAGCGCCAGCGTGGCGATCAGCATCAAGTTCCTCTCGCGCACCGAACACCCCGACGCGATCGTGCTGTACACAACCATGCTGTGGGTGCCGATGTCGCTGGTGCCGGCGCTGTTCTACTGGGAAACGCCGGTCGGCGTCACCTGGCTGTGGATCGTGCTGGCGGGTTTCCTGGGCACCACCGCGCACATGTGCTGGACCCGGGCCTTGAAGCTGGGCGACGCCTCGATGCTGACGCCGATCAGCTTCCTGCAGATCATCGTGGTGGCGGTGTTCGGCTGGTTCCTGTTCGGCGAGGCGCTGGACCGCTGGACGGTGCTGGGGGCCGCGATCGTGTTCGGGTCGAACGTCTACATCGCCCGGCGCGAGGCGCGGCTGGCGCGCCAGGCCGTGACCGATCCCGAGATCAATCCGGAAACGCCCGCACCGCGGTGATCGCTTTCCGACGATGTCTCCCCGGGGTCAGGGCGCGCCGGCGAGGCGTTTGCGCTCTTCGGTGAGGATGTCGATCGCGTCCTGATCCTCGGGGCTGCGCTGGTCGGCCGGAAGGTCCCAGAGCCACTGCACGTCGCTGGCCAGGATGGCCGCCGCCTCGTCCGCCCGGCCGCTGCGTTCCAGCGCTGTCGCCAGGGCCCAGCCGATGCGCGCGTTCGGCGGCTCGCCGGGTTCGCGACGGGCCTGGGATTCCTCGCGCAGGGCGCGCAGCTGGACGATGGCCTCGGCATGGCGGCCGGCGCGCAGCCAGGTCAGGGCCTGGACCATGTTGGCGGTATGCACCTGCGGATGTTTGTCGCCCAGCACTTCGAGCGCCAGCGGCCGGGCCAGGTCCAGCTGCGCCTGCACCTCGGCCGGTGGGCGGCCGGCGCGATGCAGGGAACTGGCGTGGTTGACCTCCAGGAACACGGTGTCCGGGTGCCGTGGCCCGAGGATGCGCCGGCGCGCGGCCAGCAGCTCGGCTTCCATCGGCAGCGACTCGTCGAAACGGTGCCGCCTCGCCAGCAGCGAGGCCAGGTTGAGCTTGGAGCGCAGCGTCACCGGCGCATCGGCGCCCAGCAGGCGCTGGCGCGCCTCCAGCACCGAGCGCATCAGCGCCTCGGCCTCGTCGTACCGGCGCAGGTCGAGCAGCATGTTGCCGAGGTTGCCGCGCTCGGCCAGGGTGAAGGGATGTTCGGCGCCGAGTTTGCGGGCGCTGATCTCGGCGCGCTGCCGCTGCAGCGGCACCGCTTCTTCGGCGTCGCCGTCCATCGCCCGCATCACCGCCAGGCGCCCCATGGTGCCGAGCGTGGTTTCGTGCTCCGGCCCCAGCGTGCGCAGCCGCTGCGCGTAAAGGGCTTCGAAGATGGCGCGGGCTTCCTCGATGTCGCCCATGCGGCCCATGCTCAGGCCCAGGTCGTCCTGCAGGGCCAGCAGCTCCGGATCGTCGGGCGCGCGGCGGGCTTTCTCGCGCTCGTAGAGCGCCTGCTGCATCTCCCGCGCCCGCGGCCGATCGCCCAGGCTGAACACCAGCGCGGCCTGCTGCCTTTCGGCATCGAGGCGGATGGCGTCGCCCTCGGGCAGGCCGGCGGCGTTCGCGAGGCTCTTCTCGACCTGGGCCAGCGCGTCCTGCGGCGATCCCGAACGGGCCATGGCTTCGGTCTGCAGATTGCGCGCCTTCAGCGTCTCCGGATCGGATTCGCCGCGGGTCCGGGCCAGGTAGTCCGCCACCCGGGCGAACTGCCCGGCGGCCTCGCCCGGCAGGCCCAGGGCCAGCTGCACCTTGCCCACCGCCCGGCGCAGGTCGGCGGCCAGCGCCGGCTGGTCGGCGAAGTCGCGGTCGATCGCCGCCAGGGCGCCGGCCAGGATGTCGCGGTTGACCAGCCCGCGCGCCAGGTCCGGCGGACTGGCGCTGGCCAGGGCCTGTTCCAGCAGCGGCAGCGTGTCCGGGGCGGCCTTGGCCACCTGCTCGCGCAGCCCGGCGGACAGGCCCACGCCCATCGCCTCGATGTCGATGCCTTCGAGCATGGACTGCTGGAAGGCGGCCACGCGCTCGAGTTCGGCACGGCGGGTCTCGGCGATCTCGCGCTGCTGGTTCGCCTGGTGCAGGCCATAGAGCGACAGGCCGAGTCCGGCCAGCACGGCCAGTCCCACCGCCACGCCGGCCGCGAACCCGACCCGGTGGCGGCGCAGGTATTTGCCCAGCGCATAACGCCGGCTCGGCGGCACCGCGTCCAGCGGGCGGTCGTCGAGGAAACGCCGCAGGTCCTCGGCCAGGGCGGCCGCGGACTCATAGCGCTCGGCGCGGTCGCGGCGCATGGCCTTGAGCACGGCCCAGTCCAGTTCGCCGCGCAGCAGGCGCCGCAGCCGCGGCCTGCTCAGGCCGAGCTGTCGGGCCCGGGCGTCCACGTTGCCGGGCGCCAGGGTCTCGATCTGCTCGGACGGGGGGCGCATCGTGGTGCTGGCGGTGTGCTGGGCCCTGCCGGTGTCCGCGCCCACGCCCGGCCGGCGGCCCGCGAGCAGTTCATACAGCAGCACGCCCAGCGAATAGACGTCGCTGCGGGTGTCGACCTCGGCACCGGGCTCCAGGCCGGCCTGTTCCGGGCTCATGTAGTCGGGCGTGCCGGCGCGCTCGAGCTCCCCGGCCGGCGCGTCCGCCGCCAGCGAACGCCGCGCGGCGGTGGCGATGCCGAAGTCGATGATCTTGGGCAGCGGCCGACCGTCCACCTCCGCCACCAGGATGTTGCCGGGCTTGAGGTCGCGGTGGATCACGCCCTTCTGGTGGGCGTGCTGCACGCCCTCGCAGACGCGGATGAACAGCTCCAGCCGCCCGCGCAGCGGCAGCGCGCGGCTCTCGCAGAAGCTGGTGAGCGCACTGCCCTCGATATACTCCATCGCGAAATAGGGATGGCCTTCGGGCGTGGCGCCGGCGTCGAAGACCTGGGCGATCGCGGGGTGCTTCATCTGCGCCAGCAGCTGGCGCTCGACCTCGAAATAGGCCAGGTGCCGGGCGTCGAGCCGGCGCAGGTTCAGCAGCTTCAGGGCGACCGTGCGGTGCACCGGCTCGAGCTGCTCCGCGCGGTAGACCTCGCCCATGCCGCCGCGGCCCAGCAGGGCCTCGATCCGGTAGCGGCCCAGGCGCGCGCCCGGCGCCAGGGTGCCGTCGCCCGGCGCCGGCAGGCCGGAC
>CAMLKR010000019.1 GCA_946480565.1 uncultured Arenimonas sp. | reverse complement strand
CCTCTTCGCGCAGGGCGCGGTTGTCGGCGAAGGTCAGGATGGCCTGCACCACCGGGCCCTTGAGCGTGGCCAGGTGGCCGTCGACCTTCTTGTCCTGCGCCATCGTGCGCAGCATCGCGCGCGCCGATTCGGGCAGGCCGGCCAGCTCGGCCTCGGCCACCGGACGGGTCCAGGCGTCGGTGGCGTCGAGCACCGCTTCCTCGAATTCGGTCTCGACCTTGCTCAACTCGTTCTGGATGGCCTTGAAGCGCGAACGCGCCGGCTCCTCCAGCGCCACGCCCGAGAGCCGGAAGCCGCGCAGGCTGTCCTCGACGACGGTGCGGCGGCTGCGGTCGAGCGCGGCGAAGCCGGGGGCCTCCGCCAGCGCCTTCACCGCCGCGTAGAGCGCGCGGTTCTGGCCCAGTTCGGTACCGTGTTCGGTCAGCTTCTCGAGCGCCGCGGAATAGGCTTCGCGAAGCTCCGGCGAATCCTTCACGCCGTGCAGGTGCGACACCGGGGCGAAAGTCCGGCCCAGCTTCTCTTCCCAGCGCTCCAGCGGCGCCATCAGGGTGGCGAAATCGCGGGCGCCGTCGTCGGCGGTTAGGCGCTCGACTTCGGCGCGGAAACCCGCCAGCACGGCGTCGATGGCGGGGTTCACGTGCTCCGGCGCGATGGCGGAGAAGGCGGGCAGCTCGGTATCGGCGAGCAGGGGATTGGTCGTGGTCATGGTCTTCAGGTGGCGGCCGAGCCGCCGGGCTTCAAGTCAGCGGGTGAGCAGTTTGACGACGAAGTCGGCCAGCTTGCCGAAGGGCGGGTCGAACACCTTCATGCCGTTCAGGCGCGACTGGTACAGCACCGGCATCGGCTTGCTGAAGGCCAGGAACCCGGCATGGCCGTGGTAGTGGCCCATGCCGCTGGGGCCGACGCCGCCGACCGGCAGCTCGTGCTGGCCGAACTGGATCAGGCAGTCGTTGACGCAGACGCCGCCGGCGACCACGGCATCGAGCGTGCGCCGCAGGCGCGCCCGGTCGCGGTCGAAGGGATAGAAGGCCAGCGGCCGGTCGCGGCCGTTGATGTAGGCGATGGCGGCGTCGTGGTCGTCGTAGGACTTCACCGGCAGCAGCGGGCCGAAGATCTCCTCCTGCATCACCTTGGCCTCGTCCGGCGGATCCAGCAGCACGGTGGGCGGGATCACTTCCACGCCGGGCGGCGGCGGCTCGGTGTCGGGCCGGTGCTGCATCACGGTGACGCCGCGCTCGCGGGCGTCGTCGAGCCAGGCGCGCAGGCGCTCGGCCTGGCGGTGGTTCACCACGGCGGTGTAGTCGGGGTTGGCGGCGAGCGTGGGGTAACGTCGCTTCACGCTGGCCAGGTAGGCGCGCACGAAGGCGTCGCGCTGCGCGCGCGGCACCAGCACGTAGTCGGGCGCGACGCAGGTCTGGCCGGCGTTGAAACATTTGCCCGCGGCGATGCGGTCGGCCGCGTGTTCGATCGGATAACCCGGCGCGACCAGGGCGGGCGACTTGCCGCCCAGCTCCAGCGTCAGCGGGGTCAGGTTGGGCGCGGCCGCGGCCATCACCGCGCGGCCGACCACGGTGGAGCCGGTGAACACCAGGTGGTCGAAAGGCAGGCGGCTGAAGGCGGCGCCGATGCTGGCGTCGCCCTGCACCACGCAGACGCGGTCGGAGGGGAAGACTTCGGCGATGAGGCGTGCCAGCAGCTCGGACGTGCGCGGCGTGTGTTCGGACGGTTTGACCAGGGCGTGGTTGCCGGCAGCGATGGCGTCGGCCAGCGGGATCAGGGCCAGCTGGATCGGGTAGTTCCAGGGCGCCACGATGCCGACCACGCCCAGCGGCTGCTGGCGGATCTCGCCGCGGGCGGGCAGGAAGGCCCAGTTCAGGCCGCGCCGCTGCGGACGCATCCAGCCGCGCAGGTGGCGGCGCAGGTACCTGATCTCGTCGAGCGTGGTCATCACGTCGGCGGCCAGGGTTTCATGCCGCGAACGACGGCCGAAGTCGGCCGAGACGGCCTTGGCCAGGTCGTCGCGATGGCGGCGCACGGCCTCGGCCAGGCGGTCCAGGTCGGCCAGGCGCTGGGCCAGGTCCGGCACCTTCCGGCGGTGGGCGGCGCGGACCTGCTCCAGCAGGGGCCGCAGGTCGAGGTCGGGATGGGTGGCGTCCATGCCCGCAGTGTACGGCGAACCCGCCGGAGCGGCGCGTCAAGGCGGCTAGAATGCCGCCATGAACCTGCGATCCTTCCGGGGCATCGTCCCCACCCTCGGCGCCCGCGCCTACGTCGACCCCGCCGCCTGCGTCATCGGCGACGTGCACCTGGGCGAAGACGCCTCGATCTGGCCCGGCTGCGTGGTGCGCGGCGACGTCAACCACATCCGCATCGGCGCCCGCACCAATGTGCAGGACGGCACCATCGTGCACGTCACCCACGAGGGTCCGTTCACGCGCCCGGGCGGCTGGCCGACCCTGATCGGCGACGACGTCACCATCGGCCACGGCGCCATCATCCACGCCTGCACCATCGGCAACGCGGTGCTGATCGGCATGGGCGCCACGGTGCTGGACGGCGCGGTGGTGAAGGACCACGGCTTCGTCGGCGCCGGCGCGGTGGTGCCGCCGGGCAAGACCGTGGACAGCGGCGAACTGTGGCTGGGCAATCCGGCCAAGCCGGTGCGCAGGCTCTCGGACCGGGAAATCGAGCAGCTCTACTACAGCGCGAAACACTACGTGCGCCTGAAGGACGAATACCTGTCCGGCTGATCTTCGTCCGCACCTCACGGCAGCGGGCCGCAGAGCGGCAGGCGCGCCAGCGTCCGTTCATCTCCATGCCGGCGGGTCATCCGGGGTAAATTTTCCGCCGCCCACACTGGCCGCGGACGCTGCGTCGGCGCCGCGCCGGCCGGCGTTCCTCCCTTCCCCCCAAGGAGAAACGCCATGAACCGTGTGACCCGTATCGTCTCCGTGCTGGTGCTGGCCCTGGTGGCGGGCGCCGCGCACGCCGTGCCGTCGAACAAGTGGCGGCTGGAGTTCAGCGGCGCCGCCGAATCCGACGGCGAGCTGGTCTTCGCCGTCACGCCCGATGGCGGCGTGCCGCAGGACGTGGTGGTGGCCATCGGCCGCGCCGACGGCGAGAACCAGATCGCCGACAAGGTCACCCAGGCCCTCACCATCGCGGTGGGCCAGGACTATTACGTCGAACGCGACGACGGCGAGGACGTACTGATCAAGCGCCGCGACGGCGTGGACCTGTTCGAGGTCCGTCTGGTGCACAACACCGTGCAGGCCGTGCGCGTGAAGTTCGACGCTGAATGACCGCCGGCGCGACGACGCGGCGCGCCGTACCCGGGCGCCGCGGCCCGTGGCAGACTCCGGGGCCCCAGCACGGATTCCGACCATGAACAGACGCCTGCCGACCCTGCTGCTCGCCCCGCTGCTGGCCCTGGCCAGTGCCGGCGTCCAGGCCGAGTCCGACCGTTCGAACAAGTGGCGGCTGCAGTTCAGCGGCGCCGCCGAGTCCGACGGCGAGATCGTGCTTGCGGTCAACGATTCGAAGGGCGCGAACTTCCAGGTCACCGTCCCGATCGAGCGCAACGACGGCGAGAACCGCGTCTCCAGCAAGGTCCGGCGCGCGCTCGACAAGGCCCTGCCCTGGGGCTGGCGGGTCGAACGCGACGACGGCGAGGACGTGCTGGTGAAGCGCCGCCTCTACCACCCGCGCTTCGCGATCGTGCTGGTCAGCAACACCGTCAAGGACGTGCGCATCAGCTTCGACGAGGAATAGGCCTCAGCCGCGGCTGAAACGCGACCGCGGCTGCCAGTGGCCGCCGCGATAGTCGGCGGTGAGCGTGCTGCCCTCGTTCACCCAGTAGTGCTCGCGGTTGAACATCGCCTCGGGCCGATAGTCCGGCAGCTGGGACGCCAGCGGCAGCGCGCGCGCCGGACGTTTGTCGGTGGCCTCCAGCAGGTAGGTGCGCGGGCCATCCAGCAGCACCACCCAGGCATGGCCGCCGCCGCGCATCGTGCCGATCACCACGCGGGCGTCATGGCCCAGGCCGATCAGCCAGTCGGCCAGCGCCAGGGCGTGGTCCTCGCAGTCGCCGCGCGGATGGAAGAAGGCCTCGCGCGAGGTCTGCCACAGCTCGGGGGCGCCCGGGTACTGGTCGTGGTCGAATTCGTAGCGCTTGCGCTGGGCCAGCGCCGCCAGCGGTACCCAGGCCTCGACGTCCGGAAACGGCACGTAGCCCACCAGGTAGGCATTGGCGAAATGGTGGCGACGGTCCAGGCCTGGCGCGATGGTCGTCACCGGCTGGTCGCGCACCTGCCAGGTGAAGGACGACCAGGTGCGGGCGTGGCCGATGGCGTCCAGCGCCTGCGCCACCTGGCCTTCGTGCAGGCGCTCGCCGGTGGGCAGTACGATGCGGCGGGTTTCCGGCGGCGCGGCGAAGTCGGCGCCGGGATCGGCGGGCACCGTCGCCCGCCAGTCGAGCACGGAGCCGCCGGCATCCTCAGGCGCCACGGGACGGTCGCAGGCGCGCAGGCCCATCAGCCCGAACGCCAGCAGGGCCATCCACGCCAGCGCACTGTTGCCGCGACCGCCGCCGATCATGCGGCGGCTACCCGCGCAGCCCGAACACCGTCACCACGGCGACGAACAGCAGGATGGTCGAGGCGAAGATCGCCACCGCCAGGTTGCCCTTCTGCAGTTCCTGCTCGATGTCGATGTGCTTTAGCAGCCTGCGGTCGATGAACTGAAGTCCCAGCACCGCCACCACCAGCGCCACCAGGGTCTGCACGATGTTGACGCCGAGGTTGAAGAAGGTGGCGATCAGGAAGTCGGTGGTCATGCGGGGCTCCGGGGCGGGTTCAGGCCGGCGTGCGGGTATCTTGTTCCAGCCGCGACAGATAGGCCATCGCGTCGCCGCGGTCGCGTCCGCACATGCTGTCGTGCGGGCGCAGCGAGGCGCAGACGGCGGGGCGTTCGGGCGAACCGAAGATCCGGCAGCGGAAGTGCTCGTCCAACTGCACGCAGGGCATGCCGGCGGGTTTGCCCCGCGGCATGCCCGGGATCGGCGAGCTGATCGAGGGCGCGATGCAGCAGGCGCCGCAGCCGGCGCGGCAGGGCATCAGTCGGCGGTCAGCAGGGCGTCGGCGCGGGCGCTCAGCGCCTCGTACACCGCGTCGGTGTCCGGCCGCTGGCCGTGCCAGAGCGCGAAACTCTCGGCGGCCTGCTCGACCAGCATGCCCAGGCCGTCGAAGCGGTGCTCGCAGCCGGCGGCACCGGCCCAGGCCAGGAAGGAAATCGCCGCCTCGCCATAGCTCAGGTCCACCGCCAGCGTGCGCGCCGTCGCCAGCGAGAACGGCAGGTCCAGGCCACCGGCGCCGCGCCCGGCGGAGGTGGCGTTGACCAGCATGTCGAAGGCGCCCAGGTCGGGCAGGTCGGCCGGATAGCGCGTGTGCACGCGGCCGGGTTCGCCCAGGGCATCGGACAGCGCGTCGGCTTTTTCCGGCGTGCGGTTGACGATCCACAGCTCGCCGATGCCGGCATCGAGCAGGGCCGGGGCCACGCCGCGGGCGGCGCCGCCGGCGCCGAGCAGCAGCACGCGCCGGCCGCGCAGGTCGAGCCGCCGGCGTTCGGTGAGGTCGTGCACCAGGCCGACGCCGTCGGTGTTGTCGGCGTGCCAGCCGTCGCGGTGGCGGCTGAGCGTATTGGCGGCGCCGGCGCGGCGCGCGCGCGCGCTGGCCTGCGTGCAGAGCGCGAGGGCCTGCTCTTTCAGCGGCAGGGTGACGTTGGCGCCGCGGCCGCCGGCTTCGGCGAAGCGCGCCAGCGCGCGCTCGAACCCTTCGGGCGCGGCGTCGATGGCGGTGTAGTCCATCGTCACGCCGGTCTGGCGGGCGAAGGCAGCGTGGATGCGCGGCGACAGCGAGTGCGCCACCGGGTGTCCGAACACGGCGAAACGAGCGCTCATGTCACTCCTCCTTCAGCCAGCGCGCCGCATCGAGCGCGAAATAGGTGAGCACGCCGTCGGCGCCGGCGCGTTTGATCGACGTCAGCGCCTCCAGCGCGCAGGCGCGTTCGTCCAGCCAGCCGTTGATCGCGGCGGCCTTGAGCATCGCGTACTCGCCGCTGACCTGGTAGACGAAGGTCGGCGCGCCGTAGTGGTCCTTCACCCGGCGCACGATGTCCAGATAGGGCAGGCCCGGCTTGACCATCACCATGTCGGCGCCTTCGTCCAGGTCCTGGCCGACCTCGCGCAGGGCCTCGTCGGCGTTGGCCGGGTCCATCTGGTAGGTGTACTTGTTGCCCTTGCCCAGCGCGCCGGCGCTGCCGACCGCGTCGCGGAAGGGGCCGTAGAAGGCCGAGGCGTATTTCGCCGAATAGGCCAGGATGCGGGTGTTGACGTGGCCCGACTCCTCCAGCGCCTCGCGGATGGCGCCGATGCGGCCATCCATCATGTCGCTGGGCGCGACCACGTCGGCGCCGGCGTCGGCGTGCGACAGCGCCTGCTGCACCAGCGCCTCGACGGTGTCGTCGTTGGTGACGTAGCCGCTGGCGTCCACCAGGCCGTCCTGGCCGTGGCTGGTGTAGGGGTCGAGTGCGACGTCGGTGATGACGCCGAGGTCCGGGAAATTCTTCTTCAGCGCGCGGATGGCGCGCTGGGCCAGGCCGTTTTCATCCCAGGCGGCGACGGCGTCGAGCGACTTGGCCTCGGGTGCGGTGACCGGAAACAGCACGATCGCCGGGATCTTCAGCTCGACGGCGCGCTCGGCGGTGCGCAGCAGCTCGTCGATGGACTGGCGTTCGACCC
The DNA here is from genome assembly GCA_946480565.1 of uncultured Arenimonas sp. The sequence goes on along the minus strand of CAMLKR010000019.1, from coordinate 17,477 downwards.
CGGGCATCGACGCGACCGGCGCGCGGCCCTGCAGCTCGTGGATGAACACCGGCAGGATCAGGTCGTCCGCGCTCAGGCGGTGCTCGCGCATCAGGCGGCGCGAGAAGTCGTCGCGGCGCATGCGGCGGAGGCGGGTGTGCGGGAAGGACATGGCGGGCGGATTCCGGTGCGGGTTCGCGTCCGGGAATGATACGCCTCGCACCGGGGAAGCGCGGGGGCCGGCATTCCGGCCCCCGGCTCCGTGCACTTACCTGTTGCGGGCGGCGCAGCTGGCGACGCGGTCCTTCTGGGCCTGGTCGATCAGGCCCTGGGCCAGCAGCGTGTCGGCGTACTGGACCACGCAGCTCTGGAACTGGCCCTTGTTGCGGGCGAAGGCCGAGCAGATGCTCGCCCGCGCCTCGACGCTGGCGCCGACGGCCACGCCGGTGGCGTCCACCACCGGCACGCCGGTGTCGCAGCTGCCGAAGGTGGCGTTGCCGCCGTCGGTGGTCCAGCCGGTGTCGCGGAACAGCGCCGGCGTCAGGTCCACGTCGAGGTCGGCGCGCAGGGTGCCGGTGATCGACGGTTCCATCAGCGCGTTCGGACTGAGCGCGGTGTCGTAGTGCGAGAAGGTCGATCCCGGAGCGAGCGCCGCGGGCGTGTTCAGGCGCACGCGGCCGGCGTCGTCGGCGCCGACCCGGCGATCCGGGTCGGTGATGGCTTCCACCTGCACGCCCGGCGAGGCGGCCTTGATCACATCGCCGTCGGCCAGGCTCAGGCCCAGCACCGGGATGGTCACCGCCGGATCCACGCCGCCCGGCTCGATCAGCCCCGGCACGTTGTTGGCGACCAGCACGCCGCTGGCGCCCGCGGCCTGGGCATTGAGCGCCTTGATGACGAAGGTGCAGGTGCCGCGGTCGACCAGGGCGATCTTGCCCGCCACCGCCGCCGCGTTGGCCAGCGGCTCGCAGGCGTCGCCGCCGGCACCGACGCCGTCGTCGGCCAGCGCCACTTCGCCGCTGAACCCGCCCGGCGCCACGAACGGGCCCAGGGTCGAACGGCCCGCCTCGCGCGCACCTTCCAGCCCGGCCGGCGCGGTGATCTGGATCGCCAGCCGCGGGTCGAGGAAGTCCGGCGCCGCCGCCGATACGTCGCCGCCGGTCCACACCGTGCGGCCGGCATCGCGAACCGAGAACGCGCGCTCGGCATTGGTCATGGCCGGGAAGGCCTTGGCCAGGGTGTTGTTGTAGGCATTGCTCAGGTAGACGTCGGGGAAACCGGCCAGGAAAGCGCCCGTGGAGACGTTCATGAAGCTCTGGAAACCGATGCCGTGGCCGATCTCGTGCATCACCACGTTGAGGAAGTTCACCTTGCCGGCCGGGGTCTGGCCATCGAGGCCGTAGTACCAGTCGGCGCCGCCCAGGCAGGCCGGGTCGCCGCTGATGCGGCTGTTGAACTGCGACTGGATGTCGAGCCCGCCCGGGTTGACGTCGACGCCGACGATCGACTCGGTCAGCGCGACGTTGTGCCAGGTGCCGGGCAGGGTGGCGCCCGGGAAATCGCGGAACACCTGGGTGGCGCCAGCGGAGCCGAGCACGGCGCCGGTGGCGGTGCAGGCCTGCGGGATGAAGCGGGCGCCGACATTGATCGGCACGTCGCTCTGCATGATCGCGCCCCACATGCGGGCCGCGTAGGCATACGCCACCTGGCGCTGTTCGCCCAGGGTGGTGCCGGGGTTGCCGCCTTCGGGCGCGCGCGGCGTCGGGTCGTCCAGGCCGGCGCCGGTGCCGGCGTCCTGGTTGATCACCACGATCTCGGCGGCGAACAGCGGCGTCGCGGCGAAGGCGGCCGCGAGGGCGAGGGCGAGCGCGGTCTTATTCCTCGACATGACCGACCTCCTTGTCGCCGGCGTGGCTGATCACCAGCTGGCCCTTGGCGTCGCGGTGCACGAGCACTTCGCTGTCGAGGCTTTCGGGAACCATCATCGACACCGAACCGTCGGCGTGCTGCTGCTGCGTGGCCTGCGCCTCGGCTTCGGTGGCGGGCCGGACCAGGGCAGCCACGCCCGGGGCGCCGGAGGCGCGCTGGGCCTGGCGCAGGCGGGCGGCGTCGCGGGCCAGGGCCTGGTCCTCGGCCACGGTCGTGGCACGCAGGCGGCCGGTCTCGCGGTCGATGCCGGTCTTGCTGCCGGGTTCGGTGGACGTGCCGTCGGCGGCGAAGGCCGGGACCGACAGGGTGAGCGCCAGCGCCAGGGGGACGGCGAGTGGCTTGAGTGCGGACATCTGCATGCCTTTCTCCAGAACAGAGGGTGGACGCAGGAAGCCAAAACAAGGACGCTGTGCGGCGCCGGCCCCTGGCCGGCACGTCACTTCTTCGGACCCCTGCAACGGATGGAGGCGCGCCGGACCGATGCTGCTCCCTCGCTGGTCCAGACTCCCCCGCGGCCGAGCCTACACCCGCCGAATCGTGCCGGAATGAAGACCTCGTTAGGCCCGCGTCAACGCCTCCCGGCCAGCGCCCGCGCCTGCCTCGCGCTCATCGTCCTGCTGGCCGCCGCCTGCTGGTTCGGCCCCCTGATCGGCGGCCACGACCCGCACCGCCCGGACTGGAACGCGCTCTCGTCCGCGCCCTCGCTGGCCAATGGCCACTGGTTCGGCACCGACGCCATCGGCCGCGACGTCCTGGCCCGCACCCTGGCCGGCGGCCGGCTTTCGCTGACCATCGGCGCGCTGGCCACGATCGTCGCGCTGGCCATCGGCCTGGCCTATGGCGCCGTCGCCGGATATGCCGGCGGGCGGGTCGAACGCGGCATGGTTCGCCTGCTCGACGTGTTGTCGGCGCTGCCCTTCCTGCTGATCGTGATCCTGCTGCTGGCGCTGTTCGGACGCTCGCTGTGGCTGCTGCTGGCGGCCATCGGCGGTTACGTCTGGATCGACCTGGCGCGGGTGGTGCGCGCCGAGGCCGCGCGCCTGCGCGAGGCGCCCTTCGTGCTGGCCGCGCGCGCCGCCGGCGCCAGCTTCGGCCAGGTGCTGCGCTGGCACCTGCTGCCCAACCTGCTGCCGCTGGCCCTGGTCTACCTGGGCCTGATCCTGCCGCAGGCCATCCTGGTGGAAAGTTTCCTCGGCTTCCTCGGCCTCGGCCTGGACGAGCCGTCCGCGAGCTGGGGCAGCCTGCTGCACGAGGGCAGCCAGGAACTCGACATCGCGCCCTGGTCGCTGTTGTTTCCGGCCGGTTTCCTGGTGGCGACGCTGGCGGCCTTCCAGTTCCTCGGCGACGGCCTGCGCGACTGGCTGGACGTGCGCGGAGCGCCGGCATGAGTGCACGCCTGGCCCTGCGCGGCCTGCAGGTTTCCGCCGGCGGGCAGCGCCTGCTGGGCCCGCTGGACCTCGACATCGCGCCCGGCCAGTGCCTGGGCCTGGTGGGCGAAAGCGGCAGCGGCAAGAGCCTGACCGTGCTGTCCCTGCTGGGCCTGCTGCCGCCTGGGCTGCAGGCGCGCGGCGAACTGCTGGTGGACGGCGGACGCTACGAACTGGGCTCGCCCGCGCACCGGGCGCTTCGCGGCCGGGTGATCGCCTGGATGCCGCAGGACCCGCAGGCCAGCCTGCACCCGCTGCGCACCGTCGGCGCGCAGCTGCTGGAAAGCCTGCGCGTGCTGCGCGGCATCGATGCCGGCGCCGCACGCAACGAAGCCATCGCCCTGTTCGAACGCCTGCAGCTGCCGGAGCCGGCGCAGCTGCTGCGGCGCCATCCGCACCAGCTCTCCGGCGGCCAGCGCCAGCGCGTGCTGCTGGCGATGGCGCTGGCCGGCGAGCCGCGCCTGCTGCTGGCCGACGAGCCGACCTCGGCCCTGGACCCGCGCCTGGCGCAGGAGGCGCTGCAGCTGCTGGACCGGCTGCGCCGCGAGCTGGGCCTGGCCGTGCTGCTGGTCAGCCACGACCTGCCGGCCGTGGCCGCGCACGCCGGCCAGGTGGTGATCCTGCGCCGCGGCGACGCGGTGGAACGCGGTGATTCGGCCGCGGTGTTCGCCGATCCGCAGCACGAATACACCCGCGAACTACTGGCGGCCGACCGCCTGCCCGCCCGGGTGCCGGCCGCGCCGGGCGCGCGGCTGCTCGAGCTGCAGTCGGTCAACGTCACCTACCCTCGCGCCGTGGCGCCGGCGGTGGCCGGGGCCAGCCTCGAACTGCACCGCGGCGAATGCCTGGCCCTGGTCGGCGAAAGCGGCAGCGGCAAGAGCAGCCTGGGCCGCGCCGTGCTGCGGCTGGCCCGGCACGGGCTGGGCGGCCGCATCCTGCTCGACGGCGAAGACCTGCTGGGCGCCGGACGCCAGCGGCTGCGGGCGCTGCGGCGGCGCATCGGGGTGGTGTTCCAGGATCCGTATGCGTCGCTGGACCCGCGCCTGCGCGTGGCCGACCTGGTCGCCGAACCGCTGCGCATCCACGGCCTGGGCAATGCCGCCAGCCGGCGCGCGCAGGCGGTGGCCGGACTGGTCGCGGTGGGCCTGGAGCCGGCGCTCGCCGACCGCTACCCGCACCAGCTTTCCGGTGGCCAGCGCCAGCGCGTGGCGATCGCGCGCGCGCTGGCCACCGACCCGGACCTGCTGATCTGCGACGAAGCCGTGTCGGCGCTGGATGCGCACCACCGCGCCGGCGTGCTGGCCCTGCTGGCGCGGCTGAAGTCCGAACGCGGCCTGGCCCTGCTGTTCATCACCCACGATTTCGCGGCCGCCAGGGCCCTGGCGGAGCGTACGGTACTGATGAGGGACGGCCGCCTGGTGGCGGCCGGCGACACCGAAGCCGTGCTGGCCGGTGCCGCCCGGGTCGGCTGATACACTCGGGCCGACCCCCTGGGGAGGGGGAGCCAGAAGAACGATGCCGCAACCGCTGTCGCCCGGCGAGCTCAAATCCACGGTCCAGGCCCTGCCTCGCGCCGACGACACCGCCGCGCTGGCCGCCGAGGTGCAGCGGCTGCGGGTGGACGTCGAGCGCCTGGGCCGGGCCGAGCGCCTGCAGCGCGCCCTGTTCGCGATATCCGACCTGGCCAGCTCGGACCAGGACGCGGCCACCGTGCTGCACGGCCTGCACGAGATCGTCGGCCGGCTGATGTACGCCGAGAACTTCTACATCGTCCGCTACTCGCCCGAGACGGACACGATGCGCTTCATCTATTTCGCCGACAGCCTGGACCCGGTGAAGCCGGACCCGGCCGAAGAGCTGCCGGCCTCGGAGATGCGCAACAGCCTCACCCTGGCGCTCATCCGCCACGGCCGCCCGGTGCTGGGCCCGTCCGACCAGGTGCGGAACGAGCTGGGCGTGCCGCGCGACGACAGCCTGGGCCCCGACAGCGAGGACTGGCTGGGCGTGCCGATGGTGGACGAGGGCGTGGTGCGCGGCGCCGTGGTGGTGCAGAGCTACGACCCGCAGACCCGCTACAGCGAGGACGACCGCGCCCTGCTCGGCTACGTCGCCCAGCACATCCTGACCGCCCTGGCACGGCGCGACGCCCAGGAGGAGCTGGAGCGGCGCGTGGACGAACGCACCCGCGAACTGCGCCAGCAGGTCGCCGAACGCGAGCGCAGCGAGCGGCTGCAGGCGGCCCTGTTCCGCATCGCCGAACAGGCCGGGCGCAGCGAGAGCATCGAGGTGTTCTACGCCGAGGTGCACGGCATCGTCAGCGCCCTGCTCGACGCCCGCAACTTCTTCATCGCCCTGCTCACCGACGACGGCCAGGAGCTGGACTTCCCGTATTCGGTGGACGAACGCGACCAGAAGCGGCCGCGCCGGCGCCTGGCCAAGGGCCTGACCGAGTTCGTGCTCGCCACCGGCCAGCCGCTGCTGGCCGACCGCGACGGCATCCACGACCTGGTCGCCGAGGGCAAGGTGCAGTCCTTCGGCACGCCCTCGGTGTGCTGGCTGGGCGTGCCGCTGCAGATCGGCGGCCGGGCGGTCGGCGTGATCGCGGTGCAGTCCTACACGCCGGATTACCTCTACACCAAACGCGACCAGGAGCTGCTGAGCTTCGTCTCCTTCCACATCGCCCAGGCGCTGGAGCGACGCCAGGCGAACGAGTCGCTGCGCCTGGCCTATGCCGAGCTCGAGCAGCGCGTGGCCTCGCGCACCAGCGAGCTGGCCGAGGCCAACCGCGAGCTGCTCGACCAGATCTCGGTGCGCGAGCGCATGGAGCACAAGCTCAAGCACGAGGCCATGCACGACACCCTGACCGGCCTGCCCAACCGCAGCCACCTGCTGGGCCGCATGGGCATGGCGCTGTCGCGCTACCGCTACGACCCGACCCAGCTGTTCGCGGTGCTGTTCCTCGACCTCGACCGCTTCAAGGTGGTCAACGACTCGGTCGGCCACCTGGTCGGCGACGAGCTGCTGAAGGAGGCCGCCCGCCGCATCGGCCGCTGCGTGCGCGACCCGGACATGGTGGCGCGCCTGGGCGGCGACGAGTTCGCGATCGTGCTCGACTTCATCCACACCGCCGAAGACGCGGTGGCGGTGGCCGAGCGGGTGATCTCGGCCCTGGCCGAGCCCATGCGCATCGCCGGCAAGGAGCTCTACACCTCGGCCAGCATCGGCATCGCCCTGGTGGACGGCCGCTACCGCAGCCCGGAAGAGCTGCTGCGCGACGCCGACGTGGCCATGTACCGCGCCAAGGCCACCGGCCGCCAGCGCTACGCCCTGTTTGACGAGCAGCTGCACGAAGCCGCCCTGAAGCTGCTCGAGCTCGAGGGCGACCTGCGCCGCGCGCTGCAGCGGCACGAATTCGAGCCTCACTACCAGCCGATCATCAGCCTGGCCGATGGCGGCCTGGTCGGTTTCGAGGCCCTGATGCGCTGGCACCACCCGGTGCGCGGCCTCAGCGTGCCCGGCGACTTCATCGGCATCGCCGAGGAGACCGGCAGCCTGGAGCACATGGACTGGCAGGTGTACGAGCTGGTCTGCCGCGACACCAAGCGGCTGTCGGCCCGCAATGCCTACACCACGCTCAACGTCTCGCCGCGGCACCTGCGCGCGCCGGACTTCGAGTCGCGGCTGCTGGAGATGATGGCCCGGCATTCGGTGAAGCCCGCCCACCTGCGCCTGGAGGTCACCGAAGGCGCCCTGCTGGAGCAGCCCGAACAGGTGCAGGCCTGCCTGGGCCGGCTGCGCGAGGCCGGGGTGATGACCGTGCTGGACGACTTCGGCACCGGCTATTCCTCGCTCAGCTACCTGCACCGCTTCCCGCTGCACGGGCTGAAGATCGACCGCAGCTTCGTGGCCGAGCTGCGCAGCGGCGAAAGCGGCGGCAGCACGGCGATCGTGCGCGCGATCCGGCTGCTGGCCGATTCGCTGGGCCTGGAGGTGATCGCCGAGGGCATCGAGACCGAGGAGCAGCGCTACCAGTTGCGGCTGCTCGGGCTGAGCCTGGGCCAGGGTTACCTGTTCTCGCGGCCGGCCTCGGCCACCGAAATCCTGGCGCGTTACGGCCTGCCGGCCGGCGACGCCGGCTGAGCCGGCATCAGGCCTTCGGCGCGCAGCCAGGCGATGGTGTCCGCGAGCAGCTGCGGCAGCGGCGTGCCGCGATAGCCAAGTTCGCGTTCGGCCTTGGTCGAATCCACCCGCAGGTGGTGGCACGTGAAGGCCGCGGCCACCGGCGTCAGCTCGGGGCGCTTCCTGGTCACGCGCGACACCAGGTCCAGCGCGCGCGCATAGGCCCGCAGCGCCGCCGCCGGCATCGGCCGCGCGGGCACGGGTTTGCCCAGCTGGCGGCCCGCCTCCTGGATCAGGGCCAGGAAGCTGGCGTGTTCGCCGCCCAGCAGCCAGGTTTCGTCGCGCGCCGGCTGTCGCCAGGCGCGCACCTGGGCGCGCGCGACTTCGCGGACGTCGGCGAAGGCACCCGAGCCCGGCGGCGCGCCCGGCAGTTTTCCGGCGTCGATCAGCCGGATCAGGTTCGACCAGTTGTTGGTGTCGCCCGGCCCGAGGATGTGCGAGGGCTGGAACACCAGGAAGGGCAGGCCGGATTCGCGCACCAGGCGTTCGGCGGCGTACTTGGTGCGTTCGTAGTTGATCCAGGATCCGGCGCCCTGCTGCGGCACGTCCTCGCGCAGCACGCCGTGCACGCGGCAGGAGTAGGCCGAAACGCTGGAGGTGTGGGCGAAGGTGGACACGCCCGCGGCCCGCGCCGCGGCGATCAGGCGGGCGGTGCCGCCGACATTGGTCTCGGTCTGCGCGGCGTCGCCCGGGCCCCAGTTGTTGGTGTCGGCGGCGGTGTGGAAGACCGCCTCGCAACCGGCGGCCGCCGCGGCCAGCGCTTCGGCGTCGCCCAGGTGGCCGCGCACCGGCCGGGCGCCCAGCGCCTCCAGCGCGGCATCGCCCGGCGCCGACCGCGACAACCCGCGCACGAGATGGCCGTCCGCCACCAGTTCGCGCACGAGGTGTCGGCCGAGGAATCCGGTGGCGCCGGTGACGAGGACGGTGGGCATGGCGGTTCTCGGCGTGAGGTGGACTGGGTGCTGGACCTTCGGTGACTATAGCCAAATGCCGCCCGATGCCACGCCGTCCGGACAACTGCTGCAGCTGTTACCCGACCCCGTGGTGCAAACGGACGCGCAGTGGATGCTCACCTACTTGAATCCCGCCTGGCACGAGCTCACCGGCCATGCGCTGGACGCCTCGCTCGGACGGTCGCTGCTCGACTTCGTGCATCCGGACGACCGCGGGACCCTGCGATCGGGCATGCCGGTGTTCCGGCTCCGCTTCGCCGACTCGGAACATCGCTGGATGCGCCTGCGGCTGCAGGCGGAATCCGACGCCGCCGGTCGCGTGGTCGGCCGCCAGGGCGTGCTGCTCGAGATCACCGAAGTCACCGAACAGGTGCTGGTCGAGGTCCGCCAGCGCTTCCTGCGCCTGCTCGAAACCATCGACGGCGTGGTCTGGGAGGCCGAGTTCGGCGTCGGCAACACCTTCCTGAGCCCGCAGGTCGAGCGGCTGTTCGGTTACACGGTGGAGGAGTGGCGGGCGGATCCCGGGTTCTGGCGTTCGCACGTGCATCCGGACGATTTCGAGCAGGCGAAGGCCATCGACGACGCCGCATACCACGCGACGCACAGCTACGCCTACGAAATGAGCTACCGCCTGATCGCCAAGAACGGCAAGGCCGTCTGGGTGCGCGACCTGTGCCGGGCGATCGTCGAACCGGGCCGGCCGAACCGCATGATCGGCCTGATGATCGACGTCAGCCGGCAGAAGGAAACCGAGCTCGAGCTGATCCGGTCCGACAACCGGTATGCGCTGGCCACGCGCGGTTCCAACGACGGCATCTGGGACTGGGACCTGAAGACGGACGTGCTGCACGCCTCGCCGCGGTTCCACGAGATCGTCGGCCTGGACGACGCCGGCAACCTGCATGAACAGGGCTGGTCCTTCCTCGAGCAGATCATCGACCTGGAGGACCGCAAGCGCGTGCAGACCGCCTATCGCCGGCACCTGTCGGGCCATCGGCCGAACTTCTCGGTGGATTTCCGGGCCCGCCATGGTTCGGGACGGCTGGTCTGGGTCAACTGGCGCGGCGTCGCCGAGTTCGAAGGCGAGGTGGCGGTGCGCATGGCGGGTTCCCTGAGCGACCTGGCCGAACGCGCCAGCTCCTACGATTCCCTGACCAACCTGCCCGGGCGGCCGCTGTTCCGCGTCCGGCTGGAGCACGCCATCGAGCTGCACCAGGACGACACGCGGGGCGGGCAGGCGACGGCGCCGGACGAGGCCACGGCATTCGCGGTGCTGATGCTGGACCTGGACCGGTTCAAGGCGGTCAACGACAGCCTGGGCCACCACGTTGGCGACCAGCTGCTGCAGCAGGTGGCCCGCCGGCTCGAATCGAGCGTGCGCGCGGCCGACCTGGTCGCCCGCACCGGTGGCGATGAGTTCAACGTGCTGCTGGAGGCCGTCGACCTCGCCAGCGCGACCTCCCGCGCCCGGCAGATCGCCGAGGTGCTCGCGGCGCCGTACCGGATCGGTCCGCACACCGTGGCCAGCGGCGCGAGCATCGGCGTGGTGATGAGCCAGCCGGGGCTGGCCACCACCGACGACTACCTGCGGGCCGCCGACGCCGCCATGTACCGGGCCAAGAGCCAGGCGCTGGGCGTGTCCGTCTTTTCCGGCTGAGCCGCCCTCTCCCGCAGATATCCCGCCGCGACCCGGCGTCTGCGGGCCGGCGATGTCCGCTCCCGCCCGCCGGACACGTGCGGAGAGCGCGGAAGCGCACGGCACATGCCCGGGCTTGCTCTCACGCTCGTTTCACGCCGGCAGGCCAATGATCGCCGCCCTTCAACTTCCTGAAAGTGGTGCAAGCGTATGTCCAGCCGTCACAACATGATCAAACTTGCCGCGGCGCTCGCGCTTGGCCTGCCGGCTGCGGCCGGTGCGCAGGACCTCGACTTCACCTACCTCGAGGGCGGCTTCATCACCAGCTTCGTCAACGACGTGGAAGGCTCCGGCACGATCACGGGCGGCGGCAGTGCGCTCGAGCTCGAGACCGACGCCGGCGGCGGCGGCTTCATCGGCGGCGCCTGGCAGTTCGCGGAGAACCTGCACGTGTTCGGTGAGTATTCGTCGGCCGGCCAGGAACTCGAGGTCAGCGACGGCATCGACACCGTCGAAGGGGAATTCGACGTGGTGCGCTGGCGCATCGGCGTTGGCTATGCCCGCCCGGTCTCGGACACCCTGGGCTTCTACGGCCGCCTCAGCTTCGACAACACCGAGTTCAAGGACGTCAGGGCCGCGGGCTTCGATCTCGACGCCGACGTCGACGAGGGCGGCATCGGCGGCGAGGTCGGTTTGACCTGGGCCGCGACGCCCGAGATCCACCTGCAGGGTCACCTGCGCTACACCTCGGTCGGCGAGATCGCCAGCGATGGCTCCGAAACCTTCGATTCCGACGTCCTGGTCGGCGTGAATGGCCGCTGGCATTTCCGGCCCGACCTCGCGCTGGTCGCCGGCTACGAGTACGGCAAGATCACCACCGTCAACGTGGGCATGCGGTTCTCGTTCTGAGGTTTCCGACAGCGCCCCCCCTTGGACCTGCAGGGGGTCGGTATCCGACCAGAATCCGCCTGGCCCGGGGGCCGGGCGGACCCGCCTGTTCAGCCCAGGCAGCCGGGCTGTCAACGGGGTGCTGGCCGTATTGTGAAACCGGTCACGTTTCGGAGACTATACTTCAGCAACACTGCCTAACCCCCCGGTACACATGGCAATCATGAGCCCCCTGCTGCCGCTCCCCCTGCCTCTGGCCCCGATAGCCTGGCTCACGGGCTTCCGCCGCGTCCCCGACAACTGCGTCGTCACCGTGCACCGCTTCGGCCGCTTCGTGCACGCCCTGGGACCGGGCTGGCGCTGGACCGTGCCGGGCCTGGACCGCCTGGGGCAGCCGGTCTGCCTGATCGGCCACCATCTGGACGTGCCCGGCGACCCGGGCACCCATGCCGAGCTCTACTACCAGATCCTGGACCCGGCCCAGGCCGGGGAGGCCCTGGACCGCGTGGACGCCCTGGTCACCGCCCAGGCCCGGGACGCCCTGGCCTCCCTGCACGCCCTGGCCGACTCCACCCGGCCCCTGGCCGAAGCCCTGAAGGCCGAACTCAACCGCCGCGTGTCGCGGCTGGGCCTGCGCGTCATCCGCTGCTCCCTGCACGCCGCCTGACCCCGGACTTTTCCGCGACAATACGCGGCATGAATCCGCTGACCCACCTGCTGCCGGAACTTGAGTCCGGCCTGGACGCCCTCGGCCTGCCGACCCGGCCCCTGGCCGGCCAGCTGCTCGACTACCTGGCCCTGCTCGACCGCTGGAACAAGACCTACAACCTCACCGCCATCCGCGACCCGCGCGAGATGCTGTCCAAACACCTGCTCGACTCGCTGTCGATGTGGCCGCACGTGCGCCCCGGCAAGCTGGCCGACCTCGGCACCGGCCCCGGCCTGCCGGGCATACCGCTGGCCCTGGCCGTGCCCGGCCTGCAGGTCACCCTGGTCGAGAGCATCAGCAAGAAGACCCGCTTCCTGCGCGAGGTCGTGCGCCAGCTGCAGCTCGACAACGTGCGCGTGCTCGATTCGCGCGCCGAGGCCGTCGCCGAACCCGGCGCCTACGACCAGATCACCGCCCGCGCCATGGACACCCTGGCCGGCATCCTCGCCGTCGGCGGCCACCTGCTGGCGCCCGGTGGCCGCCTGCTGGCGATGAAGGGCCAGCGCCCCGACGCCGAGATCGCCGCGCTGCCGCCCGGCTGGCGGGTCGAATCGGTGCAGGCCCTCACGGTTCCCGGGCTGGAGGGCGACCGCCACCTGGTCACGGTCACCCGCGACCCGGCCGAGGCGGCATAATCCCCCGCTCGGGCCAACCTCCCGTTCGAACCCCCACCCACCGGCCCCCTCGGGTCCGGCGCAAGGAGCCTGCATGGGTCGCATCATCGCCATAGCCAACCAGAAGGGCGGCGTCGGCAAGACCACCACCGCCGTCAACCTGGCCGCCGCGCTCGCCGTCACGCCGCGCCGGGTGCTGCTGGTGGACCTGGACCCGCAGGGCAACGCCACCATGGCCTCGGGCGTGGACAAGCGCGAACTGGCCAACTCGACGTGCGAGGTGCTGCTGGGCGAATGCGACGCCGCCGGCGCCATCGTCCGGACGCCCGAGGGTTACGACCTGCTGCCGGGCAACATCGACCTCACCGCCGCCGAGATCCGCCTGATGGACGAGTCGGCGCGGGAGCAGCGGCTCAAGACTGCGCTCGCCCCGCAGCGCGGCAACTACGACTACATCCTGATCGACTGCCCGCCCTCTCTGTCCCTGCTCACCCTGAACGCGCTGGCCGCCGCCGACGGCGTGATCGTGCCGATGCAGTGCGAATATTTCGCGCTCGAGGGCCTGAGCTCGCTGGTGGACACCATCAACGCGCTCAAGGGCAAGTTGAACCCGGCGCTGGAGATCGAAGGCATCGTGCGCACCATGTACGACGTGCGCAACAACCTGGCCAACGCGGTGTCGGGCGAACTGACCCAGCATTTCGGCGACAAGGTGTTCCGGTCGATCATCCCGCGCAACGTGCGCCTGGCCGAGGCGCCCAGCCACGGCCAGAGCATCGTCGGCTACGACCGGGCCTCGCGCGGCGGCATCGCCTACCTGGGCCTGGCGGGCGAGATCGTGCGGCGCGAGAAGAAGCTGTCCAAGGAGTTGGCATGAGCACCAAGAAGCGCGGCCTCGGCCGCGGCCTGGAGGCCCTGCTGGGCACGGGCAACAAGGGCGCCGCGCCCGCGGACGAACCGGCGGCCGCGTCCGGCGAGGGCCTGCGCACCCTGCCGATCCAGGCGATGCAGCCCGGCAAGTACCAGCCGCGCACCGGCATGGACCCGGACAAGCTGACCGAGCTGGCCGAATCCATCAAGGCCCAGGGCCTGATCCAGCCGATCGTGGTGCGCGAGATCGGCACGCACAAGGACGGCAGCCCGCGCTACGAGATCATCGCCGGCGAACGCCGCTGGCGCGCCGCCACCCAGGCCGGCCTCAGCGACGTGCCGGTGGTGCTGCGCGAGGTGGACGACCGCGCCGTCATCGCGATGGCGCTGATCGAGAACATCCAGCGCGAGGACCTCAACCCGCTTGAGGAAGCGCAGGCGCTCAGCCGCCTGATCGACGAATTCAGCCTCACCCACCAGCAGGCCGCCGAGGCCGTGGGCCGTTCGCGCGCCGCGGTGTCGAACCTGCTGCGCCTGCTGGAACTGCCCGACGGCATCCGCGAGATGCTGGAGAAGAAGCAGCTGGAAATGGGCCACGCCCGCGCCCTGCTGACGCTGGCGCCCGCCGCCGCGCTGTCGCTGGCCAAGGACGCCGTGGCCGAAGGCTGGTCGGTGCGCGAGGTCGAGCGCCGCGCCCAGCTGCTGGGCAAGGGCCAGCTGCCGGGCAAGAAGCCCGCCAAGCCCGCGGGCAAGAAGACCGACGCCGACATCGCCGCGCTCGAGCGCGAGCTGTCGGAAAAACTCAGCGCCAAGGTCGCGGTGCAGCACGGCCGCGGCGGCCGCGGCAAGCTGGTCATCGCCTACCACGGCCTGGACGCGCTGGACGGCATCCTCGAGCGCCTGCGCCGCTGAGCGGCCGGCGATGACGGCACCACGATGACGATCCTGGTCACCGGCGCGGCGGGCTTCATCGGCGCCTACGCCTGCCGGGCCCTGGCCGCACGCGGCGAACGCGTGGTCGGCCTGGACAACTACAACAGCTACTACGACCCGCGGATCAAGCGCGACCGCGTCGCCGCGCTGTGCCCGGACGTGGCGATCGCCGAACTCGACCTCAGCGACCGCGCCGGGCTCGAGGCCTTGTTCGACCGCGAGGCGCCGACCCGCGTGCTGCACCTGGCCGCCCAGGCAGGCGTGCGCTACTCGCTGCAGAACCCGCAGGCCTACGTAGACAGCAACCTGACCGGCTTCACCAACATCCTGGAGCTGTGCCGCCACCGCGGCGTGCAGCACCTGGTCTACGCCTCGTCTTCGTCGGTGTACGGCGGCAGCGCCGTGCCGCCGTTCTCCGAGGACCAGCGGGTGGACAAGCCGCTGAGCTTCTACGCCGCCACCAAGGTCGCCAACGAGGCGATGGCTTACACCTACGCGCACCTGTTCCGGCTGCGCGCGACCGGCCTGCGCTTCTTCACCGTCTACGGCGCCTGGGGCCGGCCCGACATGGCGCCGGTGCTGTTCTCGCGCGCGGTCCTGGAAGGCCGCGGCATCGAGGTATTCAACCACGGCCGCATGCGCCGCGACTTCACCCACGTCAGCGACATCGTCGCCGGCGTGCTGGGCGCCCTCGACCACCCGCCGGACGACGGCGGCCCCGGCGCGCCTCCCCACCGGGTCTTCAACCTCGGCAACCACACGCCGGTGGAGCTGGAGCGCTTCATCGCGGTGATCGAACAGGCCGCCGGGCGGCCCGCCGCGAAAACCTACCGGCCGATGCAGCCCGGCGACATGGTCGAGACCATGGCCGACACCCGCGCCGCGAAGGCCGCCTTCGGCTTCGAGCCGCGCACCCCGATCGAGGCCGGCCTGCCCGAAGTGGTAGCCTGGTGCCGGGACTATTTCGGCGCCGCCTGAGCTGATCAGGATCAAGAAGGATTTAACCTTCGGACTGACACAATGGCCCCGTCGAGATGGCGCCCGTCGCCGGAGCCTGCTGCATGGCCCTGCCTGAACTTTCCGTCGTGGTTCCCGCCTTCAACGAAGAGGGCAACGTGCTGGGCCTGATCGAGGAGATCGTCGCGGCCCTGCGCGGGGTGACGGCCTTCGAGCTCATCTTCGTCGACGACCACAGCCGCGACGGCACCCTCGCTGCGCTGCACGGCGCGAAGGCGCGCGTCCCGGAACTGCGCGTGCTGTGCCACGAACGCCAGAGCGGCCAGAGCACGGCGATCCGCAACGGCGTGAAGGCCGCGCGCGGCGAATGGATCGCCACCCTGGACGGCGACGGCCAGAACGACCCGGCCGACCTGCCCAAACTGCTCGCCGCCCGCGACGCCGGGCCCACGGACGTGAAGCTCTACGCCGGCTGGCGGGTCAACCGCCAGGACAGCGGCAGCAAGAAGTGGGCCTCGCGCTGGGCCAACGGCATCCGCTCGCGCCTGCTGCGCGACGCCACGCCCGACACCGGCTGCGGCACCAAGCTGTTCGAACGCGCCGCCTTCCTGGACCTGCCCTACTTCGACCACATGCACCGTTACCTGCCGGCCCTGATGCAGCGCGCCGGCTGGAAGACCGTGAGCGTGCCGGTGAACCACCGCCCGCGCGGCGCCGGCCAGTCCAAGTACACCAACCTCGGCCGGGCCCTGGTCGGCATCCGCGACCTGATGGGCGTGGCCTGGCTGATCAAGCGCAGCCGGCTCACCGGCGTTCGCGAACTGGAGTGAAGGGATGAACGCGGAAATCCTTTGGCTGGAATGGAGCGGCCTGCACGTGACCCCCTGGAAACTGATCGGCTATGTCGGCGCCCTGATGTTCGGCGGCCGCTGGGTGGTCCAGTTCTTCGCCTCGCGCCGGGCCGGAAAGCCGGTGATCCCGCGGGCCTTCTGGTACATGAGCCTGGTCGGGGCCCTGATGACGCTCAGCTATTTCCTGTTCTCGGCCAAGCAGGACTCGGTGGGGGTGCTGCAGAACCTGTTCCCCACCTTCACCGCCGCCTACAGCCTGTGGCTGGACATCCGGCACCGCGGCTGGCACCGCGACCGGGCCGAGCACTGACTCGCCCTAAGCCCTTGTTTTTTCAGCCCCCGGGCGCAAGGACCTGGGGGGGAAACCGCGGTTTCAGTACCTAAGTGATTGCCCGGCAAGGGATTGATGGGCATAATGCGCGGCTCGCTCCGCATCCCGCCTGTTGGTCTCCGGCCCCGGGAATGCGATCCCGTCCGGTGGCGGAGCGCCCGCTACATCCCGCATCGCATGCGCCAGCCCGCCGAAAGGCAGCCGCGCGGGGCCGCCGCCGCCCGGGCTATGGGCGGCCAGTCCGACCCAGGAGTAAGCACCATGAGCCGAGTTTGCCAAGTCACCGGCAAGGGCGTGCAGACGGGCAACAACGTCTCGCATGCGAACAACAAAACCCGCCGCCGTTTCCTTCCCAACCTGCACGAGCGCCGCTTCTGGGTTGCCTCCGAGAACCGTTGGGTGAAGCTGCGCCTTTCCATGGCCGCCCTGCGCACCATCGACAAGAACGGCATCGACTCCGTGCTCGCCGAAATGCGCGCCCGCGGCGAAAAGATCTGAGGAGGACTGAACCATGGCATCCAAGCGCGACAAGATCCGCCTGACGTCTTCTGCCGGCACCGGTCATTTCTACACGACCGACAAGAACAAGAAGACCACCCCGAACAAGATGGAGATCAAGAAGTACGATCCCGTCGTCCGCAAGCACGTGATGTACAAGGAAGGCAAGATCAAGTAAGCCTCCCGGCTTCCCCGATCGCTTCCACGAAAAACCCGCCTTCCGGCGGGTTTTTCCTTTTCCGCTCCCTCACAGCTGCGACCGGATCGGCCACAGCACCTTCTCGCTGAACTTCTCGTGCCAGGGGCGCGCCTGCCACTGGGCGTAGGTGTAGGGCCGCGCGCGCTCCAGGTCCTGTTCGAACACGGCGGTCATGTGCGCCGCGAAGCCGCGGTCGTAGACGTTCAGGCTGGCCTCGTCGTTCAGGCTGAAGCTGCGCATGTCGAAGTTGGTGGAGCCGACGGACACCAGCAGGCCGTCGGCGATCAGGGTCTTCACGTGCATCATCGTCGGCGTATAGACGTGGATTTCCATGCCGGCCTGCAGCAGCTCGCCCCAGATCGCCCGCGAGGCGATCCGCACCGTCTCCGAGTCGATGTGTTCGCCCGGCACCAGCACCCGTATCCGCACTCCGCGCTTGAGGGCCATGCGCAGGGCCCGCACCACCAGCTCGTCGGGCACGAAATACGAGGCGTGGATGTCCAGCGACTCGCGCGCCGCGGCGA
>CAMLKR010000018.1 GCA_946480565.1 uncultured Arenimonas sp. | reverse complement strand
CGGTGACGGCCAGGCGGCGCATCGGCCAGCGCTCGCCGGCGATCCAGCCGTTGAGGACGGCCACGACCGGCAGCGCCACCAGCACGATGGCGAGGCTCCAGGCCAGGATGCGCAGCAGGGCGTTCACGGGCGCGCGGCCTCCTGCGGCAGGCTGGTCTCGAGCACGCGCCAGCACAGCTCCTCGAAGCCGATGCCGACCTGGCGCGCGGCCTTGGGCACCAGGGAATGGCTGGTCATGCCCGGCGCGGTGTTCACTTCCAGCAGGTAGTTGTTGCCGGCCTTGTCGCGCATCACGTCGACGCGGCCCCAGCCGGTGCAGCCGGCGGCGCGGAAGGCGGCCAGGGCCAGCGCCTGCATCCCGCGCTCGGCCTCGGCGTCGTCCAGGCCCGGGCACAGGTACTGGGTGTCCTCGGCCAGGTACTTGGCGTGGTAGTCGTAGTACTCGCCCGCCGGCACGATGCGGATGGTCGGCAGCGCCACGTCGCCCAGGATGCCGACGGTGTATTCGCCGCCGACGACCAGCTGCTCCATCAGCAGCTCGCCCGGATAACGCGCCGCAAGCGCGACCGCGGCGTCCAGGCCGGCGTCGTCGAACACGCGCGAAACGCCGACCGACGAACCTTCGCTGGACGGCTTCACGATCACCGGCAGGCCCAGTTCGCGCGCGGCGTCATGGACATTGGCGCCCTTGGCCAGGCGCACGTAGCGCGGCGTCGACAGGCCCAGCGACAGCCAGACCTGCTTGGTGCGGATCTTGTCCATCGCCAGGGCCGAACCCAGCACGCCCGATCCCGTGTACGGAACCCCCAGCGCCTCGAGCAGTCCCTGCAGCGTTCCGTCCTCGCCACCGCCCTTGTTGCCATGGAGGATGTTGAAGACGCGGTCGAACTTCTTCGCCAGCAGGGCCTCGACCAGGGCCGGGATCCCGTCCACCGGCTGGGCGTCGATGCCGCGGGCGTGCAGCGCCTCCAGCACGTTGCGGCCGGAGTCGAGCGAAACCTCGCGCTCGGCGCTGGTGCCGCCCATCAGCACCGCGACGCGGCCGAAGGCGGCCGGATCGGTGAGCCGCGGCGCGGGGATCAGCGGGTTCGAAACGGGCGTCATGCCTTGGATCCTCCATTCATTCCGTGCGCGGCCAGGTCGGCGGCGACATAGCCGATGTCGCCGGCACCCATCATCAGCAGCAGGTCGCCGTCGGCCAGCACGTCGGCCAGCACCGGCGGCAGTTCTTTGGCGCTGCCGGCGACCACCGGGTCGACGCGGCCGCGGGCGCGGATGGCGCGGGCCAGGGACTTGGCGTCGGCACCGGCGATGTGCGCTTCACCGGCCGGATACACCTCGGTCAGCACCACAGCATCGGCGCTCGAGAGCACCGCGGCGAAGTCGTCGAACAGGTCGCGGGTGCGGGTGTAGCGGTGCGGTTGGAAGGCCACCACCAGGCGACGCTCCGGCCAGCCGCCACGCGCGGCGGCGAAAACGGCCTCGAGTTCGCGCGGGTGGTGGCCGTAGTCGTCGACCAACAAGGCCTTGCCGCGGCCGAAGTCGAGTTCGCCCTTGAGGTTGAAGCGCCGGCCGATGCCCTGGAATTTCTCCAGCGCCGAGGCGATCGCCGCCGGCTCGACGCCCAGCTGCCAGCCGATGGCGGCCGCGGCCAGCGAATTGAGCACGTTGTGGCGGCCCGGCAGGTTCAGCGTGACGTCCTGCGGCGCCGCCTCGGGCAGGTGCAGGGTGAAACGCATGCACGCGCCTTCCTGGCGCACGTCGCGGGCGAACACGTCCGCCGGCTGTTCGATGCCGTAGGTCACCAGGTGGCGCGGCGTCTCGGCGGCCAGTGCGGCGACTTCGGCGTCGTCCACGCACAGCACCGCCAGGCCGTAGAACGGCAGGCGGTGCAGGAATTCGTTGAAGGCGGCCTTCACGCGCTCGAAGTCGCCGCCGTAGTTTTCCAGGTGGTCGGCGTCGATGTTGGTGACCACGGCCACCAGCGGATTCAGGCGCAGGAAACTGCCGTCGCTTTCGTCGGCTTCGGCCACCAGCCACTGGCCGCCGCCCAGGCGGGCGTTGGCGCCGGCCGAGAGCAGCTGGCCGCCGATCACGAAGGTCGGGTCCAGGCCGCCTTCGCTGAGCACGCTGGCGACCAGCGAGGTCGTGGTGGTCTTGCCATGGGTACCGGCGATCGCGATGCCGCGCTTGAAGCGCATCAGCTCGGCCAGCATCTCGGCGCGCGGCACCACCGGGATGCGCTCCGCGCGGGCGGCAGCCAGCTCCGGGTTCTCGGGTTTGATCGCGCTCGAGACCACGACCACGTCGGCGCCGGCGATGTGGCCGGCGGCGTGGCCGCGGAACACGGTGGCCCCCATCGCGGAAAGACGGCGCGTGGCGGCGGAATCGTTCGCATCGGAACCCGACACCTGGTAACCGAGCGTCACCAGCACCTCGGCGATGCCGCTCATGCCGACGCCGCCGATGCCGATGAAATGCACGCGCGGGAAGGCGCGCGCCAGGTCCCCGGATTCCTGCAGACGACGACGGATCATGCGCGGGCCTCCTCGATCACGATCGCGGCGACGGCCTCGGCCGCCCGCGGCAGCGCGGCGGCTCGGGCCGCCTCGGCCAGCGCCAGGCGCGCCCCGGGATCGGCCAGCAGGGGCGCGGCGGCCGCGAACAGCCGGTCGTCGAAACCCTCGCCTTCCGGCAGCAGGCGCGCGGCACCGCGCTCGACCAGGAATTCGGCGTTGCGGGTCTGGTGGTCGTCCACGGCGTTCGGATAGGGCACCAGCAGCGCGCCGACGCCGGCGGCGCAGAGTTCCGCCAGCGTCAGTGCGCCGGCACGACACACCACGAGGTCGGCCCAGGCGTAGGCCTCGGCCATGTCGGCGATGAAGGGCTCGACGCTCGCCGTCACCCCGGCCTGCGCATAGACCTCGCGGCACTTTTCGGCATGCCGTTCGCCGCACTGGTGCCGCACGTCGGGGCGCTGCGCCGCGGGCAGGCGCGCCAGCACCTGGGGCAGAGCGATGTTCAGGCTGTGCGCGCCCTGGCTGCCGCCGAGCACCAGCAGGCGGGCCGCGCCGGTGCGACCGGCCAACCGCAGCGCCGGCGGCGCGACCGCCGCGATCTCCGGGCGAACCGGATTGCCGACCGCCTCGCAGGCGCGGCCCGGGAAGCTGCCGGGGAAACCGCAGAGCACGCGCCGCGCGAGCCGCGCCAGCACGCGGTTGGTCAGGCCGGGGGCACGGTTCTGTTCGTGCACCAGCAGCGGCCGGCGCAGCAGCCAGGCGACCAGGCCGCCCGGGCCGGCGGCGAAACCGCCGAAGCTCAGCACCGCGCGCGGACGC
Organism: uncultured Arenimonas sp.; assembly: GCA_946480565.1. The sequence continues at coordinate 21,044 of CAMLKR010000018.1, read as the reverse complement.
AGCCGGCGCAGCACGGCCAGCGCCTGCCACAGCGCGCGGACGAGCAGGAACGGCGCCTTCAGCAGCGCCAGGGTGCCCTTGCCGCGCAGGCCGCGCACGCTGATGGTCTCGATCGTGATGCCGGCGGGCGGCACCAGCCGCGTTTCCATGCCGCCGTCCGATCCCAGCCAGACCACCGGCACGTCGCGCGCGCGCAGCGCCTGCGCCACCGCCAGGCCCGGGAAGATGTGGCCGCCGGTGCCGCCGGCGAGGATCAGCACGGGGCCGGTCATGCCACGGCTCCGATCTTGGGTTCGATGCGGTGGCGCGAACCCCGCGGCCCCACCGCCGGCGCCATGGCCGCCGGCGACTGCACCGGCGGCGACGCATCCAGCGCCATGGCCTCGTCGGAGGGCGCCCCGCCTTCGCCGCGGATGCGCGCCACCTGGCGTTCGGCGCGGTCGAGTTCGTAGCTGACGCGCAGCAGCAGGCCGATCGCCACGCAGGTCATCAGCACGCTGGAACCGCCAGACGAGATCAGCGGCAGGGTCAAACCCTTGGTCGGCAGGATGCCCAGGTTCACGCCGATCGAGACGAAGGACTGCAGGCTGATCCAGAACCCGACGCCGAAGGCGCAGAAGCCGGCGAAATGCCGGCGCATCTCCACCGCACGCATGCCGATGTGGAAGGTGCGGGCGCCGAGCGCCACGAACAGGGCGATGATCATCACCGAGCCGGCGAAACCCAGCTCTTCGGCGGTGACCGAGAAGATGAAGTCGGTATGCGCCTCGGGCAGGTAGTAGAGCTTCTGCACGCTGCCGCCCAGGCCGACCCCGAACCACTCACCGCGGCCGATCGCGATCAGCGCCTGGGTGAGCTGGAAGCCGTCGTCGAAAGGATCGGCCCAGGGATCGAGGAAGGACTTCAAGCGCGCCACGCGGTAGGGCGCGGCCACCGCCACCGCCGCCAGCGCCGGCAGCGCCAGGCAGGCCATCAGCGCCAGGTGCTGGATGCGCGCGCCGCCCAGCCAGACCATGCCGCCGGTGATGGCCAGGATCAGCGCCGCCGAACCGAAGTCCGGCTGCAGAAGCAGGATGGCGGTGATCGCGCCGGCCACGCCCAAGGGCTTGAGCAGGGTGCGCCAGCGGTTGCCGATCTCGTCGCGGTAGCGCACCAGGTAGCTGGCCAGCCAGATGATCAGCAGCACCTTCACCGCTTCCACCGCCTGGAAGTTCGACACCCCCAGGTTGATCCAGCGCTGCGCGCCGTTGACGGTATGGCCGATGCCGGGCAGGAACACCGCCAGCAGCAGCAGGAAGCAGCCCAGCAGCAGCCACTGGCTGTACTTCTCAACCAGCTTGAGCTCGACCTGCATCATGGCCCAGGCCAGGGCCAGGCCCAGTCCCAGGAACACCACGTGGCGGGTGAGGAAATAGAACGGCCCGACGTCCAGGCCCTCCGAGATCGCGATCGAGCTGGAGGCGACCATCACCACGCCGATGCTGGCCAGCGCCAGCGACAGGCCCAGCAGCCACGGGTCGTAGCGCCCGGTGAGGGCGTCGAGCTTGGTGGCCTGGCTGGCGCGGTCGGCGGGAATCATCTCAGCGCACCTTCAGGGTGGCCAGACCGACGAGCACGAGCATCACCGAGATGATCCAGAAACGCACGATCACGCGCGGCTCGGGCCAGCCCTTGAGCTCGAAGTGGTGGTGGATCGGCGCCATGCGGAACACGCGCCGGCCGGTGAGCTTGAAGCTGGCGACCTGGATCATCACCGACAGCGTCTCGATGACGAAGATGCCGCCCATCAGCACCAGGATGGCTTCCTGCCGGACGATGACGGCGATGGTGCCGAGCACCGCGCCCAGCGCCAGCGCGCCGATGTCGCCCATGAACACCATCGCCGGGTAGGTGTTGAACCAGAGGAAGCCCAGGCCCGCGCCGGCGATCGCCGCGCAGAAGATGGTGATCTCGCCCGCGCCCGGGATCGCCGGGATCTGCAGGTACTGCGAGAACACCGCGTTGCCCGAGGCGTAGGCGAAGATGCCCAGCGCCGCCGCGACCAGCACGGTGGGCATGATCGCCAGGCCGTCCAGCCCGTCTGTCAGGTTCACCGCGTTCGAGAAGCCGACGATCCAGAAATAAGCGACCACCACGAAGCCCAGCCCCAGCGGCACCGCGAAGTCCTTCAGCAGGGGCAGGAAGAGCGTGGTGTTGTTGGCGTGGTCGGCGGTGTAGAACAGCACCAGCGCCGCGACCAGGCCGAACACCGACTGCAGCGCGTACTTCCAGCGCGACTTCAGGCCGTTCGGGTCGCGCCTGACGATCTTGATCCAGTCGTCCAGCCAGCCGATGGCGCCGAAGGCCAGCAGCACGGCCAGCAGCACCCAGACATAGCGGTTGCGCAGGTCGGCCCACAGCAGCGTGGACAGCGTGATCGTCATCAGGATCAGCGTCCCGCCCATGGTCGGCGTGCCGGCCTTGGAGAAATGCGACTGCGGGCCGTCGGTGCGGATCGGCTGGCCGCCCTTGAGCTGGGCCAGGCGCGCGATCACGTGGGGGCCCAGCCACAGCGACAGCAGCAGCGCCGTCAGTGCGCCCAGGATGGCGCGGAAGGTGATGTAGCCGAACAGCGCCGGCATCCACCCCATCGCGTTCAGCCAGCGGGCCAGTTCAAGCAGCATGGTGTTCGTCCCCTTCCCTGTCGGCGGCCAGCAGCGCGGCCAGCACCTTGTCCATCGCGCTCGAACGCGAGCCCTTGACCACGCAGCGCAGGCCCGGGCCGGCCGCCGCGAGGGCCGGCGCCAGCGCCGAGACCAGGGCCGCCTGGTCGTCAAAATGACGGGCGCCGTCGCCGAAGGCGCGGCTGGCCGCGGCGCTCAGCGCGCCCACGGTCCAAAGCCGCGCGATGCCGGCACGGCGCGCCTGGCTGCCGATGTCGGCGTGCATCAGGGCGGCGCCCTCGCCCAGTTCCGCCATGTCGCCCAGCACCAGCCAGGCTTCGCCGCCGGCCTGGGCCAGCGCGGCGATCGCCGCCGCGACCGAGCCCGGGTTGGCGTTGTAGCTGTCGTCCACCAGCACCGCGCCGCCGCGCAGCGTGTGCGGGATCTGCCGGCCGGGCACCGGCTCGGCCGCGGCCAGCCCCTGGGCGATGTCGTCGAGCGAGGCGCCGGCGCCCAGCGCAAGCGCGGCCGCGGCGAGGGCGTTCATCACGCTGTGGCGGCCCGGCAGCGGCAGCACGATGTCGGCGCCGCCGGCCGGGGTGTGCAGGCGGAAACGCGAACCCGAGGCCGTGGCGACGATGCCGTCGGCGCGCACGTCGGCGTCGTTCTCCAGGCCGAAACGCAGCACCCGGCGCGCGCCGATGCGCTGCAGGAACCAGGGTGCGAACGCATCGTCGGCATTCACCACGGCCACGCCGTCGTCGGGCAGCGCCTCGTATATCGCGCCCTTGGTTTCGGCGATGCCCAGCAGGCTGCCCATGCGCTCCATGTGCGCCGGCATCACGTTGTTCACCAGCGCCACGTTCGGCGGCGCGATCGAGGCCAGGTAGGCGATGTCGCCGGGCTGGCCCGCGCCCATCTCGTAGATGGCGAAGCGCGCGTCTTCCGGCGCGTCCAGCACCGCCAGCGGCAGGCCGATCTGGTTGTTCCGGTTGCCCGGGTTGGCGTAGGCCTTGCCCGCGCGGGACAGGATGCCCAGCACCAGCGCCTTGACCGAGGTCTTGCCGTTGCTGCCGGTCAGCGCGACGACCACCGCCGGCCGGCCCTGCTGCACGCCGGCCGCCAGCTCGCCCAGGGCTTCCTCGGTGTCGGCGCACAGCACCTGCGGCAGCGCGCAGTCCACTTCGCGATGCACCAGCAGGGCCGCCGCGCCGCGCTCCAGCGCCTGGGCGACGTGGTCGTGGCCGTCGTGGCGCTCGCCGCGCAGGGCGACGAACAGCGCGCCCGGCGCCAGGCCGCGGCTGTCGATGCCCACCGAGGAAAACGCCACGTCTGCGCCAAGGTGGCGGCCCTCGACCCAGCGCGCGGCCTGCGAAAGCATGATCGGCCTCATCGCCCGGCCTCCCGCGCCCGCAGCAGCGCCGCCGCGACCTGCAGGTCGTCAAAGGGATGCCGGACGCCCGCGATCTCCTGATACGGCTCATGGCCCTTGCCGGCGACCAGGATCACGTCGCCGGCACCGGCGCCGCGCAGGGCGTCGGCGATGGCCAGCGCGCGGTCGCGCTGCACCTGCACGGCATTGGTGCGGGTGAACCCGGACAGGATGTCGGCGACGATGCGGTCGCCGTCCTCGCCGCGCGGGTTGTCGTCGGTGACGATCACGCGGTCGGCGCCGGCCTGGGCGATCGCCGCCATCTGCGGCCGTTTGCCGGCGTCGCGTTCGCCGCCGCAGCCGAACACGCAGGTCAGGCGGCCGGGCGTGTGTTCGCGCAGGCTGGCCAGGGCCTGCTGCAGTGCGTCCGGCGTATGGGCGTAGTCCACGACGACCAGCGGCTGGCCGTCGCGGCCGCCGACGCGGCTCATGCGGCCACCCACCGGCGAGAGCCGCGGCAGCATCGCCGCCACGTCGGCCAGCGGCCAGTCCAGCGCCCGCAGCACGCCGGCCACCGCCAGCAGGTTGTCGACGTTGAAGCGGCCGAGCAGTGGCGTGGCGATGTCGTGCCGGCGGTCGCCTTCGACCAGCTCGAAACGCAGGCCTTCCGGCGCCAGCACGATGTGTTCGGCGCGCAGGGTCGCGTCGGCGTGGCCGCGCGAACTCAGCGCGATGCGGCGGGCGGCGGGCGCGGCCTGGGCCAGCAGCCCGGCGCCGAAGGGGTCGTCCACGTTGACCACCACGGCCTGCAGGCTGGGCCAGGCGAACAGTTTCGCCTTGGCCGCGCCGTAGGCTTCCATGCTGCCGTGGAAATCCAGATGGTCGCGGGTGAGGTTGGTGAACACCGCGATCCGGAACGCGACCGCGTCCACCCGCCCCTGCTCCAGCGCGTGCGACGAGACTTCCATCGCCACGTGGCTGGCGCCGGCGTCGTGCATCTCGGCCAGCAGGCGGTGCACGGCGATCACGTCGGGGGTGGTGCGTTCGCCGGCGACCAGCCGGCCGTGCAGCCCCGCGCCCAGCGTGCCGATGCTGCCGGCCACCGCGCCGCGCAAGGTCAGCGCCTCGGCGATCAGCTGCACGGTCGAGGTCTTGCCATTGGTGCCGGTGACGCCGGTGACCGACAGCACGGTCGAGGGCGAACCGTAGAAGCGGTCCGCCAGCTCGCCCTGGCGCTGGCGCAGTCCGGGCACGGCCACCACGTGCGGCGGACGCGGCGCATCGGCCGGCGCCGGCGGTTCGAACAGGATGACGCTGGCGCCGGCGGCCTCGGCCTGGGCCGCGTGGCGCAGGCCGTGGGTGGTGGCGCCGGCGAGCGCGACGAAGGCATCGCCCGGACGCAGGGCGCGGCTGTCGGCGCTGAGGCCGGTGACCTGGGGATCGAAACCGGCGGGCGGCAGCGCGACGTCGCGCAGCAGGGCGTGCAGGCCGAGGGCGCGGCTCATCGCAGCGCCTCCGGCACCGGGTTCACCGCCGCGGGCTCGGCGGGCGCGGCGACTGCCGTCACCTTCGTCGCCTCGCGCTTGGCCTGGGCGGCGAACCACTGTTCGATGTCGTCGGGCGGCACGTCCATCAGGCGCAGCGCGCCATCCATCACGCGGTGGAAGACCGGCGCCGACACTGCGCCGCCGCCGTATTCCAGGCCCTGCGGGTCGTGGATCACCACCACCATCGCGAACTTCGGCTGGGTGGCCGGCACCAGGCCGACGAACACCGCGGCGTAGCGCTTGGCGATGTAGCCGCCACCGCCGGCCTTGCGCGAGGTGCCGGTCTTGCCGGCCACGCGGTAACCCAGCACCGCCGCGCGGCGCGCGGTGCCTTCCGGGCCGGTCACGGTTTCCAGCATCGACATCAGCTGGCGGGCGATGGCCGGGTCGATCACCTGCACGCTTTCCTTGTTGCCGCCCTTGACGAAGGTCGCCGGGTTCAGGCGGCCGCCGTTGCCGATGGCGGCGTAGGCCCGCGCCAGCTGCAGCGGCGTCACCGACAGGCCGTAGCCGTAGCTGATGGTCGCCTTCTCGGCCGGGCCCCAGCGGTTGGGTGCCGGCAGCACGCCGGCCACTTCGCCGGGGAACCCGCTGCCGCTGGTCTGGCCCAGGCCGAACCGGGTGTACATGTCGTACTGGTGTTCGCTGGTGAGCTCGTTCGACACGCGGGTGGCGCCGACGTTCGAGCTCTTGGTCAGCATGCCGGTCAGGGTGAGCACGCCGTAGTTGCGGAAGTCGCGGATCGGGTGGCCGCCGGCGAGCGTCATGTAGCCCGGCGAGGTGTCGACCTGGGTGTCGGGCGTGAACTTGCCGCTCTCGATCGCCGCGGCGAAGGTCAGGGTCTTCATCACCGAGCCCGGCTCGACCACGTCGGTGACGGCGCGGTTGCGCTTGGCGTCGAGCGTGGCCGAACCCTGCGAATTCGGATTGAACGAAGGCTGGTTGACCATGGCCAGGATCTCGCCGGTCGGCACGTCCATCACCACCACCGAGCCGCTGCTGGCGCCGTGCTCGATCAGCGCCGACTTGAGCTCGCGGTAGGCCAGGTACTGGATGCGGCGGTCGATCGACAGGGTCAGGTCGTGGCCCGGCTCGGCGGCCTTGACCAGGTCCACGTTCTCGACGGTGCGGCCGCGGCGGTCGCGGATCACGCGCTGGGCGCCGGGCGTGCCGGTCAGCCAGTCGTTGAAGGCCAGCTCCAGGCCTTCCTGGCCGGCGTCGTCGATGTTGGTGAAGCCCAGCACGTGGGCCATCACCTCGCCGTGCGGGTAGAAGCGCCGGAACTCGCGCTGCGAGTACACGCCCGGGATGTCCAGGTCGATCACGGCCTGGGCCACGTCCGGGTTCATGTGCCGGCGCAGATAGACGAATTCCTTGGTCGCGCGCTGGGCGATGCGGCTCTCGAGCACCTCGCGCGGGATCGACAGCGCCTCGGCCAGCTGCGGCAGGCGGTCGGCGTGCTGCAGCAGTTCCTGCGGGTTGGCCCACACCGACTCCACCGGCGAGGACACCGCCAGCGGCTCGCCGTTGCGGTCGGTGATCATGCCGCGCGATGTGGCGATGGGCACCTCGCGCAGGAAACGCGCGTCGCCCTGCTGCTGGTAGAAGTCCTGGCCGATCAGCTGCAGCCAGGCGGCACGGCCGACCAGCACCAGGGCGCAAAGCCCCAGCACGATGCCCACGGCGTAGAGCCGCTGGCGGGGGTTGTAGACGCGGGCCCGGGTCTTCATGGCCGCAGCACCACGATGTCGGCGTCTTCCGGGAACTTCATGCCGATGCGGGTGCCGGCGACCTGCTCGATGCGGTTGGCCTCCGACCAGGTCGCCTGCTCCAGCTGCAGCCGGCCGAACTCGATGTTGAGTTCATCGCGGTCGCGCTCGAGCGTGCTCAGGTCGATGTAGGCCTGGCGATGCAGGTGCCGCGCCCAGACCACGCCGATGGCGCTGCCGATCACGCCGAGCACCAGCACCAGGAGGACCAGGCTGCGCAGGCTCATGCGGTTGCTCCCGCCGGCAGCTTCTCGGCCACGCGCAGCACCGCGCTGCGCGCACGCGGATTGCCCGCGGTCTCGGCGGACTCGGCGCGCAGGGCGCCGGACACGTCGCGCAGGGTCGGCGTGAACGCCACCTCCACCGGCATGCGGCGGTTGCCCGGCGGTGCCTTGGCGTGGCGGGCGATGAACTGCTTGACGATGCGGTCTTCCAGCGAGTGGAAGCTGATCACCGCCAGCCGGCCGCCGGGCTTGAGCCGGTCGTGCGCGGCCGCCAGCCCGCGCTCGAGGTCCTCGAGCTCGCGGTTGATGAAGATGCGGATGGCCTGGAAGCTGCGCGTGGCCGGGTGGATCTTGCTGTCGCCGCGACCGACCACCGACGCGATCAGCTCGGCCAGCTGGGCGGTGCGCAGCAGCGGCGTGTCGCCGCGGCGGGCAACGATGGTGCGGGCGATCTTGCGGCTGAGCTTTTCCTCGCCGTAGCGCCACAGCACGTCGGCGATCTCGCGCTCGTCGGCGCGGGCCAGCCAGTTGGCGGCGCTTTCGCCGGACTCGGGGTCCATGCGCATGTCCAGCGGCCCGTCCTTGGCGAAGCTGAAGCCGCGCTCGGCGACATCAAGCTGGGGCGAGGACACGCCCAGGTCCAGCAGCACGCCGTCCAGGCCGGCAGCGGTTTCATCCCAGTGCGCCAGGTCGGCGAAGGAACCGCGATAGACGCCGACGCGCGCGTCCGCACCAAAAAGTGCGCGGGCGGTGGCGATCGCTTCCGGGTCCTTGTCCATCACCAACAGCCGTCCATCCGGCCCCAGCCGGTCGAGCACGCCGCGCGCATGGCCGCCGCGGCCGAAGGTTCCATCCAGGTACCGGCCATTCCCCAGCACACGCAGGCCGTCCAGCACCTGGGCGAACATCACCGGGAGATGGCTGGGCTGCGTGGGTTCCCGCATCCCGGCCACGCCCGTCACAGCCTGAGGTCGAGCATGTCCTCGCTGATCTCGTCTTCCCCGATGGTTTGACGGATCTGCGCGAGGTGCGCCTGCTCGCTCCACAATTCGAACTTGCCGCCCATGCCGAGCAGCACCGCTTTTTTCTCGATGCCGGCCGCGTTGCGGTGGCTGGCGGGCAGCAGCAGGCGGCCGCTGCCGTCGGGTTCGACCACGGTGGCCGCGCCGACGAGCTTGAGCTGCAGGTTCCGGTGCACGCGCTTGGCATTGGGCAGGGCATTGACCTGGTCGCGGACCTTTTCCCAGGCCGCTTCCGGGTACAGCCACAGGCAGCCGGCTTCGTAGGGGTTGTAGGTGATCACCAGGCGGCCGCCCACGCGCGCGACCAGGTCCCGGTAGGCGGTGGGAATCGCCAGTCGGCCCTTGTCGTCGATCGTGATCGCGGTTTCGCCCTGGAACATCGCCTGGATCAGCCCTTATCCACCAAAAGCCACAAAAAACCCGAAATTCCCTCGGAAGCCCACGTTAGACCTGCCCCCGGGGGCTGTCAAGGAAGTTTTCGGGTCAATTTCGCTAGCTGGATCAAGACCTTGCGCGATACTTGAGAGTCTTGTTTAAGAACCATTTGGCAAGTGTTGTTTCACATGGATTTGATCCATCGGCGTGAAACAGCTCACAGGCGCTGAGGGCCGGGCACACGCCGGCCGGCCAAGCCGGGCCGGGAGCCCGGAACGGGGCCGAGTGCGCGGGTCAAGCGTCGGAAGGCGGGAGGAAGTGGCGGAGCCGGCCGCTAAGCCGGGTTCTGTCGTGGACAGTCATTCCTCTAGCCCCAGCGTCACCGCTGGGATCAAGCAACCAACCCGGGTGCGGCACGAGCCATGCCATAGCACCCCTATTTGGTCTTGCTCCGGGTGGGGTTTGCCGTGCCCCGAGGCGTTGTCCCCTCGGGCGGTGGGCTCTTACCCCACCGTTTCGCCCTTACCACGCACCCTTGCGGGCCGTTCGGCGGTTTGTTTTCTGTTGCACTTTCCGTCGGCTCGCGCCGCCCAGGCGTTACCTGGCACCCTGCTCTGTGGAGCCCGGACTTTCCTCGGCGCATAACTGCGACGCGACTGTCTTGGCCGGCTCCGCCGGGGCGGATTGTCGCACATCGGGGCTTTCTCTTTTTAACCGCGGATTACGCGGATGAAAGCGGACAAAGGCCGATATCCGCTTTCATCCGCGTCAATCCGTGGCAAAGAGCTTTCAACCCTCACCCCCGCCATACAGCGACTTGCGCGGCGCGCCGCTGATGTCGGCGGCGAGTTTGGCCGCGAGCGAGGGCTTCAGATGCTCGGCCAGCTTGGCGTACAGCCGCTGCCCCTCCAGCAGCCGCGCCTCGGTGTCGTCCTCGCAGCCGCGCACGACGATGACGAACTCGCCCTTGCGCTGGTTGTCGTCGGCGGCGACTTTCGCGACCAGGTCGTCGAGCGTGTCGCCCAGCACCGTTTCGAACAGCTTGGTGAGCTCGCGCGCGACCACCGCCTCGCGCCCGCCGCCGAAGGCCGCGGCCATGTCCGCGAGCGATTCCTCGATGCGGTGTGCGCTTTCGTAGAACACCATCGTGCGCGATTCACCCGAAAGCGCCGCGAGCTTCTCCCGGCGGCCGGAGGCTTTCGCCGGCAGGAAGCCCTCGAAGCAGAAGCGGTCGCTGGGGATGCCGGCCACCGACAGCGCCGCGATCGCCGCGCAGGCGCCGGGCACCGGGCTCACCTTCAGGCCGGCGGCGCGCACTTCGCGCACCAGCCGGTAACCGGGGTCGCTGACCAGCGGCGTGCCGGCGTCGGAGACCAGGGCCAGGGTTTCGCCGGCACGCAGGCGCTCGACCAGCTTCCAGGCCATGTCTTCTTCGTTGTGTTCGTGCAGGGCCAGCAGCGGCCGCTCGATCCCGGTCTGGGCCAGCAGCTGGCGGGTATGGCGGGTGTCTTCGGCGCAGATCGCGTCCACCGCCGCCAGCACCTCGCGCGCACGCGCGGTCAGGTCGCCCAGGTTGCCGATCGGGGTCGCCACCACGTACAGGGTTCCCGCCTGTGTCACCGCCATGCCGCGCCCTCCCTGTGCACCGGCTATCATCTTAGCCGCATCGATCCCCGGACCCCCGACCATGCTGCGACACGCCCCCCTGCTGCTGGCCCTCGCCGTTTCCACCGGCTGCGCCAGCGTTTCGGTTTCGCCCCAGTCCACCGGGGAACTGCAGAGCGCGCAGCGCCTGGCCGACGAAGGCCGGCACCGCGAGGCCGCCCGCGTGTTCGCGGCCACGGCCGCCGGCGCCCGCGGTGCCGCGCGCGACCGGGCCTGGCTGGACGCCGCGGAGCAATACCTGCTGGCCGGCGACGACGGCGCCGCACGCCAGTCCTGGGAGCAATCCAACCGTCGCCGGCTCGACGGCGCGGACCTGCTCCGCCACGACCTGCTGGACGCCGGCTTCCAGGCCGACGCCGGCCGGCATGAAGACGTGCTCGACCTGCTCGACCAGCGCCGCGACAGCGTGCCGGCGAGGCTCGCCCCACGCTGGCACGGCCTGCGCGCCGCGGCGCTGGAAGCGCTGGGCCGCGGTTTCGACGCTGCCGGCGAACAGGCCTGGCTGCTGGCGATGCTGCCGCGCGACCAGCGCGCCGAGGCCGTGCGTCGCATCGAGGCGCTGCTGCGCGCCGAACCCGACGCCGCGCTGGCCGCGAAGGCCGCGGCGCTGCCGGTCGGCCATCCGCTCTACCTCTACGCCGGCCGCGCGCTGACCCAGCGCGGCCTGCCCTTGCCCCGTCCCTACGACCGCGGCGCCTCCGCGCCCGGGCTCGACACGCTGCCGCCGGCCGAAGCCGACGGTTACCGTCCGCCGGAACGCCTGGCCGTGCTGCTGCCGCTCAGCGGCCCGCTGGCCGCCGCCGGCCAGAGCGTGCGCGACGGCCTGATGGCCGCGTATTACGCCGAAACCCGCCGCCGCCCGCAGGTGCGCTTCTACGACACCGCCGGCAGCGACGGCGTGGCGCGCGCGCTGATGCAGGCGCGCACCGACGGCGCCCAGATGCTGGTCGGTCCGCTCACCCGCGACGAGGTCAACGCGCTGTTCACCACCGCCGACCTGGACCTGCCCACGATCGCGCTCAACCGCGGCATCGTGCCGCCGCCGCCCGGCAGCACCGCCTTCGCGATGGCGCCGGAAGAAGAAGGCGCGGCCGCCGCCGACCGTCTGGTCGACCGCGGCTTCAAGCGCGTACTCGTGGTCACCCAGGCCGATGAAAACGCCCGCCGCGCGCTGGGCGCCTTCCGCGAGCGCCTGCTGGCGCGCGGCGGCGAGGTGATCAGCGAAGTGACGGTGAGCGAGGCCAATCCCGACTACGTGCCGGCCCTGCAGCAGGCGCTGGGTGGCACGCGGCCGGAGGCGCTGTTCCTGGGCCTAAAGGCCGCGCAGGCGCGGCTGCTGTCGAGCCAGATGGACACCGCCGGCCTGGTCGGCGTGCCGCGCGTGGCGACCTCGCTGATCCTCTCGGGCGCGAACCTGCGCATGGACGTCGAACTGGACGGCATCGAATACCCGGAACTGCCCTGGCTGCTGGGCCTGCGCATGGGCCTGCCGGACCCCGACACCATCGGCAATACCCTGCCCAGCGCCCAGGGCGGCGGCGCGCGCCTGTTCGGCTTCGGCATGGACGCGTGGAAACTGGCGGCCTACCTCGACCACCTCAGCGCCGACCCGGGCGCGCAGCTGCGCGGCGCCACCGGCGAGCTGCAGGTGGACGCGCTGGGCGGCGTGCAGCGGCGTCCGGCCTGGGCCGTGTTCAGCGGCGGCCGTCCGCGCCCCGCGCTGGACGGCGCCCTGCTGCCCGATGCCGGCACCCCCTGACCGGCGCAGCCTGGGCGCCGCGGCCGAAGACGCCGCGCGCGCCCTGCTTGAACGCGAGGGACAAATCACCCTCGCCCGCAACGTCAACTACCGCTTCGGCGAACTCGACCTGGTGATGCGCGACGGCGACACCGTCGTCTTCGTCGAAGTGCGCTACCGCCACGATCACCGTTTCGGCGGCGCCGCGGGCTCCGTCGATTTCCGCAAGCGCCGCCGCATCGTGCTGGCCGCCCGCGCCTGGCTGGCCAGGCAGCGCGGCCTGGCCGACGCCGCCTGCCGCTTCGACGTGGTGACCGTGCAGGGCGCCGACGACCGGCTCGAATGCGGGTGGATCCGCGACGCCTTCCGGGCTGACGACGCCTGACGCCCGGCGCGGCTAGACCGTCTCGCGCGGCGGAGGCGCCGGCCGGCGCCGGTGCAGCTCGCGCAGGCGCTGGCGCCGCGCCTCCTCCTCCAGCGAGGCCGGCAGGTAACCCCACCAGCCGCTGCCGTTGTCGAGCGCGTCGTAGCGGCCCATCACGCCGTGCATCGAGGCCGCCAGCCCCATCGCCACGCCGGACAGAAAACCGGCGCCGTGGGCCACGTAGTTCACGCCACCGTTCTCCAATGCCCCGCGGCCCTTGAAGGTCAGCAGGGTGTCGACGCCGAAGTACAGGCCCAGCACCCAGAACGCGCGCAGCTTGAAGGTGTAGACCGGAATGACCAGCAGCATCAGCTTCAGGTCGATCTGCCGGGCGAAGAACAGCACCGCATAGGCGCCGGCGATCGCGGCCAGGCAGCCGGAGGCGCCGATGCTCGGGATCAGGTGCGCATTGGCCGACACGTACAGCAGGTTGCCGGCGAAACCGCCCAGCCCGTACACCAGCAGGAAACCCGCCGGCCCCAGCGCGTCCTCGATCTTGTCGCCGAACAGCCACAGGAAGAACATGTTGCCCAGCAGGTGCGGCCAGTCGCCGTGCATGAAGATGCTGGTGAGGTACTGCCAGGCCTGCCAGTCGCCCGGCACCAGGCCATAGGCCCGCACCCAGGCCGCGAACACCTCCGGGTTCTCGCGCGGCGCCAGCATGAACACCGCGATGTTCACCGCCATCAGTCCCCAGGTGACCAGCGGCAGATGCCGCAGCTCGGCGTCGGACTTCCAGGGCAGCAGCCAGATCATGCATCGCCCTCCGGGGGCGTGGCGGAAAGGGCGCAGGTTACCGGAAGGTCGTGCTTCAAGGCCCCACCCATGCGCCTGCCGGCCTAGAATCGGCCCATGTCCGCCGCCCTTCCCGGTCCGCTCGTCCACGACCTCACCACCCTGCTCGGCCCCGACGGCCTGCTGGTGGACCCGGCCGAGCGGCTGGCCTACGGCTACGACAACTCCCGCCGGCAGGGGCTGCCGCTGGCGGTGGCGCTGCCGACCACGGCGGCGCAGGTGCAGGGCATCGTGCGGCTGTGCCGGGCGGCGAAGCTGCCGATCGTGGCGCGCGGGCGCGGCACCAATACCACCGGGGCCAGCGTGCCGGGCGAGGACGCGCTGGTGGTGTCCTTCGAACGCATGAACCGGGTGCTGGCGATCCGGCCCGGGGACCGGGTGGCGGTGGTCGAACCGGGCCTGCTCAACGGCGATTTGCAGGCGGCGCTGGCGCCGCACGGGCTGTTCTGGCCGCCGGACCCGACCAGCGCGGCCTACTGCAGCATCGGCGGCAACCTGGCCTGCAATGCCGGCGGCCCGCGCGCGGTGAAATACGGCGCCACCCGCGACAACGTGCTGGCGCTCACCGCCGTCACCGGCACCGGCGAACTGGTGCGTTTCGGCGCGCCCACCACCAAGGGCGCCAGCGGTTACGACCTTTCGCGCATCCTCATCGGGTCGGAAGGCACCCTGGCCCTGATCGTCGAGGCCACGCTGAAGCTGACGCCGGTGGCCACGCAGCGCCGCGCCCTGCGCGCCCTGTACGAGGACGTGGACAGCGCCGCCGCCGCGGTGGCGCGGCTGATGGCGCAGCCGGTCACGCCGTCGATGCTGGAATTCATGGACGGCGAGTGCGTGCGGCTGGCGCGCGAGGTCGGCGGTGCAAAAATTCCTGCCGCCGGTGCGCTGCTGATGATCGAAGCCGACGGCGAAGCCGCCGTGCTCGATGCCGCCGTCGCTGCCCTCACCGCCGCAGCCCGGGGCCCGGGCTGCCTGGACGTGGCCAGCGCTCCCGACGAAGCCGCGCGCGAAAAACTCTGGGCCGCGCGCAAGGCCCTGTCGCCGGCGCTGCGCACGATCGCGCCGGGCAAGATCAACGAAGACGTGGTGGTGCCGGTGTCGCGCATCCCCGAGCTGGTGGCCGCGGTGCGCGCCACCGCTCAAGCGCAGGCGCTGCCGATCGTGTGTTTTGGCCACGCCGGCAACGGCAACCTGCACGTGAACATCCTCTACGACCCGGCCGATGCCGCCCAGGCCGAACGCGCCGACGCTGCGCTGGAGGCGGTGTTCGACGCGGTGATCGCGCTCGACGGCCAGGTCTCGGGCGAACACGGCATCGGCCTGGCCAAACGCGAGCTGCTGGCCCGCGCCCTGAGCCCGCAGGCCATGGCCCTGATGCGGGCGATCAAGGCGCAGTTCGACCCGGACGGCCTGCTCAACCCCGGCAAGGTGCTGCCCGATTGAGCCCGGCCCGCGCCCCGAGCGAGCTCGACCAGCTGCTGGTCGACATCCGCGCCTGCCGGCTGTGCGAAGCCCAGCTGCCCCTGGGCCCGCGCCCGGTGCTGCGCGCCAGCGCGACCGCGAAACTGCTGATCGTCGGCCAGGCCCCGGGCACCCTGGTGCACGGCAGCGGCATACCCTGGGACGACGCCAGCGGCGTGCGCCTGCGCGGCTGGCTGGGCCTGGACAAGGCCGCCTTCTACGACGAGACGAAGATCGCCATCGTGCCGATGGGCTTCTGCTACCCCGGCCGCGGCGCCAGCGGCGACCTGCCGCCCCGCCCCGAATGCCGCGCCACCTGGCACCCGCGCCTGCTGCCCCTGCTGCCGCAAGTAACCACCGTGCTGGCCATCGGCCAATACGCGCAGGCGTATTTCCTGGGCGAACGCCGCAAGAAGACGCTGACCGAGACCGTGCAGGCCTGGCGCGAGTACGCGCCCGCCGTGTTCCCCCTGCCCCACCCCAGCCCGCGCAACGTCGGGTGGTTCATGCACAACCCGTGGTTCGAGGGCGAGGTGGTGCCGGCGCTCAAGGCCCAGGTGCAAGATGTGTTGGGCAAGAACGATTGATCAGACCGTGAGGGTCGTGGCCTCGGGCGCCGAGTCCGGATCGACCGCCGCGGCACAGCGCTCGACCCGGTGATCGGCGACGATCCGGCCCTCGTGCATGACCAGCACCCGGTCTGCCGACGCGATCGTCTCCGGCCGGTGGGCGATGATCACCCGCGTGATGCGGAGCCGCCGCACGGCGTCGTTGACCTGCCGTTCGCGTTCGACGTCGAGGTGGCTGGTGGCTTCGTCCAGGAACAGGAAACGCGGCTGCCGGTATAGCGCCCGCGCCAGGATCACGCGCTGCCGCTGTCCGCCCGACAGGCTGTTGCCCATGTCGCCGATCAGGCTGTGGTAGGCCATGGGCATGGCCGCGATTTCGTCGTGCACGGCCGCCAGCCGCGCCGCCGCTTCGATGCGTGTCGCGTCCGGGTCGACTTCGCCCAGGGCGATGTTGTCGGCAATCGACCCGGCGAACAGGGTGTCGTCCTGCATCACTGCGCCCACCGTGGCGCGGAACTCGCGCAACCCGATCGCCGCGAGCGGCCGGCCGTCCACGCGCACCTCGCCTTCGCTGGCCGGCAGCAGGCCCAGCATCAGCTTGAGCAGGGTGGTCTTGCCGCAGCCCGAAGGGCCGACGATCGCCACGCATTCGCCGGCGGCGATGCTGAAGCCGCACTCGCGCAGGACCCAGGGTTCGCCTTCGGCGTAGCGGAATCCCAGCGCATCGACCCGCAGTCCGCGCTCGCCGGGCGTTTCGGCGAGCTGCGCATCTGCGTCATCCGACTCCGGTGGTGCCAGCACGACGTCCGCCAGCCGTTCGCCATGCAGCCGCAGCATCCGGAACTCCAGCCCCTTGTCGATCAGCCCGGCGACCCGCTGGGAGAACTGGTCCTTGTAGGCCAGGTAGGCCACCAGCATGCCCACCGAGAACAACCCGTCCAGCACGAGGCCGGCGCCGAACCATACGACCAACAGCCGCTCCAGCCCGAACACCGCCAGGTTCGCGCCCGACAGCCCGAGCCCCAGCCGCGCGAGCCCCAGTTCGGCGTTGAGCGTGCGCGCCAGCAGATTGGCGTAGGCGGACTGTCGCGTCGCCTCTTGGCCGGAGACCTTCAGGCTCTGCATGCCACGCAGCGTTTCCAGCAAGTGGCCCTGCTGCTGCGCCGCCGCCACCAGCTGTCGTTCGGTGCCGCGGCGCAGTCGGCCATACGTGGCGGCGCGCATCGCGAGATAGACCAGAACCGCCAGGCCGGTCAGCGCCGCCAGCCGCGGGCTGTAGGCCAGCATCATCGCCAGCGTGACCAGGGCCATGGCGCCATCGACCACCGCCTCGACCGCGCTGGTCGTGAGCGAACGCTGGATAGCCTGCACGGAGCCCAGCCGGGACACCACATCGGCCAGCTGCCGACGTTCGAAGAACGCGAGCGGCAGCCGCAGCAAGTGTGCGAACACATTGCCGGTCCATTGCTGCCCCAGGCGGGACGACAGGTGCAGGACCGCCGCACCGCGCACCCAACCGGTCGCCACCTGCAGCAGTAGCAGGCCGCCGAACGCCAACGCCAGCAGCGTCAGCAGGCCACGATCCGCGGACACCAGCGCCTGGTCGATGACCCACTGCAGGTAGAAGGGGGCGAGCACGACGAGGACCTGCAGGGCCAGCGACAGGCCGAGCAGCTGGGCCAGCGCCCCACCCAACCCGCGAATGCGGCCTGTCAGCTGCCGAAGACTGATCGCCGGCGGTGGCGGGCGACGCACGAAATCATGCCCGGGAGCAAGCTCGAGCGCCACGCCGGTGAAGTGCGTGGACAGTTCGTCCAGGCGGAGCAGGCGCTCACCGAACCCCGGATCGAACACCGTCGCGCCGCGTCGCGCAAGGCGGGTCAATACGACGAAGTGGTTCATATCCCAATGCAGGACGCAGGGCAGACGCAGCTTTTCGAGGTCCTTGAGCTCCAGGCGCAGCGGTCGTGGCTGCAGCCCGAGACCCCGCGCGATCTCGGC
This sequence comes from uncultured Arenimonas sp., assembly GCA_946480565.1. Next base: position 3,440 of record CAMLKR010000018.1, on the reverse strand, counting down.
CAGGCGCGCCAGGCTGGCGCCCTTGAGCGACAGGCCAAACCGCTGGCGAAGCTCCGCCAGGCTGCAGCGGTGGCCGTGATGCGTGGCCACCATCGCCAGGCAGGCCAGGCCGCACTCCGCCGCCTCCGCTTGCAGGATGGGTTTCATCCGATGCGCGGGCGGTCCGAGAAGTACTGTGCCAACGCAGCGACGAAAGCCGGCACGAACAGGACCAGGCAAAGCCAGGTCAAGAGGTCGCCGAAGTTGATGGCGGTGAAGCGTCCACCCAGCACCCAGCCGACGTAGTTCGTCACCTTGGCGGTGACCAGCGACTCGATCACGTTCAGTGTCAGCACGCCGGCGACGGCCCCCAGCAGCGCGCGGCAGAGCAGGAACCCCGAATTCCCGGGGCGCGCGCCGTACTCGGCGATGCGGACGCCGGCATAGAAAGCGGCGAACACCACCGCGGCGATGCCGAACCAGGCCATGGTCGGCAGGCCGAAGGCACGGACCTCGTTGTGGTGGTGCACGTTGCCGAGCAGCAAGGCGCCGTAGATCCGCGCCTCGCCCGGATCGAAAGCGAAGGCAGCCACCGCGCGGAACAGGGCGTCGCTCAGGCCGAGCATCAGGCCCAGAAGTTCAGGACAGTTTCGGAACATCATCTTCATCTCGCCTCCTGGAAGGGCGTTGGCTGCGTGCAGCCAACGCCGGTGTGCTCAGTTCGTCTTCGGCGGGCAGGTGACTTCGACCTTGATCGCTTCCTTGCTGACCTCGACCGAGCCGCTGCAGCCCTGGCTGACGCCGTAGGCCACCACCACCAGGCCACCGATCAGCAGCGCGCCGCCGATCACCAGGCCGGCGACGACCACCGGGTTGCCGCCTTCCACCATTTCCAGCTCGACATGGCTCAGTTCACGCATGGCACATCCCTCCTTGAAAACCCGCTGATTGCGGGCGGGCCCACCTCAGCGCGCCTACCCAGGTAGGCGGCAAGACGGAGATCCTTCGTGGCCAACCAAGTGTTCCGCAGGAGTGGCAGCGTCGCGGCGACCTGAAGACCGCGCGGCTGCAAGCTCGCGCGAACCGGCTTCGGCTGCATCGAGACATACGCCACTTCCGGACGAGCGGAAGCCTCAATCCCGCCAGCGCCATCCGCCGACACGTCGCCCCGACCCTTTCCTCCCGTCGCCAGCTGTCCGCGCAGCGTCTGCAGCGGTTCGACCAGCCATTCCCACAAACGGCGCCGCTCGCCCAGGATGTCGGCCTCCAGCACCAGCCCCGGCCGCAGCGGGCGCTCGGTTCCCACGGCGTGCACGCTCTGCCGCTCCAGGGCCACGACCACGCGATAGGTCGGTTCACCGCCGCCCTCGCCCGCGGCCAGCGCATTGCGGCTGATGCGCGCGACGCGCCCGCGGTGCTGTCCGAACTTCTGGTACGGATAGGCGGCATAACGCAGCAGCACCTCATCGCCCGGCGCGATGAAACCTATGGCTGCACCGGGCACGACCAAGTGCGCCTCCAGCTGGCTCGATGCCGGCAGCAGGGCCAGCAGCGGCTGTCCGGCCTGCACGGCCTGGCCCGCGTGCACGAACAGCACGCCGACCGCGCCCGCGATCGGCGCCGTCACCACCGCTTCGCCGCGTGCCCGCAGCTCTATGCGCTCCTGTTCCAGCGCGGACAGCTCGCGCAGCTCCGCGGCCTCGGATGCCGCCAGCTCCTGCGGGATCTCCCGAAGGGCCTGCTGCAGCTGCGCCCGCTTCTGGCTGGCCGCCGAGCGCTGTCGCTGCAGCGACTGCACGGCGCCCAACAGGTCCAGGGCCTGGTTTTCCTGCTGCTGCAGCTGCAGGTCGGTGACATAGCGCTGCGTATGCAGTCGCCTGAACTTCTGCAGCGCCTGTTTCGCGAGGTGATGCTGGTGCCGACGCGTGACCAGCTCCGCCTCGATCTGGCCGAGCTCCGCCTCGACCAGCACCATCTGCTGTTCAAACCCTGCGGTCTGCGCTCGAAGACGCTGGCGCTGGGCACGATGGCCGTTGCGCGCGCCTTCGCTGCGGGCCTGCACCGATCGGTCAACGGAGTCGCGGGTATTGCCGGAATCACGTGTTGCCCCCGGCACGACCACCTGCGCCAGGACGTCGCCCGGCAGCAGGCGCTGGCCTTCCTGCACCGGCAGTTCGGCGACCACGCCCGACACCGGCGCGACCACCGTGGCCAGCCCCAATGTCGGCACCAGCTGCCCGGCCACGCGCGTGCGCCGCGTGTAGTCGCCGCAGGCAAGCAGCCAGACGACGCCGGCGCAGGCCAGCAGCACGCCGATGGCCAGCGCATTTGCCGACACAGGCTGGTCGAGCACGACTTCGCCCAGCCAGCTGTGCCGGCGTGCCTGCAGGGCCTCGGTGCGGAACAAGGGAAGGGACATTCGTGCGCCTCTCTGGGCACGAAGTCTGGCGGCCGCCATCGCGGCCGACCCGGCGATTCAGCCGCTCAGCGGGGTAGGAAAAAGACGATCAGCTGCAGCACGGCCAGCGCGTAGGCGCCGGCGATCGCGTCATCGAGCATGGCCCCGAAGCCGCCATGCACCTTCTGGTCCGCCCAGCTCACCGGCCAGGGTTTGGCGATGTCGAAAATGCGGAACAGCACGAAGGCCGCGAGCATCCAGGGCCAGCCCGCGGGCGCCATCAGCAGGGCGATCCACATGCCGATGTATTCGTCCCAGACCACCAGGGACGGGTCTTCGATGCCGGTGCGGGTGATCACCCAGTGCGCCGCCCACACGCCGATGCCGAAGCCCGCGGCCAGCACGGCCAGGTAGGCCGGCAGCGGCAGGTCCTTCATCAGGAACCACCAGGGCAGCAGGGCGGCCAGGCTGCCTACCGTGCCCGGGGCCTTGGGCGAAAAACCCGCGCCGAAGCCGGCGGCGATCCAGCCCAGCGGGTGTTTCATCAGCTTGCGGCGGGTGCCGACCGGCAGCATGGGCATCAGTGCACTCCCTGGAAATGCTGGTAGCCGGCGCGCGGGGGCGCGTAGTCGGCGCCGTCGGGCGTGGTGCAGCGCAGGCCGGGTTGTGGTTCGAGCTGGCCGATGACCGTGGCGGTGACGCCGCGTTCCGACAGCGCCTGTTCGATCGCGAAGGCGGCGGACGCGGGGGCGGTGAAGCAGAGTTCGTAGTCGTCGCCGCCGGACAGCTGCAGGGGCCAGCGCGCGGCTTCGTCGAAGTGCTCGGCCAGGGTGCGCGAGGTGGGCAGGCGGCCCAGGTCGATGCGGGCGCCCAGGCCGCTGGCCGTGAGCACGTGGCCGAGATCGGCGGCCAGGCCGTCGCTGATGTCGATGCCCGCGGTGGCCAGTCCGCGCAGGGCCAGGCCCGCTTGGATGCGCGGCGTGGGGCGGTCCAGGCGGTGGCGCAGCTTGGCGCTGGCCGGGCCGCGGGCGCGCCACTGCTGCAGGGCGCCGGCGGCGTCGCC
>CAMLKR010000017.1 GCA_946480565.1 uncultured Arenimonas sp. | reverse complement strand
TGTCGATGCCGACTTCGCGCTGGGTGATGATGCAGCCCTCGTGCTTGTGCACGAACTCGATCGGATCCTCGATGGTGATGATGTGGCCCGAGGAGTTCATGTTGCGGTAGCCGATCATCGCCGCCAGCGAGGTGGATTTACCCGTGCCGGTGGCACCGACGAAGAGGATGATGCCGCGCTTGGTCATCGCCAGGGTCTTGATGACCGCCGGCAGGTTCAGCTCCTCGACCGTCGGGATGCGGGTCTCGATGCGGCGCAGCACCATGCCGACCTGGTTGCGCTGGTAGAAGCAGGACACGCGGAAGCGGCCGACGCCCGAGACGCCGATCGCGAAGTTGCACTCGTGGGTCTTTTCGAACTCCTCGCGCTGCGAGGGATTCATGACGTTCAGCACCAGGTCGCGCGACTGCTGCGGCGTGAGCGGGTTCTGGGTGATCGGCGAGAGCTTGCCGTTCACCTTCATCGACGGCGGCACGCCGGCCGTGATGAACAGGTCCGAGGCCTTCTTGTGCGCCATCAGCTTCAGGAAGGAGGTGAAGTCGATGCTGCTCATGCGTGCTCCTGTGCGGCGTCCGGGGCGTGCGCCCGGGCGCGGTGTTCATCGGCGTCCTGCCAGCCCCCCGACGGGTCGGACATCACTCGAAAAGCTTCTTGTCCTTGGCGTATTCCTTGGCCTGCAGCTTGGTCACCAGGCCACGCTTTACCATGTCCTGCAGGCACTGGTCGAGCGTCTGCATGCCATAGGACTGGCCGGTCTGGATCGCCGAGTACATCTGGGCGACCTTGTCCTCGCGGATCAGGTTGCGGATGGCCGGGGTGGCCACCATGATCTCGTGCGCCGCCACGCGGCCGCCGCCGACCCGCTTGAGCAGCGACTGCGAGATGACCGCGCGCAGCGACTCGGACAGCATCGAGCGCACCATCGGCTTCTCGCCGGCGGGGAACACGTCGATGATGCGGTCGATGGTCTTGGCCGCCGACGAGGTGTGCAGGGTGGCGAACACCAGGTGGCCGGTCTCCGCGGCGGTCAGCGCCAGGCGGATGGTTTCCAGGTCGCGCATTTCGCCGACCAGGATGAAGTCCGGGTCTTCGCGCAGGGCCGAACGCAGGGCCTCGTTGAAGCCGTGGGTGTCGCGGTGCACCTCGCGCTGGTTGACCAGGCACTTCTGCGAGGTGTGCACGAATTCGATCGGGTCCTCGACGGTGAGGATGTGGCCGAACTCGTTCTTGTTGATGTGGTCGACCATCGCCGCCAGCGTGGTGGACTTGCCCGAGCCGGTCGGGCCGGTCACCAGGATCAGGCCCTGGGGCTGGTCGATCAGCTCGGAGAAGATCTTGGGCGCGGCCAGCTCCTCGAGCGTGAGGATCTGGCTGGGGATGGTGCGGAACACGGCGCCGGCGCCGCGGTTCTGGTTGAAGGCGTTGACGCGGAAGCGCGCCAGGCCGGGGATCTCGAACGAGAAGTCGACTTCCAGGAATTCTTCGAAGTCGCGGCGCTGCTTGTCCGACATGATGTCGTAGACCAGCGCATGCACCTGCTTGTGGTCCAGGGCGGGGATGTTGATGCGGCGGACGTCGCCGTCGACGCGGATCATGGGCGGCAGGCCGGCCGACAGGTGCAGGTCGGAGGCCTTGTTCTTGACCGAGAATGCCAGAAGTTCGGCGATGTCCATCTTCAATCCCCTTAGCGGCGCATCCAATAACAATGAATAGGCGATCGCGTGCCCCCGGGGCAGTATAGCGCCATCCACAGAGGTCAATGCCATCCATGGAATCGTTCGCCCGGACCCTGCACGGCGTCTTGCAAGGTATTGAAAACGCGGCAACCTTGTCCGGCCGGCCAGGGGCCGTGAAGCTGTTGGCGGTGTCCAAGACCCGGCCCGCGGAAGCGGTCCGCGCCCTGGCTGCCGCCGGCCAGCGCGCCTTCGGCGAAAACTACGTCCAGGAGGGCGTGGCCAAGCGTCTGGCCCTGGCCGACCTGGGCCTGGAATGGCATCTGATCGGCCACCTGCAGTCGAACAAGTGCCGCGAGGCGGCCGAACATTTCGACTGGGTGCATTCGGTCGACCGCGCCAAGCTGGTCGCCGCCCTGGACCAGGCCCGCCCGCCCGGCCGGCCGCCGCTGAACGTGCTGATCCAGGTGAACGTGGACGGCGAGGCCAGCAAGTCCGGCTGCGCGCCCGGCGAGGTGATGGCCCTGGCCGAACGCATCGCCGCCGCGCCCCGGCTCCGGCTGCGCGGGCTGATGGCCATCCCGGAACCCCATCCCGATCCCGGGCACCGGCGCGAAGCCTTCCGCCGGCTCAAGGCGCTTCAGGACCAGGTCGCCGCCGCCCATCCCTCGGCCGACACCCTGTCGATGGGCATGAGCGACGACTACGCCCTGGCCATCGCCGAAGGCTCGACCCTGGTGCGCATCGGCACCGCCCTGTTCGGCCGGCGTGACTGAGGCCGTACCTTTCCTTTACGGTGCCGGCATGGACAGACACCCCATCGTTTTCATCGGCGGCGGCAACATGGCGCGCAGCCTGGTCGGCGGCCTGGTCGCCCGTGGCCACGCCCCCGAGGCCCTGCGCGTGGCCGAACCGGTCGAGGCCCTGCGCGAGGCCCTGGCCCGCGACTTCGGCGTGCGCGTCCATGCCACCGCCTCCGAAGCCGCGCAGGACGCCGACACCTGGGTGCTGGCCGTGAAGCCGCAGGTGATGCGCGACGTCTGTGAATCCCTGGCGCCGCTGGCCCAGGCCGGGCGCCCGCTGCTGGTGTCCATCGCCGCCGGCATCACGACGGCCCAGATCGATCGCTGGCTGGGCGGCGGCCAGGCGGTGGTGCGCAGCATGCCCAACACCCCCGCCCTGCTCGGCGCCGGCGCCACCGGCCTGTATGCCAACGACCGCGTCACGCCGGAACAGCGGCAGGCGGCCGAGACGCTGATGCAGGCGGCCGGCATCACCGCCTGGATCCCGGACGAGGCCCTGATGGACGCGGTGACCGCCGTCTCCGGAAGCGGCCCGGCCTACGCCTTCCTGCTGGCCGAGTCGATGCAGGCCGCCGGCGAAGCCCAGGGTCTGGCGCCGGAAACAGCCCGCGTCCTGGTGCTGCAGACTCTGCTGGGCGCGGCCCGGATGCTCAGTGAGTCCGGCGAACCGGCGTCCGTGCTGCGCCAGCGCGTCACCTCGCCGGGCGGCACCACCCAGGCGGCGCTGGATGCCTTCGAGGCCGGCGGCTTCCGGACGCTGGTGGACCAGGCCATCGCCGCCGCCACCCGGCGGGGCCGGGAGCTGGCCGCCGGCGGCGGCTGATCCTCACGCGCCGTGGATGACAGGCCGCGGCCGCGGCGAGATGATGCCTTCCCGCCCCAAGGAGGTCAGGCCATGCGTCGTTCGCACTTCCTTATGTTCTCCGCCCTGCTGGCCGGACTGCTGGCCACCCTGCCGGCGCTGGCCGCCAACTCCGTGCGTTCCGGAGAATGGGTGGTGCACTACAACGCCGTACCCACCACCAGCCTGACCCCGGAGGTCGCGCGCCAGTACGGCATCACCCGTTCGGCGAACCGGGCCCTCGTGAACGTGTCCGTGCGCCGGGGCGAACCCGGCGCCGACCAGGCGGTTCCGGCCCGGGTCATGGTCGCCGCGACCAACCTCAACGGCCAGCGCTCCAGCCTGCGGGTGCGCGAGGTGCGCGAAGGCGAGGCGATCTACTACCTCGCCGAGGCGCGGGTCCAGGGCCAGGAGACGCTGGCCTTCGAGCTGGAGGTGAGCACCGAGGGCGCCGCCGCACCGATCCGGGCCAGCTTCCGCCAGGAGTTCTTCCCCCAGTGAGCCTGCTGCTGGTTCGCCACGGACAGGCGAGCTACGGCGCCGCCGACTACGACAACCTGTCCGAGCGCGGGCACGAACAGTCGCGCCGGCTGGGCGAGTGGCTGGCGCGCGGCGGGCACCGGTTCAAGGCGGTGGTGGTCGGCGGCATGCGCCGGCACCGGCAGACCGCCGAGGGCGTGGCCGCCGCGTTCGCCGCGCAGGGCCTGGACCTGCCGGAACCAGTGGCCGATGAAGGCTTCGCCGAATTCGACCACCAGGCGGTTTTCAGCACCTGGCTGACCCGCAATGCCGACCACCCGGTGGCCCTTGCCAGCCGCAGCGGCAAGCCGCGCGACGTCGGCGCGATGCTGCAGGCCGCGCTGCTGGCCTGGGCCCGGGACGAATTGCCGGGCCTGCCCGAATCCTGGGCCGCCTTCGGCGCCCGGGTGCAGGCGGCCGGGGACCGCCTCGAAGCCCTGGCCGGCGACGGCGAGGCCCTGGTGCTGAGCTCCGGCGGCGTGATCTCGCGCCTGGCGCAGATGGCGCTGGAGGTGCCCGACCACCGCGCGGTCGAACTGAACCTGGCGCTGCGCAACAGCGCGCTGAGCGAATTCCATCCGCACGGCGGCCGCCTGCGCCTGGGCAGCTGGAACGCGCTGCCGCACCTGCACGGCGAACGCGAGCTGTGGACCTACTACTGAAATCGCCACCGACACCGCGCCCCGAACCCCGCGAGCCCAAGATGCCCAATCCGCGCCCGAGCACCCTGTTCCCCTTTTCCGACCGCTCGCTCAAACTGCAGGCAAAGGTCGCCGCCTTCGTCGCCGACAAGGTGATCCCCGCCGAAGCGGAGTTCGCCGCGCACGCCGCCGACCCGGCGACGCGCTGGACGATCCCGCCCAAGCTCGAGGCGCTGAAGGCCGAAGCCAGGGCCGCCGGCCTCTGGAACCTGTTCCTGCCGGACGCGACACCGGGCGGTCACTCCCGGCATCCTGCCTCCCGTGACACCGATGCATCCGTGCACGGCGCGGGCCTGGGCAACCTCGACTACGCACCGATCGCCGAGATCACCGGCCGCTCCCTGCACGCGCCGGAAGTCTTCAACTGCAGCGCGCCCGACACCGGCAACATGGAGGTGCTGCTGCACTTCGCCACGCCGGAGCAGCAGGCACCCTGGCTGCCGAAGCTGCTGGCGGGCGAGATCCGCTCGGCCTTCGCGATGACCGAACCGGACGTCGCCAGCTCCGACGCCACCAACATCGCCCTGCCGATCGTCCGCGACGGCGATCACTACGTCATCAACGGCCGCAAGTGGTGGACCACCGGCGCCGGCGACCCGCGCTGCCGGATCCTGATCGTGATGGGCGTGACCGACGCGGATGCACCGCCGCACCGCCGTCAGTCGATGGTGCTGGTGCCGATGGACACGCCGGGCGTGCGTGTCCTGCGCCCGCTCACCGTGTTCGGCTACGACGATGCGCCGCATGGCCACGTCGAGATCGAGTTCAACAACGTGCGGGTTCCGGTCGCGAATCGGCTGCGGGAATCCGGCAGCGGCTTCGAGATAGCCCAGGCGCGGCTGGGGCCGGGCCGCATCCACCACTGCATGCGCCTGATCGGGCTGGCGCAGCGGGCGCTGGACGCGATGGTCGAGCGCGCCCGCACGCGCGAGGCCTTCGGCCGGCCGATCGGCCAGCACGGCATGGCGCAGGAGGCGATCGCGCTGAGCCGCTGCGAGATCGAGCAGGCGCGGCTGCTGACCCTGCAGGCCGCGGCGGCGCTGGACGCCCATGGCCTGCTCGGCAAGACGCCGGGCGTGCAGCAGGCCCGCGACCTCGTCGGCATGATCAAGATCGTCGCCCCGCGCATGGCCTGCGCGGTGATCGACCGGGCGATGCAGGTGCACGGGGCCGGCGGCCTTTCCCAGGATCATTTCCTGGCCCAGGCCTATGCCGGCGCACGCTCGCTGCGGCTGGCGGATGGGCCGGACGAGGTGCACATCGCCTCGCTGGCGCGCTCGATGCTGAAGGGCTGAGCATGCCCTTCACGCCGATCCATCTCGGTCCCGGCCTGGCCTTCAAGGCGATCGGCGGGCGCCGCTTCAGTTTCATGGTGTTCGGCGGCGCGCAGGTGCTGATGGACATCGAACCGCTGGTCGGCATGCTGCGTGGCTGGCCGGTGCTGCACGGCTACACGCATACCGTGCCGGGCGCTCTGCTGATCGGCACCGCCGCAGGCCTCATCGGGCGGCCGATCAGCGAATTCGCGCTGCGGCGGCTGCGCATTGCGAACCCGTCCTTCACCTGGGGCGCTTCGTTCGCCGGCGCCTACGTCGGCACGTTCTCACACATCGCGCTCGACGCGGTCATGCACGCCGACATGAGCCCCTTCTGGCCGGGGCTGGCCGGCAACCCCTGGCTGGGCGCCGTTTCCCTCGACACCCTGCACATCGCCTGCCTCGCCGCCGGCCTGCTGGGCCTGGCCGTCCTCGGCGGCCGGGCCCTGGCGCGGCGCGCGAACGGAGCGGCTTCGCCATGACCGACAAACCCACCCTGCCGACGGAAACCCTGGCCGACTACCTCGAGGCCCAGGTTCCGGATTTCCGCGGCCCGCTCACCGCCACCAAGTTCAGGGGCGGGCAGTCGAACCCGACCTACCTGATCGAAGCGGCCAGCGGAAAGTACGTGCTGCGCCGCAAGCCGCCGGGCCAGCTGCTGCCATCCGCGCATGCCGTGGACCGGGAGTTCCGTGTGCTGCAGGCACTGCACGGCGGCCCGGTGCCGGTGGCCCGGCCGCTGCACCTGTGCTCGGACGAATCGGTGATCGGTTCGATGTTCTACCTGATGCAGTTCGTCGAGGGCCGCATCTTCTGGGACCCGTCCCTGCCGGACGCCACGCCGGCCGGTCGGGGCGCCATCTACGACGCGATCATCGCGGCGATGGCGGCCCTGCACACGGTGGACCCGGCGGCGGTCGGCCTGGCCGACTTCGGCAAACCCGGCAACTATTTCGAACGCCAGCTAAGGCGGTGGGGCGAGCAGTACCGCGCCAGCGAAACCCGGCCCATCCCGGCCATGGACGCGCTGATCGAAAAACTGCCGGCCCGCTGCCCCGCCGACGACGGCAGCGTGGCGCTGACGCACGGCGACTTCCGAATCGACAACCTGATGTTCGATCCCGTGCAGCCGCGCGTGGCCGCGATCGTCGACTGGGAACTGAGCACGCTCGGCCACCCGCTGGCCGACCTCGGCTACTTCTGCATGGCGCTGCGGCTGCCGCGCAATCCGGCCCTGCCCGGCCTGGCGGGGCTGGACCGCGCCGCGCTCGGCATTCCCGACGAAACGGCGCTGCTGGCGCGTTATTCGCAGCTCACCGGCCGCGCCATCCCCGCCGACTGGCCCTTCGTGCTGGCCTTCAGCTTCTTCCGCCTCGCCGCCATCGCCCAGGGCGTGGCCAAACGCGCCGAACAGGGGAACGCCTCCAGCGACCAGGCCGTGCAGGCCGGGCGCATGACCGGGCTGCTGGCGCAGCTGGGGCTCGAGGCCCTGGGCTGATTCAGCGCAGCGCCCACCGCCGGATGTGGGCTGAGAGTTCGCGCACGCCATCGGTCAGCGCGGCGGGCCCCGGCTGCAGGATGATCGGCGACTTGATCTCGTGCAGTTCGCCGTCGCGCACGGCCGGCACGGTTTCCCAGCCGGCGCGCGCGGCGACCTTGCCGGGCTGGAACTTCTTGCCGCACCAGGAGCCGAACACGATGTCGGGGGCGCGGGCGATGATTTCGGTGTCGTCGGGCAGGATGCGGTTCTTCGCCAGCGATTCGGCCGCACGTTCCGGGAAGATGTCGTCGCCGCCGGCGATGCGCACCAGTTCCGCCACCCAGCGGATGCCGGTGATGCGCGGTTCGTCCCATTCCTCGAAGTACACCTTCGGCCGGCGCGGCAGCCCGGCCGCCGCCGCTTCGACGGCATCGAGCCCGCGCTTCAATTCCCCGGCGTAGGCATCCGCGCGCTCGCCGGCGCCTACCAGCGCGCCCAGCCGCCGCACGTAGTCGAGGATCTCCGCCACGCTGCGGTGGTTGCTGATCCAGACCTCGACGCCGTGCCGGATCAGCTCGGCGGCGATATCGGCCTGGATGTCGGAGAAGCCGACCACGAAATCCGGCCGCAGCTTCAGGATCTCGCCGATCTTGGCCGAGGTGAAGGCGCTGACCTTGGGCTTCTCCCTGCGGGCCTTCGCCGGCCGCACCGTGAAACCGCTGATGCCGACGATGCGGTCCTGCTCGCCCAGGGCGTACAGGACTTCGGTCGGTTCCTCGGTCAGGCAGACGATGCGGCGGGGTCCGAAGCTCACGGATACAGCATCCGCTTGCGCCATTGGCCGTCGACCCTTTCGTAGCGCTGGCGTTCGTGCAGGCGGAAACGCGCGCCGTACCAGAACTCGATCATCTCCGGCACCACCCGGAAACCCGACCAGTGCGGCGGACGCGGCACCTCCACGCCCTCGAACTTCTTCTCGAAGGCGTCGATGCGCGCTTCGAAGGTATCGCGCGAATCCAGGGTCTGCGACTGCAGCGAAGCCCAGGCGCCGATCTGGCTGGGCCGCGGCCGCGAGGCGAAATAGGCGTCGGCCTCGGCCAGGTCCACCGGTTCCACCGTGCCCTCGATCTTCACCTGCACCTGGTCGCGCAGCGTCTTCCACAGGAACAGCAGGGCCGCGTGCGGGTTCTCGGTCAGCTGCCGGCCCTTGCGGCTCTGGTAGTTGGTGTAGAAGACGAAACCGCGCGCATCGACCGCCTTCAACAGCACCGTGCGCGCCGCGGGGCGGCCCTGGGCGTCGGCGGTGGCCAGGGTCATCGCCGTGGCGTCCGGATCGCCGGCGGCCTTCGCCTGCTCGATGAGGCTGTCGAAGGTGGCCAGGGCTTCGGCGTACAGGTCGGTCATCGGCGCTTCCTCGGTTTCGCTCCTGCCGCTATTGTCCTCCGATGCCGCCTGCCCTGCATCCCGCGCCGGGATTCGCGCCCGCCTTCGTCGCCGAACGGCTGGACGAGGCGCTGGCCCTGTGCGGCACCGTGCCGGTGTACGGCCTGGCCGGCCTGCCCGGCACCGGCAAGTCGACGCTGGCGCGGCAGATGGCGAAGCTGGCCGCAGCCCGGGGCATCGCCGTCGCCACCCTGTCCATCGACGACTTCTACCTGGGTCGGCGGGCACGCCAGGCGCTGGCGCGCCGCGTGCATCCGCGGCTGGCGCATCGGGGGCCGCCGGGCAGCCACGATCTGCCGCTGGCGTTGTCCGTGCTGGATGCGCTGCGCCGGGGCGAGTCCGTCGCCCTGCCCCGCTTCGACAAACTGGCCGATACGCGACTGCCACCGTCGCGCTGGCGCCGGCCGGCGCGACCGCCACGGCTGCTGGTGTTCGAGGGCTGGTTCCTGGGCACGCCGCCGGAGCAGGAAGCCGCGCTGGCGCCGCCGCTGAATGCGCTCGAACGCGAACGGGACGCCGATGGCCGCTGGCGCCGCCACTGCAACGCGGCGCTCTCGGATTACGCGGCCCTTTGGCAGCGGCTGGACTGGCTGACCTGGCTGCAGCCGCCGGACTGGGACACCGCGCGCGACTGGCGCTGGCAGCAGGAACAGGCCATGCATTCGGCGCGGCCCGGACGGCCGGCGATGGACCGGGCCCGGGTCGAGGATTTCCTGCAGGGCTTCGAGCGGGTGGCCCGGCAGGCGCTGCGCACGCTGCCGGACCGCGCGGACCGCTGCATCACACTGGACGCGATGCGCCGCCCGGTCAGCTGACGACGAAGCTCACGCGCATGTTCACGCGCCACTCGGTGACCACGCCGACGTCGTCGGTGATGACCTTGATGTCGTTCACCCACGCGCCCTTGATGTTCTTCACGCTCTTGGCGACCTTCTTCAGTCCGCCCTGTACGGCGTCCTCGATGCCCTTCTTGGAGGAAGACGAAACTTCGATCACTTTGGTGACGGTAGCCGTTGCCATGATCTGCTCCTGGGGTGCCCGGAACGGGCCCGACCGACTATACGCCCGGCGCCGCCAGCAGGGCGCCGTAGCCGGCGCGGTAGTCGGGGAACCGCGGCGCCCAGCCGCTGGCGCGCAGGCGGGCGTTGCGGACGCGCCGGCCCGACTCCGCCGCGGGGGCCGCGCTGACCGCCGGCTGCCCGGACCGGTCGCGCAGCCAGGCGAGGACCTCGTGCTCCATCGCCGGCAGGTCGTCGCTGCCGACGTAGCAGGCCGCAGGCGCGGAAAGGCCGACCAGGTGCGACAGCGCCGAAGCGGCGTCGTCCACGTGCAGGCGGTTGGTCCAGTGCGGGCGGCCCGGCTCGCCGGCGCGGGCCTTGCGCAGCATCATCTCGCGGCCCGGGCCATACAGGCCCGAAAGCCGCAGCACGATGCCGCCGGGATGCGGCGCCAGCGCGAGCTCGGCCTCGCGCAGCACGCGGCCATTGAAGCCGGCCGGTTCCGCCGGCGTGTCCTCGTCCACCCACTCGCCGGCGTCCTGGCCGTAGACCGCGGTGGACGAGACGAAGACCACACGCGGCGCCTCGCAGGCATCGAGCAGTCGGCGCAGGCCGTCGAGGTAGAGCGCGCGGTAGGCCGCTTCGTCGCGCTGGTCCGGTGCGGCGCAGAACACCAGGGCCTCGGCGCGGCGCGGCAGCCTGGCCAGACCCTCGCCGCTGGCGAGGTCGGCGCGCAGCGTGCGCTGGCCCGGCGCCGCCGGCACCTCGCGACGACGCAGCGCGATCACCTCGTCGCCCGCGAGCACGCGCAGCGCGGCGAACCGCCCGCCAACGTCACCGGCACCGGCCACGACCACCACGCCACCCGCAGCGCCAGCAGCGGCGCGGCTTTTCGATAATGTCGACATGGCGGGATGCTAGCATCACACCCCATGAATCCCGCCCCCAACCTCGTCCTGGTCGGCCCCATGGGCGCCGGCAAGACCTCGATCGGCAAGCGCCTGGCCGCGCGGCTGGGGCTGGCCTTCGTCGACTGCGACCATCGCCTCGAGGAAGTGACCGGCGCGCCCGTGCCGCTGATCTTCGAATGTGAAGGCGAGGCCGGGTTCCGCGCGCGCGAAACCGCGCTGATCGCCGAACTGATGCGCGGCCAGGGCCAATTGGTGGCCACCGGCGGCGGCGCCGTGCTGGCTGAGGAGAACCGCCAGCGCCTGCGCGAGCGCGGCTTCGTGGTGCACCTGCAGGTCAGCGTGCCGCAGCAGATCGAACGCCTGGCCCGCGACCGCAGCCGCCCGCTGCTGGCCTTCGGCGACAAGCGGGCGCGTCTGGAGTCGCTGGCGGTCGAACGCGGCCCGATCTACGAAGCCGTCGCCGACCTGGCCTTCGATGCGGATGGCCTGACGGTGGCGATCGCCGCGGAACGGCTCGGCGCCCTGCTGGAGCAGCGCTGGCAGCGCGGCGGGGTGGCGGCGTGAGCGTGCGCGAACTGCAGGTTGAACTGGGCGCACGGCGCTATCCGATCCGGATCGGACGCGGGCTGCTCGACGACGCCACGGCCCTGGCGGCACGCGTCCCGGGCCGGCACGCGCTGGTGGTCACCGACCGCAACGTCGCGCCGCACTACCTGGCGCGGGTGCAGGCCGCCCTGGCCGGCAAGTCGGTCGGCACCCTGGTGCTGCCCCCGGGCGAACAGGAAAAAACCCTGGCGCGCTTCGGCGAGGTGATGGCGGCGCTGGCGGCGCTGGGCGCCAGCCGGGACGCGACGGTGATCGCCCTGGGAGGCGGCGTGGTCGGCGACCTCGCCGGTTTCGCCGCGGCCTGCTGGATGCGCGGCGTGGGCTTCGTGCAGCTGCCGACCACGCTGCTGGCGATGGTCGATTCCTCGGTTGGTGGAAAGACCGCGGTCGACCTGCCGCAGGGCAAGAACCTCGTCGGTGCCTTCCACCAGCCCGCGGCGGTGATCGCCGACACGGCCACGCTCGACACCCTGCCCGAGCGCGAACTGCGCGCCGGCCTGGCCGAGGTGGTGAAGTACGGCGCCATCGCCGACGCCGGCTTCTTCGAATGGCTCGAGGCGAACGCCGAGGCGCTGCTGGCCCGCGACCCCGACGCGCTGGCCCAGGCCATCGAGGTCAGCTGCGCGCACAAGGCCGGCATCGTCGCCCGCGACGAGACCGAGCAGGGCGAGCGCATGCTGCTCAACTTCGGCCACACCTTCGGCCACGCGATCGAGACCGAGCAGGGTTACGGGGGGCTGCTGCACGGGGAGGCGGTCGCGGTCGGCATGGTGCTGGCGGCACGGCTTTCGTCGGACCTCGGCCGTTCGCCCTGGTCGGACACGGCGCGGCTGGCCGCGCTGCTCGAGCGGCTGGGCCTGCCGGTGGCGCTGCCCGCCGGGCTGTCCGGGGATGCGCTGCTGGCGCGCATGAAGCTCGACAAGAAGGCCGTGTCCGGCACGCTGCGGCTGATCCTGTGGTCGGGCCTGGGCCGCGCCGAAGTCGCAGGCGACGTCCCCGAATCCGACATCCGCGCCGTCCTCGACGCCTGACGCTTGCTTCGCAAGCAGGTCCAGTTCTCGTGGGCGGTTGATCCGGCGTGCGCCGCCGCAGACAAGGGGGTATGGCTGCCCGGTCGCGCGCGAGCGTCATCCATGACCAGCTTACGACCGGCCGTTGCGGGCATCCTGCCCTCCACTTCAGCCATACCCCCTTGTCTACGTCGTCGCCACGTCTCTTCGAGGCGAGCCGAAGGGATAAGCGCGTGCCCCAGAAGGCACGGAAGCTCGCAGCGCTGGCCTCTCGCCAGCTTCCCGAATTCGATACTCCGGCCCTGATGGTCCGCGGGCCGTCGTGCGTGAGGTCTTTTTCTGCGGTCTCGAAAACATGGACGTTTTCGAGAAGACTCCATGGATGGATTCACGGCGTCCGCAGAGAGACCTCACGTACGGCGGCCTATCGCCTCGAACGAGCCCGGAGCGAGGAACCAACCCGGATCCGAGTCCGGCGCCCAGGCACCACAACCGCAGGCCCTGGTAGAGAAGACAGCGCCGGAACGCCCCGCCAGCGGCTACAATGGCGCCCCTATGCGCCTGCTGCTGCAGCAAAAACCGCTCGCCGGAGAAGCCCCCAAGTACGTCCAGCTGATCCTGCAGCAGGACCTGCTGGGCGGCTGGACCCTGCTGCGCGAAACCGGCCAGATCGGCGGCAAGGCGCAGCTCAAGCGCGAACAGTACCTTGAACGCGATGCCGCCCTGGCGGCCTTCGAGAAGGCCCGCGACGCCCAGGTGCGCAAGGGCTTCCAGGTGATGTTCGCCCAGGGCGCGGATGCGCCCCGCTGATGGGCGCCCGCCCGCGCCGCCTTGATGGAATGAGACCGTGACCCTGAAGAACGACCGCTTCCTGCGCGCCCTGCGCCGCGAACCCGTGGACTGCACCCCGGTGTGGCTGATGCGCCAGGCCGGCCGCTACCTGCCGGAGTACCGCGCCACCCGCAAACAGGCCGGCAGCTTCATGGGCCTGGCGACGAATCCCGAGCTGGCCTGCGAGGTCACCCTGCAGCCCCTGCGCCGCTACGAACTCGACGCGGCCATCCTGTTCTCCGACATCCTCACCGTGCCCGACGCCATGGGCCTGGGTCTTTACTTCGCCGAGGGCGAAGGCCCGAAGTTCGAGCGCCCGGTGCGCACCCCGGCCGACATCGCCAAGCTGGCGGTGCCGGACATGGGCAGCTCGCTGCGCTACGTGATGGACGCCGTCAGCCTGATCCGCCGCGAGCTCGACGGCTCGGTGCCCCTGATCGGCTTCTCCGGCAGCCCCTGGACCCTGGCCTGCTACATGGTCGAAGGTGGCGGCAGCGACAACTTCGCCCGCATCAAGTCCATGGCGCTGGACGAACCGGCGGCCCTGCACCGGCTGCTCGAAGTCACCACCGACGCCGTCATCGCCTACCTGGCCGCGCAGCGCGCGGCGGGCGCGCAGGCGCTGCAGGTGTTCGACACCTGGGGCGGCGTGCTGGCCCCGCACGTCTACCGCGAGTTCTCCCTGCGCTACCTGCAGCGCATCGCCGCCGAACTGCCGCGCGGCGACGGCGCGGACCGCACCCCGCTGATCCTGTTCGGCAAGGGCAACGCCCCTTACCTGGAAGACCTGGCCGCCACCGGCGCCGAGGGCGTGGGCGTGGACTGGACCGTGTCGCTGGGCGAGGCGCGCCGCCGCACCGGCGGCCGGGTCGCGCTGCAGGGCAACCTGGACCCGACCACCCTCTATGCATCGCCCGACGTCATCCGCGCCGAAGCCGCGCGTGCGCTGGACGACTACGCCGCCGCCAACGGCGGTTCCCGCGCCGGCCACGTCTTCAACCTCGGCCACGGCATGAGCCCGGACATGGATCCCGAGCACGTGCGCGTGCTGGTGGACGCGGTGCACGCCCACAGCCGCCGCTAGACTCCCGCCGCGGCGGCCAGGGCGCCGGCCAGCGTCTCGCCGGTCACCGGTTTGCGCAGGAAGCCGTCCATGCCGGCGGCGCGAGCGGCCGGCTCGGCATCGGCGTCGGAACGCGCGGTTAGCGCCAGCATCGGCAGCGCGTGGCCGCGGGCCCGCACCAGGCGCGCCAGGGCGAAGCCGTCGATGCCCGGCAGGTCGAGGTCGAGCAGGGCCAGGTCGAAGCCGCCGGCCTCGAGTTCGGCCAGCGCCGCCAGGCCCTGCGGGGCATGCACCACCCGGTGGCCCTGGCGCTGCAGCAGGGCCGTCACCACTTCGGCGACCAGCGGTTCGTCCTCGACCAGCAGCACCCGCCGGGATGCCCCGGGCGCGACGGGCGAAGCCGGCGCCGCGCCGGCCGGGGCGGCCGGCAGCGGCAGCTCGACCCGGAAACAGGCGCCGCAGCCGGGCTCGCTGCGCACGCGGATGGAGCCGCCCATCGCGACGGCCAGCTCCTGGCTGATCGCCAGGCCCAGGCCGCTGCCGCTGCGGTCGCCTGGTTCGAAGCGCTGGAACAGCCGCCCCCGGTGCTCCGGGTCCAGGCCGGGCCCGGTGTCCTGCATTTCCAGGACGATGCCCTCCGGCGACCGCGGCAGCACCTCCAGGCGCACCTCGCCGCGCTCGCAGAACTTGATCGCGTTGTGGCCGAGGTTGAACAGGATCTGGCGCAGCCGGGTCGCGTCGCCCTCGAAGGCGCGGGGCAGCGCCGGATCGCAGTGCAGCGTGAAGCGCAGCGGCTTCGCGGCGGCCAGCGGCTGCAGCAGGCCGGCGACCTCGTCCAGCAGAGGCCCCAGTTCGAAGGGCGCGATGTCCAGCCGCAGGCGGCCGGCTTCGATGCGGGCCAGGTCCAGCGCGTCGTTGACCAGCCGCAGCAGGTGACCGCCGGCCCGCTGGATCGCCTCGACCTGGGCGCGCTGGCGCGGGTCCAGCTCGCTGCCCTGCAGCAGCTCGGCCATGCCCAGCACGCCGGTCATGGGCGTGCGGATCTCGTGGCCCAGGGTCGCCAGGAAGCGGCTCTTGGCCTCGGAATGCTGCTCCGCGAGCGCTTGTCGCTCGCGGCTGAGCAGCAGGGCCTGGCGACGCGCGCGGCGGGCGCGCCAGGCGGCGGCAAGAAGCGCGGTGGCGGCCAGCAGGGCCAGGCCGGCCAGCCCCAGCGCGGCGGGCGTGCGCCACCACACCGGCTCGACCAGCAGCTCGAGCACCTGTTCGTCCGACCAGCCGCCGCCGTCCGAAACCTGCAGCCGCAGACGATGCCGGCCGGGCCGCAGCTGCTGGTAGATCCGTCGCTCGCCCGGCGGCAGCTCGATCCAGCCCGCATCGTGGCCTTCCAGCCAGTAGCGGTGCCGGACCGCCGCCACCGGTGCCGACAGACGCAGGTCGCGGTCGCCGGGGCGCAGGCGCAGCCAGCGGCCCGACACCGGCAGGGCCACGTTCCGGCCCTCGCGGTGCACCTGCGCCGAAGGCATCGGAGGCGCAGCCGCCTGCGCGGCGAAGCACAGCGCCCAGAGGCTGGCCGCGAGCACCAGGCGCCAGGCGCGGGGCCGTCCACACGCAACATTGGGTTTCACCGCCATCCACCCCTCCTCGACCCGGGCCGGCCTAGACTAGCCACGCCCCGTCCCGGTGGCTGTAGGAAAACGCATGCCCCTGAGCGCACGACTCTGGCTGGTCCTGGTGCTGGCGCTGCCCGCCGCGCCGGCGGCCGCCTCCGAGCAGGTGTTCCGGATCGACCCGGTGCACACCCGGGTGGTGTTCCGCGTCGACCACGCCGGCCTGTCGCGCGCGGTCGGCACCTTTTCCGGCGCCACCGGCACGCTGGCCTTCGACCCGGACGACTGGTCCCGTGCGCGCCTGCAGGTGAGATTGCCGCTGGCCAGCCTCGACCTGGGCGACGCCGACTGGAACCGCAAGGTGCTGGAGCCGGCCTTCCTGGCGGCCGGCGCGCAGCCCGATGCGGAATACGTCTCCACCCGCGTCGAGCCGGCCGGTCCCGACCGCGCGAAGGTCACCGGCCAGCTCCGCCTGCGCGGCGTCACCCGCGAGCTGGTCCTGGACGTGCGGCTGAATGCGCTCAAGCGCCATCCGCTGACCTTCCGCCGCACCGCCGGCTTCTCCGCGACCGGGCGCCTGGACCGCCGCGACTTCGGCCTGGACACCTGGCCCAACGTGATCGGCCATGATGTCGAACTGCTGATCGAGGCCGAGGCCATCGTGGACCGCGCCGCCCCGCCCCCTTCCGAACCGGAGTCCACCGATGCCGATCCGCAATGACGCGCAGCGCTGGGGCTGGATCAGCCTCGGCATCCACTGGCTGACGGTGGTGATGGTGCTCTGCCTGTGCGCCGTCGGCCTGCTGATGGACGAACTGGCGAACTCGCCGGCCAAGGTGCAGGTGTACGCGCTGCACAAGAGCTTCGGCCTGACCGTTCTGGGCCTGACCGCGCTGCGGCTGCTCTGGCGCCTGGCCGCCGGCGCGCCCCAGCCGGTGCCGGGCACGCCGCGATGGCAGGTGCTGGTGGCGGGAGCCACCCACGCCGCGCTCTACGTGATCCTGCTGGCGATGCCGCTCAGCGGCTGGCTGTTCAACTCGGCCTCGGGCTTCCCGCTCAAGTGGTTCGGGCAGTTCTCCCTGCCCCGGCTCAGCGGCTACGACCCGGACGTGAAGGCCTTCGCCCACGATCTGCACGAAACCCTGTTCCTGGTGCTGGCCGCCATCGTCACCCTGCATGCGCTGGCCGCCCTGAAGCACCACTACTTCGACCGCGACCGCACGCTCGTGCGCATGCTGCCCGGCCTCAAGGCCCGGGAACCCGCGTCCGCGCCGGCGGTCGAAACCCCGTCCCCCGATCCCGGAGCCCCGAATGCGTAAGTTCCTGTCCGCCCTGCTGCTGTGCGCCGCGCCCCTGGTCCAGGCCGCGGACTACCGCGCCCAGCCCGGCTCCAGCCTCGGTTTCACCGCGACCTACCAGGGCGAAGCCTTCGAAGGGAGCTTCGGCGATTTCACCCCGCGCATCCGCTTCGACCCGGCCAACCTGGCCGCCAGCCATTTCGACGTGGTCGTCATCCTGGCCAGCGCCGACACGGCCAATGCCGAGCGCGACGAGATGCTGGCCGGGGGCGAGTTCTTCGACGCGGGCAGCGTGCGGGAGGCGCGCTACGTCGCCAGCACCTTCCGCGCGCTCGGGGGCAACCGCTACGTCGCCGAAGGCACGCTGCGGCTCAAGGGCGTCAAGAAGCCGGTGCCGCTGACCTTCACCTGGACGCCCGGTGCGCAGCCCGTGCTGCAGGGCGAGGCCCGGCTCAGCCGCCTGGCCTTCCAGGTCGGCACCGGAGACTGGACCGACACCGACCTGCTGCCCGACGAGGTGGTGGTGAAGACGCGGCTGGTGTTGGCCCCGGCGCGCTGATCCGGCGGATCGCCGGACCCGCGGGACGCGGCGCGGACCGCGTCAGCCCCGGTCGCCGGAAAGGCCAAGGAAGGCGCGCACGGCGCCGGCGTCGAACGGCCAGTCCAGTTCGGCGCCGCTGTCCTCGCGGCGCAGCACCGGGATGCGTTCGCCGTAGCGGGCCTGCAGGCCCAGGTCGTCGTCCAGCCAGAGCGGATCGAAGTCGGCCACGCCGGCGGCGGCCAGCGCGTCCCAGGCCTGGTCGCACAGGTGGCAGTCGTCGCGCTGGATCAGGGTCAGCTTCATCGGTGGCCGGGCAGTTCGCCGGCGTACAGTCGGGTTTGCGGCAAGGCGCATAGAATACGGCCTCTTTCCGCAACCGCGCATCGCCATGGCCGTCAGCGTCTTCGACCTCTTCAAGATCGGCATCGGTCCGTCGTCCTCGCACACGGTCGGGCCGATGCGCGCCGCGGCGCGCTTCGTCAGCCATTGGCTGGAGGAGAACGGCGAGCTGGAACGCACCGCGCGCGTGCGCGCCGAGGTGTTCGGCTCGCTGGCGCTGACCGGTCGCGGCCACGGCACCGACAAGGCCGTGCTGATGGGCCTGGAGGGCCACTGGCCGAACCAGATCGACCCGGACCTGATCCCGGCGGCGCTGGAGCGCATCCGCGGCCAGAAGAAGCTGCTGCTGCTCGGCAAGCGCGAGATCGGCTTCGACGAGAAGCACGACCTGATCATGAACAAGCGGCAGAAGCTGCCCTTCCACACCAACGGCATGCGCTTCACCGCCTTCGACGCCGACGGCGGCGTCATCGCCACCCGCGACTACTACTCGGTCGGTGGTGGCTTCGTGGTGAACCAGGACGAAGCGGCCGAGGACCGCATCGTGGCCGACACCACCGAACTGCCCTACCCCTTCCACTCCGGCGACGAGCTGCTCGCGCAGTGCGCCCGGCACGGCCTGGGCATCGCCGGGCTGATGTACGCCAACGAACGCGCCTGGCGCAGCGAGGACCAGATCCGCGACGGCCTGCGCGAGATCTGGAAGGCCATGCAGGACTGCACCGCGCGCGGCATCCGCGAAAAGGGCACACTGCCCGGCGGCCTGCACGTGTCGCGGCGCGCGCCCAGCCTGCATGCGGAGCTCTCGTCCAAGCCCGAGGCCGGCATGCGCGACCCGCTGACCGTGCTGGACTGGGTGAACCTGTACGCGCTGGCGGTGAACGAGGAGAACGCCGCCGGCGGGCGTGTCGTCACCGCGCCGACCAACGGCGCGGCCGGCATCATCCCGGCGGTGCTGCACTACTACGATCGCTTCATCCCCGGCGCGAACGAGCAGGGCGTGTTCGACTTCCTGCTCACCGCCGCCGCCATCGGCATCCTCTACAAGGAGAACGCCTCCATCTCCGGCGCCGAAGTCGGCTGCCAGGGCGAGGTCGGCGTGGCCTGCTCGATGGCCGCCGCCGGCCTGACCGCCGCATTGGGCGGCAGCTGCGGCCAGATCGAGAACGCCGCCGAGATCGGCATGGAGCACAACCTCGGCCTCACCTGCGACCCGATCGGCGGCCTGGTGCAGATCCCCTGCATCGAACGCAACGCGATGGGCGCCGTGAAGGCCATCAACGCCTCGCGCATGGCCCTGCGCGGCGACGGCAAGCACAAGGTTTCGCTGGACAAGGTGATCAAGACCATGCGCGACACCGGCCGCGACATGCAGGACAAGTACAAGGAAACCAGCCGCGGCGGGCTGGCGGTGAACGTCATCGAGTGTTAGCGCGATTGGCCGGCCGCGACGCGAACCGCGTCACGGACCAGGCCCCGGGGCCTTGTCAGGCCCGGGACGAGGGTTGATATTCAAGGCCAGCCCGTCTCATCCGGATGCCCGACGTGCCTTCCCTGCGCGACCTGCTGCTGACCGCACTGCTCGCATCGGCGCTGGCCCCGGCGGGGCCGGCCGCGGCCCTGGATCCGGACAAGGCCTTCCACCACTACGTCCGCAACAGCTGGAGCATCGAGGAAGGCCTGCCCCAGATCAGCGCGCTGGCCATCACCCAGGACCGGCAGGGTTACCTCTGGGTCGGCACCCAGGCGGGCCTGGCCCGTTTCGACGGCATCCGCTTCACCGCTTTCAACCCCGAGAACACGCCGGGCCTGCGCGGCATCTGGATCCACGACCTGCACGTGGACGAGCAGAACCGGCTCTGGATCGCCACCTACCGGGGCCTGTCGCTGCACGACGAGGACGGCTTCCACGCCCTGCCCGTGTCCGGCGCCGACCCGGCCCGGGCGCTGGACACCCACGATATCGTCGCGATGCCTTCGGGCGAGCTGATGGTGGCGGCCCCGGACGGCATCTACCGCGCCAGCACCGAGGGCCTGGAAATGGCCTATCCGCTGCCGCGCGCGGCCACCGCCCTGCTCGCGCGCGGCGACGAGCTCTGGGTCGGCAGCCTCGGCCGCGTGTTCCGCATCGCCGGCGGCGTGGTCGAACTGCTGCCGCTGCCGCCCGGCGACGCCGACACCGTGGTCACCCAGCTCACCGAGGCCCAGGGCCGGCTCTGGGCAGGCACCAGCGCCGGGCTGTTCTACCGCGAAGGCGACCAGTGGCTGCGCCACGAGGGCGGCGAACCGCTGGCGCGCGCACCCATCGAGGTGGTGGCCGAGGACCGCGACGGCAACCTCTGGGTCGGCATGGTCGAGGACCTGGCGCGCCTGCGCGCGGGCCGCGTGGTCGAGGTGGTGGAGGACGACCGCGCCGGTTCCGCCGTGCGCGCGGTCTACGAGGACCGCGAGGGCAACCTCTGGCTGGGCAGCCAGTGGGAAGGCCTGACCCGGCTCTGGAACGGCTGGACCCGGCGTTACGGCGCCCGCGAAGGACTGAAGGACCCGATCCTGTGGTCGGTGGCGCGCGGCCGCGACGGGCGCATCTGGGCCGGCACGAACAGCGGCCTGAGCGTGCTCAAGGACAACCGTTTCGAACAGGTGGTGGACGGCGACGCGCTTCCGCACCCGAACGCCTACACCCTGCTGCCCGAGGACGACACGGTCTGGATCGGCACCCGCCGCGGGGTGGCCGTGCTGCGCGGCGACCGGCTGGAGCAGCCGCCGGAGTTCGCGCCGATGCGCAGCGCCCAGATCAACGGCATCCTGCGCGACCACCGCGGCGCACTGTGGTTCACCACCTCGCAGGGTCTGTTCCGCTGGGCACGCGGCGAGCTGACGGAGTTCGGCGCCGAACAGGGCCTGCGCGACCCGCGCACCCGCGTGCTGCACGAGACCCGGGACGGCCGGCTTCTCATCGGCACCCAGTCGGGCCTCTACGAAGTGGTGGGCGAACAGGTGCGGGCGCTGGGGCTGGACAACGGTCTGCGGGTCGACCTCGACATCACCGCCATCCAGGAACTCAAGAGCGGCGAACTGGTGATCGGCGCGCTGTCGGAGGAGATCTTCCTGTTCGACGGCAAGCGCTGGACCGGCTTCGGCGGCAACCACGGCATGCCCGTGAACTCGGCCTTCTACATCGCCGAGGACGCCCACGGCTACCTCTGGGTCGCCGGCATCCGCGGCATCCTGCGGGTGCCGCTGTCGGACCTGCGCGACCTGGCCGCGGGCCGCGGCGAGCGCGTGCGCGGCGAGATGCTGCTCAACGAGCGCGGCGACCGCCGCGGCGGGCAGAAGGGCTACTGCTGCAATGGCGCCGGCAACGCCAAGGGTTTCCTGCTCGACGGCGAGATCTGGCTGCCCACCCGCGACGGCCTGGTGGCGATGGCCACCGGCGGCATCGTCAAGAACGACGTGGCGCCGCGCACCGTGGTCGAACGGCTGCGCGTTGGCGAGGACGACTGGCGCGACGCCGACCCCGGCGCCGACTGGGACCTGCCGCCGGACGCCCGCGACCTGAGCTTCGAGTTCTCGGTGCTCAGCTTCCAGGATCCAAAGAGCGTCGACCTGCGCTACCGCCTGCTCGGTTACGACGCCGACTGGCGCACGCTCGAGGACCCGACCCGGCGCGTGGTGAACTACACCAACCTGCCGCCCGGTTCCTACGTGTTCGAGGCGATCGGCGCGAACAACGCCGACGTCTGGAGCGACGTGCCGGCGCAGTTCGGGTTCTCGATCCAGCCGCGTTTCCACGAGACCGGCCTGTTCGAGGCGCTGATGGCGGTGCTTCTGGCCAGCGTCGTCTACGCCGGCTTCCGGCTGCAGCGCGGCGCGCACCGGCGCCAGCGCGACGCACTGGAGCTGCTGGTGCGCCAGCGCACCGAGGCGCTGGAGGTGGCCAACCTTCGGCTGGAGGACGCGAGCCAGACCGACCCGCTGACCGGGCTGCGCAACCGCCGTTACCTGAGCAACCAGATCCCGGCCGACATCGCCTTCTACGACCGCGAGACGCTGCGCCGCGGCGTCCCGGGCGAAGTGATGGTGTTCGCGCTGATCGACATCGACCACTTCAAGGCGGTCAACGACACCCATGGCCACCAGGCCGGCGACCGCGTGCTGCAGCAGTTCGCGGCGATCCTTGGCCAGCTGGTGCGCACCGGCGACTACATCGCGCGCTGGGGCGGCGAGGAGTTCCTGATCGTGTTCCGGCCCATGCCCAACCGCCACCTGGCGATGCTGGGCGAGCGCATCCGGGGCGCGATCTCCAACCACCGCTTCGAGATCGGCGGACCGGAGCCGCTGCGGCTGACCTGCTCGATCGGCTTCATCGAATGCCCGCTGTTCCGCGACGCCCGCGGCAGCCTGGGCTGGGAGCAGATGGTCGAGCTGGCCGACCGCGCCCTGTATTACGTGAAGGGCCACGGCCGCAACGGCTGGGCCGCCTTCCGGCCACGGCCGGAGGCCGACCTGGACGGCCTGCTGCAGGCGCTGCGCGGCGACCCGGACCAGCTGATCGAGCAGGGCAAGCTGGACCTGCTGGTCTCGCCCAACCTGCAGTCCGCGCCCTGACGCCCCTAGTTCCGGGCACGGCGCGGGCCTATGCTTCGGGCATGCGCGAAACCACCCGCCGTGCGGCCGTCTTCACCCTGCTGGTGGCGCTGTACGTCGCCTGCGGGGGGTATTCGACGCTGCTGATCGACGGGCCGGGCCAGGTGGCGCTGTTCTGGCCGGCCTCCGGCGTGGCCCTGGCCGGCGTGGTCCGCTACGGCCTGCGCTGGGCCCTGTTCGTGCCGGTGGGCGGCCTGCTGGTGCACCTGCTGTTCGATCCGGTGCCGCCCGGTTTCCTGGCCTGGTCGCTGGCCAGCAACCTCGCCGGCGTATGCGTCGGCGCCTGGCTGGTGCTGCGGCTGCCGGCCAACGACCCGCTGACGGTGCGCTTCGGACTGCGCGCCCTGCTGGGCGGCGCCGCGATGTCGGCGATCAGTGCGGTGATCGGCACGGTCGGCATGCAGCAGGCCGGCGTGATCCCGCCGGACGCCATGGCGGCGGCCCTGACCCGCTGGTTCCTGGGCGACCTGCTGGGCGTCACCAGCGTGGCGCCGGCGATGATGATGGCGCTGTCGCCGCGCGAACGCCGCGTGCCCACGGCCGGCAGCGCCGACTACGCGCCCGAGGGCGAGCGCCTGCTCTGGAACGTCGCCCTGACCGCCAGCTACCTGTTGATGGCCTGGGGCGGCAGCCTGGGCGGCCACTACGCCCTCGGCCTTGTCGCGCTACCGCTGGGCATCCTGGTCTGGAGCGCGATCCGCTTCCCGCCGGTACACACCGCCGCCGCGATCGCGGTCACCATGCTGCTGATCGCCGGCCTGGCCGGCTTCGGCCTGGCCGGCTACCCGGCGCCGCAGGTCACCCGGGACGGCCTGAACCTGCTGACCTTCCTGATCGTGGTCTCGGCCCTGCCGATGATCCTGGCCTTCGCGATGCACCAGCAGCGGGTGACGGCCGCCACCCTGATCCAGCGCGCCACGGTGGACCCGCTGACCGGCCTGTCCAACCGAAACGCCTTCGAGGAAAAGGTGCGGGCGGAGCTGGCGAAACCGGCGCCGCCGCCGATGGCCCTGGCCTACCTGGACCTGGACCACCTGAAGCTGATCAACGACACCGCCAGCCACGTCGCCGGCGATGAGCTGATCCGCGGCGTGGCCGGCGTGATCGAGGCGCATCGCCACCGCGACGACGTGCTGGCCCGCACAGGCGGCGACGAGTTCGCCCTGCTGCTGCGCAACTGCACGCCGATGGTCGCCGAGGACCGCGTGCGCACCCTGCTGCGGGCGATCGAGGGATACCGCTGCGGCTGGGATGGCCAGATGCTGGGCACCACGGCCAGCGCCGGTCTGGTGGCCTTCCTGCCGGGACAGGGCGAATACGCGCAGCTGCTGTCGCAGGCCGACGCCGCCTGCTTCACCGCCAAAGAACAGGGCGGCAACCGGGTCTGCCTGGCCAGCGTCGATGGCGGCGAACTGCTCGACCGCACCTCGGCCATGCGCTGGGTGGTGCGGCTGCGCGAGGCGCTGTCGGAGCACGCGCTGGAGCTGTACTGCCAGAGCATCGTGCCGCTGCGCCCCGGCGAACAGCGCGGCCGGCATTTCGAGGTACTGCTGCGCCTGCGCGACCCGCGCACCGGCGAGATCATGCTGCCCGGGCAGTTCATGCCCGCCGCCGAACGTTTCCACCTGGGCGCGCGCATCGACCGCGAGGTGATCAACCAGACGCTGTCGTGGCTGGAGGCGAACCCGCAGGCGGCGGCCTCGGTGTCGACCTGCTGCATCAACCTGTCCGGCGAGGCGCTGATCGACGAGGCCTTCTTCGGCTTCGTCGCCGAGCGGCTGCGGCGCAGCGCCTTCCCGGCCGACCGCCTGTGCTTCGAGATCACCGAAACCAGCGCGGTGCGCGACCTGGCCCGTGCCCAGCGTTTCATCACCGAGATGCGCGGCCTGGGCTGCCGCTTCGCGCTGGACGACTTCGGCACCGGCTTCTGTTCCTTCAACTACCTGCGGGCGCTGGACGTGGACTATTTCAAGATCGACGGCAGCTTCGTGCGCGACATGCACGGTTCGCCGCTGGCCGAGGCGGTGGTGCGTTCGATCAACGAGATCGCCCACGTGCTCGACAAGCGCAGCGTCGCCGAGCACACCGAGACCGAACTCGACCGCCAGGCGCTGATGGCGCTGGGCGTGGACTACGTGCAGGGGCACGCGGTGGACCGGCCGATGCCGATCGCCGACTATTTCGCGACCGCCGGGGCCGCGGCATGAGGCGCTGGCTGGGCGGGCTGCTGCTGTTCGC
Source organism: uncultured Arenimonas sp. (assembly GCA_946480565.1). Next base: position 666 of record CAMLKR010000017.1, on the reverse strand, counting down.
GGCGGCGGCGGCAAGCGGCAGCGAGGGCGTAGCCGACCTGGTGACGGTGCGGCAGGGCAATCAGCTGCTGGCAGTGGCGCAGAGCCGGATGGACGGGCCGGTGGAGGTCACGCTGAGTTCCGGCGAGCCCGCCGCGAGCGAGCCGGCGCTGCCGGTGCAGCGGGTGCTGCAGCCGCGTGAGCGGGCCGTGTTGGCGCGCCTGGCGGCCGATGGCGGCGCGACTTCGCTGCTGCTTTCGGCCACGCCGGGCGAGCCGCACGCGGTGGCGCGCGACGTGGTCTATTCGCTGCCGGTGGAAGAATCGGATTTCGAGCTGGGCCAGGGTTTCCATGGGGGCTACAGCCACGCCGACGAGGCCAATCGTTACGCGGTCGATCTGATCGTGGCCGAAGGCACGGCGGTGCTGGCGGCGCGTTCGGGGGTGGTGATGCAGGCCACCTCCGGCTTCAGCGAGGGTGGCACGGACCGGTCGCTGGCCGACCGGGCCAATCTGGTCCGGGTGTTGCACGACGACGGCAGCATGGCGCTCTATGCGCATCTGCGGGAAGGCGGGGTCACGGTGCGGGCCGGCGATGCGGTCACGCTCGGGCAGGTCATCGGTTACGCGGGCAGCACGGGGTTCTCCAGTGGGCCGCACCTGCACTTCGCGGTCCAGGTCAACGGCGG
>CAMLKR010000016.1 GCA_946480565.1 uncultured Arenimonas sp. | reverse complement strand
CGCGGGTCGTCGATCAGCGCGTCCACTGCTTCCTTGTCGCCGTGCACGACGTTGAAGACGCCGTCGGGCAGACCGGCCTGCTTCAGCAGCCGCGCCAGGATCATCGGCGTGCCCGGGTCGCGTTCCGAAGGTTTCAGCACGAAGGTGTTGCCGCAGGCCAGGGCCACCGGGAACATCCACATCGGCACCATGCAGGGGAAGTTGAAGGGCGTGATGCCGGCCACCACGCCCAGCGGCGCGTATTCGGTGTAGGAGTCGACATCGCGGCCGACGTTCATCGAGTGCTCGCCCTTGAGCAGGTGCGGCGCGCCGCAGGCGAACTCCACCACTTCCAGGCCGCGGGTCAGTTCGCCGCGGGCATCGGCCAGCACCTTGCCGTGTTCGGAGGTGATGCAGGCGGCGATCTCGTCCGCCTGTTCTTCCAGCAGCTCCTTGAACCTGAACAGGATGCGCGCGCGGTTGAGCGGGGTGGTCGCGGCCCAGGCCGGGAACGCGGCCTGCGCGGCATCCACCGCACCCGCCACGTCGGCCGCCGAGGCCAGCGCCACCTGCGCCTGCACGCGGCCGGTGGCGGGGTCGAACACCTCGCCGTAGCGTCCGCTTTCGCCATCGCGGACCTCACCGTTGATCGCGTGCAGGATTCGGCGGACGGCGGCCTGGCTCATGGTATCTCCAAAGAAAAACCCCGGCGCTTGCGCGCCGGGGCCGGGGAACAACTCAGGACTGCAGGGCCTGGGCCGCGGGTACGTAGTCGTAACCCAGGTCCTTGGCCACTGCTTCGTAGGTGATCTTGCCGGCGTGCACGTTCAGGCCGTTGAGCAGGTGGGCGTCGTCCAGCATCGCCTGCTTGCCCTTGTTCGCCAGCTGCAGCGCATAGGGCAGGGTGGCATTGGTCAGCGCGAAGGTGGAGGTGCGCGCCACGCCGCCCGGCATGTTCGCCACGCAGTAGTGGATGATGCCGTCGACCTCGTAGGTCGGCACCTGGTGGGTGGTGGCCTTCGAGGTTTCGAAGCAGCCGCCCTGGTCGATGGCCACGTCCACCAGCACCGAACCCGGCTTCATCAGGCCCAGCTGCTTGCGCGAGACCAGCTTGGGCGCGGCGGCGCCCGGGATCAGCACCGCGCCGATCACCAGGTCGGACTGCGGCAGCAGCTCTTCGATCGCATCGATGGTCGAATACAGCGTGGTGATCTTGTCGCCGTAGAGCTCGTCCAGGTACTTCAGGCGGTCGAGCGAGCGGTCGAGGATGGTGACCCGGGCGTTCATGCCCATGGCCATGCGCGCGGCATTGATGCCGACCACGCCGCCGCCGATCACCAGCACTTCCGCAGGCTTCACGCCCGGCACGCCGCCCAGCAGCACGCCGGAGCCGCCCTGGGCCTTTTCCAGCGCATGCGCGCCGGCCTGGATCGACATGCGGCCGGCCACTTCGCTCATCGGCGCCAGCAGCGGCAGGCCACCCTTGCGGTCGGTGACGGTTTCGTAGGCGATGCAGGTGGCGCCGGACTTCACCAGGGCCTTGGTCTGCTCCGGATCCGGCGCAAGGTGCAGGTAGGTGTAGAGCAGCTGGCCCGGGCGCAGCATCGCGCACTCGACGGGCTGGGGCTCCTTCACCTTGATGATCATGTCGGCCTTGGCGAAGATTTCCGCCGCCGTGTCCACGATCTTGGCCCCGGCCTTCTCGTACATCTCGTTGGTCAGGCCGATCGCCTTGCCGCCGTCGCGCTGCACCCAGACCTGGTGGCCGTGCGAAGTCAGCTCGCGGGCCCCGGCCGGGGTCAGGCCGATGCGGTATTCGTGGTTCTTGATCTCTTTGGGGACGCCGATAAGCATGGAGCTGCCCTCCCGGGGCGGATTTCTGTTCGGATTTCTGTTCTGGGGGTCGGCCGCCCGGTCAGGCGGTGGCGCGTATGGTAGCGGCCAAGCGGTCGAAAATCCGGTCGATGTGCTCCCTGTTCAGGATCAGGGGGGGAGAGAGGGCGATGACGTCGCCGGTGCAGCGCACCATCAGGTTCTGCTCGTGGAAGGCCCGGCTGAAGACCTCGTAGCCGCGGCTGCCCGGAGCGTCCGGCCGGGCCGCCAGTTCGACCGCGCCGATCAGGCCGAAGTTGCGGATGTCGATGACGTTGGGCAGGCCCTTGAGGGCATGGATCGCGTCCTCCCAGTAGCCACCCAGCTCGATCGCCTTCTCGAACAGGTTCTCCTCGGCATAGGTGTCGAGCGTGGCCAGGGCCGCGGCGCAGGCCAGCGGGTGGCCGGAATAGGTGTAGCCGTGGAAGAGCTCGATCGCGCCCTCCGGGCCGTGCATGAAGGCGTCGTGGATCTTGCCCGAGGCGAACACCGCGCCCATCGGCACCGAGCCGTTGGTCAGGCCCTTGGCGGTGGTGATCAGGTCCGGGGTGACGCCGAAGCGCTGGGCCGCGAAGGCCTGGCCGACGCGGCCGAAGCCGGTGATGACCTCGTCGAAGATCAGCAGGATGCCGTGTTTGTCGCAGATCTCGCGCAGCCGCTTGAGGTAACCCTCGGGCGGCAGCACCACGCCGGCGCTGCCGGAGATGGGCTCGACGATGACCGCGGCGATGGTGCTGGCGTCGTGCAGCTGCACCAGGCGTTCCAGATCTTCGGCCAGCTCCACGCCGTGTTTGGGCAGGCCGCGGTTGAAGGCGTTGCGCTGCAGGTCCAGGGTGTGGCGCAGGTGGTCCACGCCCGGCAGCATCGGCCCGAAGAACTTGCGGTTGTTGACCATGCCGCCGACCGCGATGCCGCCGAAACCGACGCCGTGGTAGCCCTTCTCGCGGCCGATCAGCCGGGTGCGCTGGCCTTCGCCGCGGATGCGATGCCAGGCCAGGGCGATCTTGAGCGCGGTGTCGACCGATTCCGAGCCCGAGTTGGTGAAGAACACATGGTCCAGTCCGGCCGGCGCGATCGCCTTGAGCCGCTCGGCCAGCACGAAGGGCAGGGGGTGGCCCATCTGGAAGGTGGGCGCGAAGTCGAGCGTCGCCGCCTGCTGCTGGATCGCCTGGACGATGCGCGGACGGGCGTGGCCGGCGTTCACGCACCACAGGCCGCCGGTGCCGTCGAGGATCTCGCGGCCGTCGGTGCTGCGGTAATACATGCCCTCGGCGCTGGCCAGCAGGCGCGGGGTCTTCTTGAACTGCCGGTTCGCGGTGAACGGCATCCAGAACGCGTCGGTCTGCTCCGGCGTCGCGGTCGCCTGGGCCGCATAGGTTTCGAGGCTGGCGTGCGGGTCGGAAACGGGCATGGCGGCGGCTCGCAGGGGGACGGCCGGAACGCTATCAGCGTTGAATAAAATTTACAATCCGAAAGGAATGGCCGGTTTAATTGACCGGTCCGGGGTGCGGTGTTAAATATCCCGCAACACTTGGGAGTGCGAGAGCCTTGGATATCGGAGTCAGGCTGCAGGCGGTGCGCAAGAGCAAGGGCCTGAGCCAGCGCGAGCTGGCCAAGCGCGTGGGCGTCACCAACTCCACCATCTCGCTGATCGAGCAGAACAAGGTCAGCCCTTCGATCTCGTCGCTGAAGAAGGTGCTGGACGGCATCCCGATCTCGCTGGCCGACTTCTTCACCATGGACCTCGCCGATTCCGGCGACAGCCCCTTCTATCCCGCCAGCGAGCAGCCGGACGTCGGCAACAACGACATCCACTACTTCCTGGTCGGCCAGCACCGCCGCCAGCGGCAGATGTGCATCCTGCGCGAGGTGATGCCGCCGGGCAGCGACACCGGCGAGACCATGCTCAGCCACGACGGCGAAGAGGGCGGGGTGGTCGTGCAGGGCCGGGTCGAGGTCACGGTCGGCGACCAGGTGAAGGTGCTGGGACCCGGCGAGGCCTATTATTTCGAAAGCCGCCAGCCGCACCGGTTCCGCAATGTTGGCAGTGATGAAGCGGTTCTTGTCAGTGCCAATACGCCGCCTTCCTTTTAGAGTGTCCTCCTCTTTCCTTGTGGGAGAGGGCCGGGGAGAGGGGAAAGACTCTCGCCACGCACTTCGAGACCCGCCATGACCAGACCCAAATCCCGAGAAGACTGGCTGCAGCGCGCCGCCTTGCTGTCGATCCGCCACCAGGCCTTCATCGACGGCCGCTACGTCGACGCCGCCAGCGGCAAGACCTTCGACTGCCTCAGCCCGATCGACGGCCGCGTCCTGGCGAGGGTGGCCGAATGCGGGGCCGAGGACGTGGACCGCGCGGTGAAGGCCGCGCGCCGCGCTTTCGACCAGGGCAAGTGGTGCAACGCCCGGCCGACGCAGCGCAAGAAGGTGCTGGTCAAATTCGCCCAGCTCATCCACGAGCACGGCGAGGAGCTCGCCCTGCTCGAATCGCTGGACATGGGAAAACCCGTGTCCGACGCACTGAACGTCGACGTCGCCGCCTCGGTGCGCTGCATGAGCTGGACCGGCGAAGCCATCGACAAGGTCTACGGCGAGGTCGCGTCCACCGGCCAGGACGAACTGGGCCTGGTCACGCGCGAGCCGCTGGGCGTGGTCGGCGCCATCGTGCCCTGGAACTTCCCGCTGCTGATGGCGGTGTGGAAGCTGGCGCCGGCGCTGGCGATGGGCAATTCGGTAGTGCTCAAGCCGTCCGAGAAGTCACCGCTGACGGCGCTGCGCCTGGCCGAACTGGCGATCGAAGCGGGCATACCGCCGGGCGTGCTGAACGTTCTGCCGGGCTACGGTCGCGGTGCCGGCGAACCGCTGGCCATGCACATGGACGTGGACGGCCTGGTGTTCACCGGCTCCACGGCGGTCGGCAAGCACCTGATGGTCTGCGCCGGCATGTCGAACATGAAACGCGCCTACATGGAGTGCGGCGGCAAGAGCCCGAACCTGGTGTTCGCCGACGCGCCCAGCCTGGACCGAGCCGCCCAGGCCGCGGCCAGCGGCATCTTCTACAACCAGGGCGAGGTCTGCACGGCGGCGTCGCGGCTGTTCGTGCAGCGCGATATCAAGGACGAATTCGTGGCCAGGGTGGCCGAGTTCGGCAGGAAGATGCAGCCGAAACATCCGCTGGAACCGGGCGCCCCGATGGGCGCGATGGTGGACGAGGCGCAGACGGCGCGCGTGCTCGACTACATCGCCAAGGGCCGCGCCGAAGGCGGCCGCGTCGTGATCGGCGGCGAGCGCCTGCAGACGGTGGAGGGCGGCTGCTACATCGCGCCGACCATCTTCGACGGGGTAGAGCACGGCCACACCATCGCCCGCGAGGAGATCTTCGGGCCGGTGCTGAGCGTGATCGCCTTCGACAGCGAAGAAGAGGCGCTGCGCATGGCCAACGACTCCGACTACGGCCTCGCGGCCGGGGTATTCACCTCGGACATCAGCCGCGCCCATCGCGTCGCCCGGAAGCTGCGCGCCGGCAGCATCTGGGTCAACTACTGGGACGGCGGCGACATGACCGCGCCCTTCGGCGGCTACAAGCAGAGCGGCAACGGCCGCGACAAGTCCCTGCACGCCTTCGAGAAATACACCGAGGTCAAGGCGACCTGGATCAACCTCGACCCCTGACCGGACGTCGTCCGCCTACAGGAAAGACGTAAGGGCCGGCGCGCGGTCCTGGGCGTCGCAGCGGCCGTCCTCGTATTGGATCGGGGTGGCGGCGAGCTCTTCATCGCTGGCGTCGTCCAGGGTGCACAGGTTGATGCAATGGAAGTCGCCGCCGAACTCGGTCAGGTAACCGTCGGTGAAGCAGCGCACGCCGCAGCGGCGGCAGAACCAATGGTGCACGTGGCCTTCCGGCCAGTCGCTGTCGGGGCCGCGGTAGTCGCTGCGTTTGTCGGCGCCCTGCAGCAGCTCCAGGTCGGCCGGCATCACGAAGGCCTTCCAGAAGTGCGTCTTCAGGCAGAAGCGGCAGTTGCAGCGGCGGCTGCCGGCCGCCAGGTCCAGTTGCACGCGGTAGCGCACGTCGCCGCAGTGGCAGCTGCCGTGGTAGGTCTTCTTCATGCGGCCGGCTCCGGTTGCAGGGTGGCGGCGAGGCGTTTTTCAAGGCCCAGGATCAGCAGGGTGGCGAACAGGCTCATGCCGGCGCAGATCCACGCGGCCTTCTCCAGCGTGGCCACGTAGACACCACGGGCGGCCTCCAGCAGTGCGTCGCCCGAAGCCCCCAGTTCGCGCGCCGCGTCCACCGCGCCGCCCAGGGTGTCGCGGGCGGCGGTGATCGCCTCGGGCGGCAGGCCCGGCGGCACGGCCTCGACGATGCCGCTGCGGTACATGGCCATCACGATGCTGCCCAGCACCGCGATGCCCAGCGCGCCGCCGAACTCGAAGCTCGTTTCGGAGATGCCCGAGGCCGCGCCGGCGCGCTCGGGTGGTGCCGAGTTCATCACCAGGTCGGTGGTCAGGGCGCCGATCGGCGCCAGGCCGGCGCAGAACAGCGTGTAGCCCAGCATCAGCAGCGGGAAGGGCAGCGAACCCAGCTGGGTGAGCAGCCCGAAGCCAAGCACCGACACCGCCATGCCGCCGGCGATGATGCGGGCGATCGGCCAGCGCTGCGCCAGCTTCGGCGCCAGCATCGACCCCGCGACGAAAACCGCGCCCGATGGCGCGGTCCACAGGCCGGCCTCCAGCGGCGTCATGCCCAGCACCAGCTGGAAGTACTGCGCGATGAACAGGAAGAAGCCGAAGGCGATGAAGATGGTCAGCACGTTGCAGCCCAGCGCGGTGCCGAACGCCGGAGCGCGGAACAGCGACAGGTCGATCATCGGGTCGGCCAGGCGGCGCTGGCGGCGCACGAACAGCGCGCCGATGGCCAGTCCCACGGCGATGATCACGAACGGCGCGAGCGCGAAGCCGTGTTCGGCCAGGCGTTTCATGCCGTAGATGACGGAAAGCACCGCGGCCACCGACAGCAGGGCGCTGGCCAGGTCGATGCGGCCCGCCTGTTCGTCGCGGAACTCCGGCAGCAGCTTCGGGCCGACCACCAGCAGCAGCACCATCACCGGCACCGCCAGCAGGAACACCGATCCCCACCAGAACCACTGCAGCAGCACGCCGCCGATGACCGGCCCCAGGATGCCGCCGGCCGAAAACGCCGCGATCCAGATGCCGATCGCCTGCATGCGCTCGCGGTCGTCCAGGAACATGTTGCGGATCAGGGACAGCGTGGACGGCGACAGGGTGGCGGCCGTTATCCCGAGCAATGCGCGGCTGGCGATCAGCATCTCGGCGCTGGTCGAAAACGCCGCCATCACCGAGGCGGCGCCGAAGCAGCTGGCGCCGATCAGCAGCAGCTTGCGCCGGCCGATGCGGTCGCCCAGCGTGCCCATCGTGATCAGGAAGCCGGCCAGCAGGAAGCCGTAGATGTCGACGATCCACAGCATCTGGCCGGCGCTGGGGCGCAGGTCGGCGGCGATCGAGGGAATGGCGAGGTACAGGACCGTCAGGTCCATGGAATAGATCAGGCAGGGCAGGGCCAGCACGGCCAGGCCGATCCATTCGCGGCGGGTGGCCGTGGGGCCGACGACGTGGGGTTCAGACATGGGCAAGCAGTCCTTCAAGACGGTTGAAGCAGCTGTTCCAGCCGCCGCGGTGGTCGTCGCGTTCGAACACCGAGACGAAGCGCACCTGGTGGAAATGCATGCGGGTGCGGCCGCCGAGGTCCTCGAAGCTGACGGTGATCACCGAGTCCTGTTCCGGCCGGCGGGCGACGTCGTCCCAGACGTGGGTCAGCACGATGCGGTCGGGCGGCGATATCTCCAGGAATTCGCCCTGCATCCACCATTCCGTGCCGCTTTCCTTGCCGCGCAGGCAGACGCGGTAGCTGCCGCCCACGCGCGGATCGAAGCGCTGGAACGGCGCGTCGCAGCCCTCAGGGCAGAACCAGACGGCCAGCGCCGCCGGATCGGTCCAGGCCTTGAACACCACCTGGCGCGGCGCGTCGAACTCGCGTTCGATGATGAGCTCGTCGTCGTGCGCGAGCGAGGGGGGCTTGAGGCTGGCGGACATGCCGGGGTCTCCGTGGGGAGCTCAGTGGCCAGCCAGCAGCTGGTCGAGCTTCTCGAAGCATTCGCCCCAGCCTTCGACCATGCCGATCTCGACCAGGCTCTCGCGCATCGCCGCGGTCGGACAGGAGAAGTCGAGCTGGAGCCGGGTGCGGCCGCCGAGGTCCTGGAACTCCACCGTCCAGAGGCATTCGACCCGGCCACCCGCCGCGACGATCTCCGGCGCGACCCGGCGCGTCCATTCCTCGCCCATGCTGGCGCAGTCCTCGATCATCACCAGGCGGTGCGGCGGCGAGACTTCGACGAAGGTTCCGATCACCGGGTACTGCTGGCCCTCGGCGTCGATCATCACGAAGTGGAACGCACCGCCGGGACGGACCTCGCAGGCGCGCACTTCCGTGCGGAAACCATGCGGGCCCCACCAGGCGGCCAGCGCCGCCGGCTCGGTCCAGGCGGAGAAGACGGCGGCGGGCGGCGCATCGAAGTCGCGGCTAAGCCGCAGCCGCTTGTCGGCCAGGTCGACCTGCAGGGAAGTGTGCTTGTTCATCGTGGGCGTCTCAGGGGGGGGGCGTCGGTCAGCGGTCGATTTCCGCCAGGTAGGCCTGCATCCGGTCGAGGGTGGAGCCGAATCCGCTGCGCATCGATTCGAAGTGGCGGCGGAAGGTCGCGATGCCGGACGCGCCGGCCTCGATCGGCGTGCCGTGCAGGCGCAGCGTGGTCACGCCCGCCTCCTCGTCCAGGGTCCAGGTGTTGAGGATCTCCAGCGGCCAGTCCGGATCGAACGGCGCCGGCAGCGGCTTCATCGCGGCGTCGCAGAACCCGTTGCTGAACTGCAGCCGGTGCGGAGGCTCGATCTCCCGGTAACGGAACACGCCGTATTGTGCGGCGTCGCCTTCGCCCATGCGGTAATGGAAATGACCACCCGGGCGGAAGTCCAGCGACTCGATGCCGAGCGCCAGGCCCACCGGACCCCACCAGTGCGCCAGGTGTTCGGCTTCCGACAGCAGCCGCCAGACCAGGGCGCGCGGCGCGGTGAAACGCCGCGTGATGACCAGTTCCTGGGCCAGGAAGGTTTCCAGCCGGTCCATGGTCTGCTGCCCGCCCTCGACCGCGCCGAATTCGAGCGTGCGGTCGCGCGCCGCGCGATCCGGGAACACCATCGCCATCTCGATCCGCGTCTGCCGCGGGCCGTCGGCGATGAAATCGATCTGGACATCGAAGGCATGCGTGAGCCCTCCGGCGGCGTCCTCGTCGCCGTGCCGGTAGCGCAGGCGTGCCGGTGGCGTCACCTCGGTGTAGTCGATGCGGTTCGGCCAGTCCTTTCCGTCGGGGCCGTGCATCGTGAAGCGCCACACGCCGCCGGCCCGCGCGTCCATCCCATGCACCGTGTTGGTGAAGCCGGCGGGGCCCCACCACAGCGCCACCTGCGCGGGGTCGGTGAAGGCGGCGAACACGCGCTCGCGCGGCGCGTCCACGCGGCGGATGAGCCGGATCTCGCGGTCAGCCTGCGGTCCGTGCATGGTCAGTGCTCGCGGCTGCAGTTGACCATCCACGGCGTGCCGAAACGGTCCACGCCCATGCCGAAGCGCGTGGCCCAGAAGGTTTCGCCCATGGGCATCTGCACCTGGCCGCCGCCTTCCATCAGGCCGGCGAACAGGCGCTCGGCCTCGGCCGGGTCACTGACCTGGATCGACACGGTGGAGTTCTGGCCGCCGTCCTTCCACATCGACGGCGGGCAATCGCTGCCCATCAGCACCATTTCGCCCAGTCGCAGTTCGGTGTTCATCACCTTGTCCTCGAAGCCCGGCGGCAGCGGGCCGCAGCCCTCGGGTTCGGAATGCGACTGCTCGTTCGGCTCCGGCGGCGCCTCGCCGTAGCGGAAGATGCCGGTGTTCCGGGCGCCCAGCACCTTGGCGTAGTGGGCGAAGGCTTCCTCGCAGTTGCCGTTGAAATTCAGGTAGGGGTGGATCGCGGTGATCGCCATGGGTGGCTCCTTCAGGCGGGTTGGGAAGTGAAAAGGGATTCCAGGCGCTCCAGGCTCTGGCGCCAGCCGATGCCTTCGCCCTGGTCGCAGTGCAGCCCGGTGTGGCGGATGCGCAGTTCGGTGCCGGCGGGGTGGTCACCCAGGCCGACCTCGATCAGGCCGCGCTCCGCGAACTCCTCGCGCGGTCGCGGACGGCCCTGCGCATCGGCGAAACCGACGAGGAAGGCCAGCCGCTCCATCGGCCACACCTCGGTGAACTCGCCCAGCACCCAGACCTCGGGCTGGTCGGCATGGACGTGGCGGAAGAACAGCCGGCCACCCACCCGCGCATCGAGTTCGCAGGGGTCCAGCACGGTGCCGTGCGGGCCGAACCACTGCGCGAACTGGGCGGCATCGGTCCACGCGGCCCAGACCCGGGCGCGCGGGGCGCGCAGCAGGCGCCGGAAGCTCAGGACGACGGCGCCGGTCACGGCGGCATCAGGGGCGATCGCCATCGGGCTTCTCCGGGGCGGCGGGGTCGGGGGTGTCGGCTTGGGCCTCTTCGGCCTGCATCCGGGCCAGATAGGCCTCGAGCCGGTCGAAGCGGGCTTCCCACAGCTTCCGGTAGGGCTCGAGCCAGTCGGTGATGTCCTTCAACGGGCCGGCGTCGAGCCGGCAGGGCCGCCACTGTGCCTCGCGGCCGCGGCTGACCAGGCCGGCCTTTTCCAGCACCTTCAGGTGCTTGGAAACGGCCGGCAGGCTCATCGCGAAGGGCTGGGCGAGCTCGGTCACCGAGGTCTCGCCCTGGATCAGCCGCGCCAGGATGGCCCGGCGGGTCGGGTCGGCCAGGGCGGCGAAGGTGTGGCTGAGACGGTCGTTGGGCACGGCGCTTAACCCATCAGCTAATTAACTGATTGGTTTTGTACGCCCGCAGGCCGAGGCCGTCAAGCGCCCCGGGGTCATCAATCCGATTCAGGACCCCGGTGGATTGCCGGACTACCAGAGGGCGTCGCGCAGCTTGAACCAGGCCATGGCCGCGACCAGCAGCGGGGTGCGCAGGGCCCGGCCGCCGGGGAAGGGGCGATGGGGGATCTTCGCGTAGGCGTCGAGGCGGGCGGCCTGGCCGCGGATCGCCTCGGCGATCACCCGGCCGGCCAGTCCGGTGGCGGCCACGCCGTGGCCGGAGAAACCTTGCGCGAAGTAGACGTTGTCGCCGAGCCGGCCCCAATGCGGTGCGCGGTTGAGACTGATGTCCACGTAGCCGCCCCAGACCTCGTCGAACTTCACGCCCTTGAGCTGGGGGAACACACGGGTCATGCGCGCCGTCATCGTGCCGCGCAGGTTGGGCGGGGGCAGGGTGGAGTAACTCGCACGGCCGCCGAACAGCAGGCGGTGGTCGCGGCTGAGGCGGAAATAGTCCAGGGCCCAGTTGACGTCGGCCACGGCCATGCCGTTGCGGATCAGTTCGTTCGCGCGCGATTCGCCAAGAGCCTCGGTGGCGCCGACATAGGTGCCGACCGGCATGATGCGGCTGTCGAGTTCGGGCGCGATGCCGTGCACCAGGGCGTTGCCGGCCAGCACCACGAAACCGGCCTGCACCTCGCCGTGGGCGCTGCGCAGCACCGGCTTCGGGCCGCGCTGCAGAGCGGTGACTTCGGTGTTTTCGAAGATGCGGACACCTGCGGAGACCGCGGCGCGGGCGAGGCCCAGCGTGTAGTTGAGCGGATGCAGATGGCCCGACTGCGGGTCGTAAAGCCCGCCCAGGTAGCGCGGGCTGGGCAGCACGGACTGCAGCCGCTCGCGGTCCCACCACGGCAGTTCATAGCCGTAATGCCGCGCCAGGTCGTCCTGCCAGGCCTTGAGTTCGTCGACGTGCCGGGGCTTGATCGCCACGTGGGCATGGCCGTCGCGCCAGTGCGCGTCGATGCCGTGCGCGGCGATGCGTTCGCGTACCAGCCGCACGCCCTCCAGCGACCAGGCGAACAGCCGGCGCGCTTCCTCGATGCCGACCAGGGCGGCGATCTTCGACTGGTCGCAGCCGTAGCCGAAGATCACCTGGCCGCCGTTGCGGCCCGAAGCGCCCCAGCCGACGCGGCGCGCTTCGAGCACGACCACGTGCAGCCCGGCCTGCGCCAGCTCCAGCGCGGCCGACAGGCCCGTCAATCCGGCGCCCAGCACCACCACGTCGGCGGTCTCGCGGCCCTGCAGGCGCGGGTGCTCCGGCGCCGGCGACGCGGTGCGCGAATACCAGGAGCCGACGTGCGCGGACGGTGTGCGCACGCTCACCTCAGACCTGCCGCAGGTACCAGGCGTACTCCAGCGTGGTCACTTCGCGGCTGAAGCTGCGCAGTTCCTTGAGCTTCTGCTGGCCGTAGATGTGGCGGAAGTCGGCGCCGAAGTGTTTCGCCACGAAATCGCTGGCCTGGAAGTCGCGGAGGGTGTCGCGCCAGTACAGTTCGCGGTGCTCGGTCTGTTCGTAGGCGTTGCCGGTGATCGGCGCGCCCGGGTCGCCCTTGTCCTCCAGGCCCTGCAGGATGCCGGCCAGCACCGCGGCGGTGACCAGGTAGGGATTGGCGTCGGCGCCGGCGATGCGGTGTTCGATGCGGATGTCGGCCGGGCCCGAATGCGGGATGCGCATGGCCACCGTGCGGTTGTTGAAGCCCCAGGCATCGTTCAGCGGCACGAAGGCGTTCAGCACGAAGCGCCGGTAGCTGTTGGCGTGCGGCGCGAACATCAGCATGCAGTCGGCGCTGGCCTTCTGCAGGCCGGCCACGGCATGGCGCAGCGTGTCGGAGGGCTGGTCCGGCGTGCAGGCGAAGATGTTCCTGCCTTCCCGGTCGAGCACGCTCACGTGGATGTGGGTGCCGCTGCCGGCCTGGTCCATGAAGGGCTTGGCCATGAAGCTGGCGATCATGCCCTGGTCTTCGGCCGTGGCCTTGATCACCCGGCGCAGCAGCAGCGCATCGTCGCAGGCGGCGACGGCGTCGGCGCGGTGCTTGAGGTTGATCTCGAACTGGCCCGGCGCGTATTCGGCCACGGCTGTGTCGGCCGGGATGCCCTGGGCCAGGCAGGCGTCGGCGACCGCGTCGGTGAAGGTCTGGTAGTCGTTCAGGTCCTGCATGTAGTAGACCTGCGTGTTGGTGTTGCGCTCGCCGGTGCTCGGGTTCACCGACGTCTGCGGACGGCCGTCGTGGGTGAGTTCGGCGTCGAGGAGGTAGAACTCCAGCTCCACCGCCACCACCGGCACCAGGCCGCGCTCGGCGAAACGCGCGACGACGCGCTTGAGCACCTCGCGCGGGTGGGCGGCGAACAGGCCGCCCTTGCCGTCCTCCATCTGCAGCAGCAGCTGGGCCATCGGCCGGTGCTGCCACGGGATCGGGCGCAGGCTGCCCGGCACCGGGCGGCAGATGCGGTCCTCGTCGCCGATGTCGTAGCCCAGGCCGGTCTCCTCGACCGTGTTGCCGGTGATGTCGGTGGCGATCAGCGACATCGGCAGGCAGACGCCGTCGCGGTAGACCTTTTCCAGCGCGTCGCGGGTGATGCGCTTGCCGCGCAGCAGGCCGTTCATGTCCGGCAGCAGCAGGTCGATCTGCTCGCAGCCGTGGAGCTGTTCGAGCACGGCGGCGTCGGCAGCCGGGAGATGGGGCGAGGTCATGATGGACGGGCATCCGCTGGGGTCGCCGGATACTAGCATCGGCCGCAAGAGGCTGTAAAAAATCCTCATCATCGAAAGTCGCCACGGCGAGGCGGCGGGGTGGAGTGGTCGGGCCAAACGCCGCCAAAGCGCCCCGGGACGGGGTTTCTGGCCCGAAGGGGCTGTGCGAGAAACCGCAACTTGCGTTGATAAAATCGAACGCCCGGAGTAAGGTCGGGCATCCCTACGCGAGGCGCCCATGCGTCGAACCCCGCTGGTCGGTCTGCCGTCGGACCGCAAACAGATCGGGCACCACCCCTTCCAGGCGGTGGGCGAGAAGTACATCCGCGCGGTGGTGGACGGCGCCGGCTGCCTGCCCCTGCTGCTTCCCTCGCTGGCGCCGCCGCTGGACCTGCGCGCGCTGCTGGAGAACCTCGACGGACTGCTGCTCACCGGCGCCTACAGCAACATCGAGCCGCACCATTACGGCAGCGAACCCAGCTGGGCCGGCAACCTGCACGACCCCGCGCGCGACGCGACCACCCTGGGCATCGTGCCGCTGGCGATCGAGCTGCGCGTGCCGGTGCTGGCGATCTGCCGCGGGCTGCAGGAAGTGAACGTGGCCCTGGGCGGCAGCCTGCACCAGAAGGTGCACGACATCCCCGGCTTCGACGACCACCGCGAGAACAGCGAGGATCCGCTGGGCGTGCAGTACGCGCCCTCGCATCCGGTCGATCTGTCGGAAGGCGGCGTGCTGGCACGCATCGCCGGCGCGCGGCAGGTGATGGTCAATTCATTGCACGGACAGGGGCTGAAGGCGCTGGGCCGGAACCTGGTGGTGGAGGCCACTGCGCCCGACGGCCTGGTCGAGGCGGTGCGGCTGGACCTGGCGCGCGACGAGGACCCCGGGCCCTGGCTGGTGGCGGTGCAGTGGCACCCGGAGTGGAGGGTCACCGAAAATCCCTTCTACCTGGGCCTCTTCCAGGCCTTCGCGGCCGCCTGCCGCGAACGCGCCCACCAGCGAGCCTGACATGTCCAAGAAAAAAGAGCCGAAACAGACGCCGGAAGAACAGCAGGAGAGCACGCTCAAACGCTGGCTCAAGGACCGCCGCATCACCGAGGTGGAATGCCTGGTGCCCGACATCACCGGCAATGCCCGCGGCAAGATCATCCCCGCGGCCAAGTTCTCGCACGACTACGGCACCCGCCTGCCCGAGGGAATCTTCGCCACCACGGTCACCGGCGACTACCCCGACAATTACGACGACCTGGTGTCGCCCTCGGATTCCGACATGCTGCTGCGGCCCGACCCGGACACCGTGCGCATGGTGCCCTGGGCCACCGACCCGACCGCGCAGATCATCCATGACTGCTACACCAAGTCCGGCGAACGCCACGAACTGGCGCCGCGCAACGTATTGCACCGCGTGCTGGCGCTGTACGCCGACCTGGGCCTGAGCCCGGTGATCGCGCCCGAGCTGGAGTTCTTCCTGGTCCAGCGCAACACCGACCCGGACTTCCCGCTGCAGCCGCCGGCCGGCCGCAACGGCCGGCCGGAAACCGCGCGCCAGTCGTATTCGATCGACGCGGTGAACGAGTTCGACCCCATCCTCGACCTGATGTACGACTACTGCGAGGCGATGGAGCTGGACGTGGACACCCTGATCCACGAGTCCGGCGCGGCCCAGCTGGAGGTGAACTTCGAGCACAGCGACCCGATGTCGCGCGCCGACCAGGTGTTCCTGTTCAAGCGCACCATGCGCGAGGCCGCGATGCGGCACGGCATCTACGCCACTTTCCTGGCCAAGCCGATGGAGAACGAACCCGGCAGCTCGATGCACATCCACCAGAGCCTGGTGGACACCGCGACGGGAAGGAACGTATTCGCCGGCGCCCGCAAGGGCCAGCACAGCCAGACCTTCATGCACTACCTGGGCGGCCTGCAGAAATACGTGCCCGCGGCGATGGCGATCTTCGGGCCGAACGTGAACTCGTACCGGCGCCTGGCCTTCGGCGAAGTCTCGCCCAAGAACGTGCAGTGGGGCTACGACAACCGCACCTGCGGCCTGCGCGTGCCGCTGGACACGCCGGAGAACACCCGCGTGGAAAGCCGCTTCGCCGGCTCCGACGTCAATCCCTACCTGGCCCTGGCCGCGACCCTGGCCTGCGGCTACCTCGGCATCCAGGAGAATCTGGAGCCGACCGCGCCGCTGGCCGGCAGCGCCCACGCCAAGGGTTACGACCTGCCGCGGTCGCTGGAGGAGGCGATCGTGCTGCTGCGCAAGTCCAAGCCGCTGCGCGGCCTGCTGGGCGAGCGTTTCGTCAAGGCCTACACCTCGGTGAAGGAGAAGGAACACCAGACCTATCTGCGGGTGATCAGCAGCTGGGAGCGGGAGTTCCTGCTGCTGAACGTCTGACGCCGCGGTCCTTCCTCGCCAATGTCTACTACGGAAATCTCCATGGACAGCACCCACACCACGCTCCAGCAGCTCGACGCCGCCCATCACCTGCATCCCTTCAACGACAACGCGGCGCTGGCCAAGAAGGGCACGCGCATCCTGACCAAGGGCGAGGGCTGTTACGTCTGGGATTCGGAGGGCAACAAGCTGCTCGACGCCTTCGCCGGCCTGTGGTGCGTGAACATCGGCTACGGCCGCAAGGAGCTGGGCGAGGCGGCATCGAAGCAGATGACCCAGCTGGCCTATTACAACTCCTTCTTCGGCTGCACCACCGAGCCGACCGTGCACCTGGCCGCCAAGCTGGCCGAGCTCTGCCCGGGCGACCTCGACCATGCCTTCTTCTCGAACTCCGGCTCCGAGGCCAACGACACCATCCTGCGCATGGTCCGGCACTTCTGGGCGGTGCAGGACCAGCCGCGCAAGAACATCTTCATCGGCCGCCACAACGGCTACCACGGCTCCACCGTGGCCGGCGCCAGCCTGGGCGGCATGAAGGGCATGCACAAGCAGGGCGGGCTGCCGATCCCCGACATCGCCCACATCGACCCGCCGTTCTGGTTCGGCGACGGTGGCGAGATGGGCGAGGAGGAGTACGGCCTGCTCTGCGCCAAGCGGCTCGAGGACAAGATCCTGGAGCTGGGCCCGGACCGCGTCGCCGCCTTCATCGGCGAACCGATCATGGGCGCG
The DNA here is from genome assembly GCA_946480565.1 of uncultured Arenimonas sp. The sequence goes on along the minus strand of CAMLKR010000016.1, from coordinate 8,984 downwards.
ATCGGCGTCTACATCCCGCCGAAGAACTACTGGAAGGAGATCGAGCGCATCTGCCGCAAGTACGACGTGCTGCTGGTCGCCGACGAGGTGATCTGCGGCTTCGGCCGCACCGGCGAATGGTTCGCCAGCCAGTACTACGGCTTCCAGCCCGACATCATGACCCTGGCCAAGGGCATCACCAGCGGCTACATCCCGCTGGGCGCAGTGATGTTCAACAAGCGCGTGGCCGACGTGCTGTCCACCCGCGGCGGCGAGCTGGCGCACGGCTACACCTATTCGGGGCACCCGGTCTGCGCCGCGGTGGCGCTGGAGAACATCCGCATCCTGCAGGACGAGAAGATCGTCGACACCTGCCGCACCGACACCGGCCCCTACCTGGCGCAGAAGTGGAAGGCACTGGGCGAACACCCGCTGGTGGGCGAGGCGCGCATCGCCGGCATGGTCGGCGCGCTGGAGCTGGTGCCGAAGAAGCCGTCCCGGGAATTTTTCCCGGACCGCGGCCGGGTGGGGCAGCTGTGCCGGGACATCGCCCTGCGCAACGGCCTGATCCTGCGCGCCACCAACGATTCGATGCTGCTGTCGCCGCCGCTGGTGATCAGCCGGGCCCAGGTGGACGAACTGGCCGAGAAGGCCTGGAAGTCGCTGGACCAGACCGCGAAGGAGCTGGGCATCGCCACTGGCTGAGCGGCCGCCCGCACGCCGGGACGCAGGCTGGCCCGGACAAGTCCGCTGTGTATGATGGAATCCGCAGGTTCACGCCGTTTCATTCACCTCGAAGGGGAAGTTCGATGAAACTCAGGATGTCTGCCTTGCTGCTTGCCCTGTTGGCCGCCGGCTGCGGTCGTGAACAGGCCGCCGACCCGGCGGCGACCACCGCGGACCCCGCGCCGGCCGAAGCCTCGAAAGTGCTCAACGTCTACAACTGGTCCGACTACATCGCCGAGGACACGATCGCGAACTTCGAGAAGGAGACCGGCATCAAGGTCACCTACGACGTGTTCGACTCCAACGAGGTGCTGGAGGCCAAGCTGATGGCCGGCAACACCGGCTACGACATCGTGGTGCCTTCGCTGACCTTCCTCTCGCGCCAGATCCAGGCCGGCGTGTTCCTGCCGCTGGACAAGGCCCGCTTCAAGAACTACGGCAACCTCGACCCGGCCTTCATGGCCCTGCTGGCCCAGAACGACACCGACAACGCGCATTCCGTGCCCTACCTGTGGGGCACCACCGGCATCGGCTACAACGTCGAGAAGGTGAGGGAAGCCCTGGGCGAGGACGCGCCGACCGACAGCTGGGCACTGGTGCTCGAGCCCGGGAACCTGGCCAAGCTCAAGGGCTGCGGCGTGGCCTTCCTCGACACGCCGTCCGAGATCATCCCGCCGGTGCTTCGTTACCTGGGCGAGGAACCCAACAGCTTCGACGAGGCGGTGATCCAGAAGGCCGTCGACCGCCTGGCCGAGCTGCGCCCCAGCATCACCTACTTCCATTCCTCGCAGTACATCAACGACCTGGCCAACGGCGACATCTGCGTCGCGGTGGGCTGGTCGGGCGACATCATCCAGGCGCAGGACCGCGCCGCCGAGGCAGCGGAGGCCAACCCGGGCAAGCCCGGCGTGGACATCCGCTACTACATCCCGAAGGAAGGCGCGCCGATGTGGTTCGACATGCTGGCGATCCCCAAGGACGCCAAGAACGTCGACAACGCCTACCTGTTCATCGACTACCTGATGCGTCCCGACGTGATGGCCGGCATCCAGAACTACGTCGCCTACGCCAGCGCCAACCAGGCCGCGCTGCCGATGGTGGACAAGGAAATCCTCGAGGACCCGGGCATCTACCCGACGGAAGACGCGAAGAAGGGGCTGTTCACCCTGGCGGTGTTGCCGCCCGACGTGGACCGCCTGTTCACCCGGCACTGGACCACGCTCAAGACCGGGCAGTAAGACCACACCGGGGGGCGGGCCATCGTGGCCCGCCCCTCCTCATTGGACGACGACGATGGCAGCAGTGGGGAATGGCGCGGCTTCGGGCGCACCAAGGAAGGACGACAAGCTGGGCGCCGACGGCTACCTGCGCATCGAGGCGGTGCGCAAGGAATTCGACGGTTTCGTGGCCGTGGACGACGTCAGCCTGAACATCCGCAAGGGCGAGATCTTCGCCCTGCTGGGTGCATCGGGCTGCGGCAAGTCGACCCTGCTGCGCTGCCTGGCGGGGTTCGAGCGGCCGACCAAGGGCCGGATCGTGCTGGACGGCCAGGACATCGTCGCGCTGCCGCCCTACGAGCGGCCGATCAACATGATGTTCCAGTCCTACGCGCTGTTCCCGCACATGACGGTGGAGCAGAACGTGGCCTTCGGCCTGAAGCAGGATGGCATGGCCCGGGCCGACATCGCCCGCCGCGTCGAGGAGATGCTCAACCTGGTGCAGATGGGCAAGTACGCCAAGCGCCGGCCGCACCAGCTGTCCGGCGGCCAGCAGCAGCGCGTGGCGCTGGCGCGTTCGCTGGCCAAGAGCCCGAAGCTGCTGTTGCTGGACGAGCCGATGGGCGCGCTGGACAAGAAGCTGCGCTCGCAGATGCAGCTGGAGCTGGTGAACATCGTCGAACGCCTGGGCGTGACCTGCGTGATGGTCACCCACGACCAGGAAGAGGCCATGACCATGGCCCACCGCATCGCGATCATGGACGCCGGCTGGATCCGCCAGGTCGGCACGCCGGACGAGATCTACGAGCAGCCCAGCTGCCGCTTCACCGCCGAGTTCATCGGTTCGGTGAACCTGATCGAAGGCAAGATCAAGGACGACGAGAAGGACTTCATCACCATCGCCAGCCCGGCCCTGGACTGCCTGGCCTACGTCGGCCACGGCGTCACCGGCTTCGAGGGGCAGGATGTGGCGCTGGCGCTGCGGCCCGAGAAGATCCACGTGGACAAGGACGAGCCGGCGCAGCCGCACAACAAGGTGCGCGGCACCATCGAGGAGATCGCCTATTTCGGCAGTCACTCGGTCTTCCACGTGCGCCTGGCCGGTGGCACCAAGATCCTGGCCAACATGATCAACAGCCAGCGCTGGGCCAGCGAGAAGTTCACCTGGAACGACGCCGTCTGGCTGAGCTGGGACGACCAGGCCGGCGTGGTGCTGACCTCGTGAAGCGCGTGGCCGCCTCGGTCCGCAAGCGGCTGCCGGGCCCGCGCTGGCTGGTGATCGCGGTGCCCTACCTGTGGATGCTGCTGTTCTTCGCCATACCGTTCGCGATCGCGCTCAAGATCAGCTTCGCCAGCGCGGCCATCGCGATGCCGCCCTATACCGATCTCGTTGGCTGGGCCGGCGACAAGCTGCAGATCAGCCTCAACACCGGCAACTACCTGTTCCTGCTGCGAGACAGCCTGTACGTCAATGCCTACCTCAGTTCGCTCAAGATCGCGGTGGTGTCCACCTTCCTGTGCCTACTGGTTGGTTACCCCATCGCCTATGCCATCGCGCGCATGGAGCCGGCCAACCGCAACGTCGCCCTGATGCTGGTGATCCTGCCGTCCTGGACCTCGTTCCTGATCCGGATCTACGCCTGGGTCGGCATCCTGAAGAACAACGGCCTGCTCAACAACTTCCTGATGGGCCTGGGCGTGATCGACGAGCCGCTGCAGATCCTGCACACGCCGGTCGCGGTCTACATCGGCATCGTCTACGCCTACCTGCCGTTCATGGTGCTGCCGCTGTATTCGAACCTGGTCAAGCACGACCACCGCCTGCTGGAAGCCGCCAACGACCTGGGCGCGCGGCCCTGGAAGTCCTTCCTCACCATCACCCTGCCGCTGTCCAAGGCCGGCATCATCGCCGGTGCGATGCTGGTGCTGATCCCGGTGGTGGGTGAGTTCGTGATCCCCGAGATGCTGGGCGGCGCCGACACGCTGATGATCGGCCGGGTGCTGTGGCAGGAGTTCTTCAACAACCGCGACTGGCCGGTGGCCTCGGCGGTGGCGATCGTGATGCTGGTGCTGCTGATCGTCCCGATCACCATCTTCCATCGTTACCAGTCCAGGGAAATGGAGTCGAGGCTGACATGAGCGCAGGCCGCGGCAACTCCGGCTTCACCCGCACCATGCTGGTGCTGGGTTTCGTGTTCCTGTACGCGCCCATCCTCAGCCTGATGGTCTATTCGTTCAACGAATCGCGCCTGGTCACCGTTTGGTCGGGCTTCTCGGTGAAGTGGTACGGGGAGCTGTTCCGCGACCAGCAGATGATGTCGGCGGCATGGGTCAGCATCCAGGTCGCGTTCTGGACGGCCTGCGCCTCGGTGGTGCTGGGCACGATGGCGGCGATGATCATGACCCGCTTCCGGCAGTTCCCCGGCAAGACCCTGTTCGGCGGCCTGATCACCGCGCCGCTGGTGATGCCCGAGGTGATCACCGGCCTGTCCATCCTGCTGCTGTTCGTGTCGCTGGGGCCGGTGATCGGCATCGGCGAGCAGCGCGGCATGCTGACGATCTGGATCGCCCACGTCACCTTCTGCATGGCCTTCGTCACCGTGGTGATCTCCTCGCGCCTGCAGGAGCTGGACCGTTCGCTGGAAGAGGCGGCGATGGACCTGGGTGCGAACCGGCTGAAGGTCTTTTTCGTGATCACGCTGCCCATCATCGCCCCGGCGCTGATTTCCGGCTGGCTGCTGGCCTTCACGCTCTCGCTGGACGACCTGGTGATCGCCAGCTTCGTTTCGGGCCCGTCCTCGACCACGCTGCCGATGAAGGTGTTCTCGTCGGTGCGCCTGGGCGTGAGCCCGAAGATCAATGCGCTGGCCACCCTGATGATCCTGGCGGTGTCGGTGGCCGCGGTGATCGGCTGGTGGGTGATGACCCGCGAGGACAAAAGGCGCCAGCGCGACATGCAGATGGCGCTGCAGAAAGGTTGAGGCCATGACCGTAGAGAACCGCGATCCCTGGACCGGCGAGCTGCGCCGGCACGAAAAACTCGACGCGGCCGGCATCGAACGGGCGCTGGCGGCGGCCGAGGCTGCCTTCCCGTCCTGGGCCGCGCTGGGCGTGGACGGGCGGGGCGCCCACCTGCGTCGGGTCGCCGCGGTCCTGCGCGAACGGCGCGAGGCCGTCGCGACCCTGATGACCCAGGAGATGGGGAAGCTCCGGCGCGAGGCGCTGGGCGAGATCGAGAAGTCGGCGGCGGCCTGCGAGTACTACGCCGACCACGCGGCGCACTACCTCCAAGACCGGCCGGTCCAGACCGAGGCCGCGAAGAGCTACGTGCGCTACGAGCCCATCGGCTGCGTGCTGGCGATCATGCCGTGGAATTTCCCCATCTGGCAGGTCTTCCGGTTCCTGGCGCCGGGCCTGATGGCTGGCAATGTCGCGGTGCTCAAACACGCGACCAACGTGCCGCAATGCGCGGACGCCATCGCCGACGTGCTGAAGGCCGCCGGCGTGCCGGACGGCGTGTTCGCCGTGCTGCACATCGACAACGACCAGACCGCCGCCGTCATCGGCGACCCGCGCATCAAGGCCGTCACCCTGACCGGCAGCGAGCGGGCCGGGCGATCGGTGGCGGCCACTGCCGGCCGGCATCTGAAGAAGTGCGTGATGGAGCTGGGCGGCAGCGACCCCTTCGTGGTGCTGGACGACGCCGACCTGGACCGTACCGTGCCCATGGCCGTGCTGTCGCGCTACGGCAATGCCGGCCAGACCTGCATCGCGGCCAAACGTTTCATCGTGGTCGAGGCGATTGCCGACGCCTTCGTCGGGAAGTTCACCGCGGCCGCGGCCCGCCTGCAGCCGGGCGATCCGACCGCCGAGGGCACCGGCCTCGCGCCGATGGCCAGGGCGGACCTGCGCGACGAGCTGCACAAGCAGGTCCAGGCCAGCATCGCCAAGGGCGCGAAGCCGCTGCTGGGCTGCGAACCGGGGCAGCGCGCCACGGTTTATCCGGCCTCCATCCTCGACCGGGTGGTGCCCGGTATGCCGGCCTACCACGAGGAGTTGTTCGGCCCGGTCGCCAGCATCCTGCGGGTGAAGGACGAGGCGGAGGCGGTCCGCGTGGCCAATGACACCGCCTTCGGCCTGGGCGCCAGCGTCTGGACCACCGACAAGGCGCGCGGCGACCGCGTGGCGCGGCAGATCGCCGCCGGCGCCTGCTTCGTCAACACCATCGTGCGCAGCGACGTGCGCCTGCCGTTCGGCGGCACCAAGACCTCGGGCTTCGGCCGCGAGCTGGCCGAACACGGCATCCACGAGTTCATGAACATCAAGACCGTGGTCGTGGATTGAGCCCGCGCGCGGACCCGGCCCTGAGCCGCTAGACTCGGCGGGTCGACCGGGCCGTCGCGGCCCACCCACCCCCGGGGGAGAACTCGAATGAGGCACACCGTCCACCGCCGCCCGTCGGCCTGGCTGCTGGCCGCCGGCCTGGCCCTGGCCATCCCGTCCGCCTTTGCCCAGCAGGGCACGCCGCAGGAGCGCGCCGCTGTAATGGCCCAGCTCGATGCGGCTGCCACTGCGGTGCGGGCCGCCAACGCCGCGCTGGAGCGCAGCCAGGCCCGCCTGGTCGCGGCCCGCGCCCGGCTCGAAGCCGCCGACCGCGCCCGCGCCGACGCCGACCGCCAGCTCAAGCAGAGCGAGGCCGGCGCCGCCCGCGGCCAGCTGACCCGCGCCCAGGTGGACGCCGACCGCGCCCTGGCGGAGAAGGCCGCGGCCGACCTTGCGGCGGTCAGCGCCGAGATCGGCGCGATCGAGGCCCAGCTCGCCGAAAACCAGGGCCAGCTGGCGGCCGCCACCCGCGCGGTCGAGGCCGCCACGGCCAGCGCCACGGCCTATCTCGGCGATACGCCGGCCGAGTGATGCGGTCGGGGCTTGCGGCCGTTCTGGTTGTCCCGGCGACGGCCATGCATCCAGGAGGGAAGTGATGGCCGAACGTATCCCGGTGCCCGGCGGTTACCTGGTCTGGCAGGACATCGCGCCGGCGGGGCTGCGGTTCGTGCTGCAGGCCGCCTGGGACGACGCCTTCGAGCCGGCGTTGAAGGCCCGCGGCGTGGTGGGCATCGTGCTCAACCTCGGGCTGGGCTGGCCGGGCGGCCCGCTGGATTTTCTCGCCCGGTTCCCGGAGCTGAAGATGCTTTCGCTCGACCGCTGGGAGCACAAGGACATCCGACCGCTGGCCGCGCTCCAGGGCCTGGAGCGCCTGAACCTGTCCTGCCAGTTCGGGACGTTCGATTTCAGCGTGTTTCCGAAGCTGCGTTCCGCCACCGTCCGCTGGCGACCCGGCGCGGCTTCCCTGCTGGCACTGCCGAGCCTGGAGGAGTTGCTGGTCGAGGGGTACCCGCACGAGGACCTGAAGCCGCTGGCGGCCCTGACGCGTCTGCGCTGGCTTGGGCTGTTCTCCCGCAAGCTGGTGTCGCTCGAGGGTCTTGCGGACCTTGTGTCACTGCGAGCGCTTTCGCTCACGAACTGCCCGTTCTTGGTGGACCTGAAGGCGCTCGAATCGACGCGTTCGCTCGAGGATCTGCAGTTCCACTCCTGCCGGGGCGTCACCAGCCTGGAACCGATGGCTTCGCTCGAATCCTTGAAGCTCCTGAAACTGGAGCAGTCCGGTCGCGTCGGATCGGTCCGGCCCTTGCAGGGTCTGAAACACCTGGAAGAGCTGTACCTGATCGGCATCACCGTCGAGGACGGCGACCTGTCGCCGCTGCTGTCGCTGCCGTCCCTGCGCCGGGTGGCGCTGGCGCGGTCGCGCCGTCATTCGCACACGTCCGAGCAGATCAGGGCTGCGCTGGCTTCACGATGACCGGCGCCACCGCTTGAAGCGGGCGGCGTTCCACCCCATCTTCAGATGCCCGACCCCTGGAGCCCGCCATGCACACCTGGAAGGAAGTGGCCACCCGCGCCCAGCGCGGCAACGTCGCGCCGGACCGCCGGGTCGAGAAGACCGAGGCGCAGTGGCGCGAGCAGCTGACGCCGGACCAGTTCCGGGTGATGCGCCAGGCCGGCACCGAACGCGCCTTCAGTTCCGAGATGTGCGGCCTGTTCGAACCCGGCATCTACGACTGCGCCGGCTGCGGCACGCCGCTGTTCGACGCCGGCCACAAGTTCGAATCGCACAGCGGCTGGCCGTCCTTCACCCAGCCGCTGAAGGACAACGTGGTGAACTACGTCTACGACGAAAGCCACGGCATGGTCCGCATCGAAACCACCTGCGCCACCTGCGACGCCCACCTGGGCCACGTCTTCCCCGACGGCCCGCCGCCGACCGGCCTGCGCTACTGCATCAACGCGCTGTCGCTGCAGAAGTCGAAAGGCTGATCCGGACCCCACAAACAACAACGCCACCCGAGGGTGGCGTTGTCGTGTTTGGTGGAGGTGGGGGGAGTTGAACCCCCGTCCGAGAGCACTCCATCTCCGGCACTACATGCTTAGCTCGTTGTTGGTTCTCGTACGACGGCAACACAACGTGCGAGGCACACCGTCGTCCACACCCGCTAAGTTCACTACCGGTTGGCGGGTCGCCGCCGGCAGCTGTTCCGTGATAATGACCCTACATCCACGAGCACGGGCACAAGTGGGTTCGGGGCTTACGCCTTAAGCGGCGAGAGCGTAGTTGTCGTCGTTGGCAACTAAAGTTTGCCGCTGGATTAACGAGGAAAGCTGCCCCCTCGGCATGCACCAGTCGACTTCGCAACCCCCGTCGAAGCCAGGACACCCCCGGAAACGCGGAAATCGTTGAATCAACCGACGGGGCAAGTATGGGGCCGGAGGGCGGGGGTCACAAGGGATCCAGCTGAACGTCCGCCAGCGATCTGGAGGAAAGCCCCCTTGGTAAGGGGGCGCGCCGAAGGCGCAGGGATTGGAGGAAGGCGCCCGGGGCCCGCGATTCGCGCAGCGAATCGTGGGTAGTCGCTCGGCGCAGGCCGAGCGACTAGGCGTTCTTGTTGTGGCGGCGCATGGTGCGCTCTTTCTCGCGCTGCCAGTCCCGGTCCTTGCTGGCCTGGCGCT
>CAMLKR010000015.1 GCA_946480565.1 uncultured Arenimonas sp. | reverse complement strand
AGTGCAGAACCTGATGGACGGTGACGAGATCGGCGCTGCCGGCGGGCAGGCCGGACCGGGTCGGCAGGCCTTCGGTCGGCGCCAGGTCCTCGTTCTCTTGGCCGGTCATGCTGCCTCTCCGCGGGGTCCCGCCGCATTCAACGGCAGCGGCCGGCCACACCGGCCGCTGGCCGCCTCAGGCCGTCACAGGTCGTCGCGATCGCCCGAGATCTCGAGCTCCATGTCGTCGGCGGTTTCGGCGGCGATGTCCATCATCGATTCCAGTTCGCCCGCGTCCAGGGTGTCGGGGAACTTGATGACGAAATACAGCACGTCACCGGCGATTTCCCAGCTGCCCAGCTTGTTCCTGCGGCTTTCGGCCAGCAGCTCGAGCGCCTTCGCGCCGGTGATGCCGTCGCCGGCCAGCCGGGCCGCGGGCGAGAAGACCTCGCGGACGGAAAAGCCGGCGACCTGCTGCGTGCTGCCCGAGACGAAGACGAGCTGGGTGCGCCCTTCCTTCGAGTAGGAGTAGGTGACCTTGAAATCCCCGTCGGCGTCGACCTCATGGGTGATGCCGGCGGCATTGAGCCGGGCAGCGACCGAGTCATCGGCGATGGCGGGCGCGGCGGCGGCCAGGCCGGCGGCAAGGATGGCTGACGCGGCCTTGAGGACATTCGGCTTCATGGACGTGCTCCCCCGGGTTGGACGGCCCGATCATCACCCGCCCGGCCCCCGCCCGTCGATGCCCGCCTTGCCGCCTCCGGCCTTGGGCTACACTGCCCCGGCGACCTCCGCCCCACGCCGATGAGCCCGAGCGACGCCGACCCCATCACGACCCAGCTGACCCTGCTCAGCGGCGGACCCCGCCGCAGCGGTCCGCGCTCGGCCTGCGTGGTGGTGATCCACGGCGAGGGCCTGGGCAAACGCGCCGACATCGAGGGAAAGCCGGTCACGGTCGGCCGCTCGCAGGAGGCCGACCTGCACATTCCGCACAAGTCGGTGTCGCGCCAACACTGCGAGATCCGCCGCGATGGCGACACCTACCGTCTGCGCGACCTGGGCGCGACCAACCGCACCCGGGTCAACGACCTGCCGGTCACCGAGGCCCTGCTCGCCGACGGCGACCACATCACCCTGGGCGAGTGCATCCTCAAGTTCATCAGCCACGCCAGCGTCGAGGCCCGCTACCACGAGGAGGTCTACCAGCTGGCCACCCACGACGCGCTGACCGAGCTCTACAACCGCCGGCACTTCGTCGAACTGGTGGACAAGGAGATCGCCCGCGCCCTGCGCCACGGCCGGCCGCTGGTGATGTGCATCATCGACGTGGACCTGTTCAAGCCGGTGAACGACCAGTACGGGCACATCGCCGGCGACGGCGTGCTGAGGCAGCTGGCGGCGGTCGTGCGCGGTTTCGTGCGCGGCGAGGACATCGCCGCCCGCATCGGCGGCGAGGAGTTCGCGGTGCTGCTGCCGGAGGCCGACGTCGAGGCGGCCCGCGCCTTCGCCGACCGCCTGCGCGAGGAAGTGGCGGCCACGCCCTTCGTGCTGGGCGGCGAGCCGCATCGCATCACCATCAGCATCGGCATCGCCGCCCTGCAGGCGGACCGCGGCGAGCGCAGCGCGCTGATGAAGGCCGCCGACGCCGCGCTCTACCGCGCCAAGGACGAAGGCCGCAACCGCGTCTGCGTGGAAGCCTAGGCGTCCGGCGCGTCCGGCGCGCGGTGGTTGGGCCGCACGATCAGGTAGACCGCGCAGACCCAGGCCAGCGCCGCGGTCCATCCGGCCAGGATGTCGGACGGGAAATGCACGCCCAGGTAGACCCGCGAGGCACCGACCCAGGCCGCGAAGGCCACGCCGGCCAGCAGCGCCGGCCAGCGCCAGGGACCGTGCCAGCACAGCATCACCACCGCCGCGGCCAGCGTGGCCGAGCCCATGGCATGGCCGCTCGGGAAACTGAAACTTTGCTCGGGCGCGATCGACAGCCACAGGTCCGGGCGCTCGCGAGCGAACACCGCCTTGGCCAGCAGGTTCAGCAGGGCCGAACCGCCGGTGGCGAAGCCGAAGAACAGCGCCTTGCGGACATGGCCCAGGGCCAGCAGGCCCAGGCACAGCAGGACGTCGGCCGGCACCACGCCCCAGGCGTAACCGAGGTCGCTGGCCAGCAGCATGGCCTGGTCCAGGGCCGGCGACGCCCACTGCCGGGCCAGGCGCAGCAGCGGTTCGTCGAAGCCGAAGGGGTCGGCCTCGTGCACTTCCTCGGCCAGTTCGGCGAACAGCGCCAGCGGCAGCGCGATGCCGCAGAAGGCCAACAGCAGCCGACGCCAGCGGCGGGCCAGGAACCGGCGGCTGGCCTCGACGACCCGGGGCCAGTGCGCCCGCAGCCGCGCGAGATGGCTCAGGGCTGCCCCCGCGAATAGCGCCGGGCGACGTAGTCGTCGATGACGCCGACGAAGTCGTCGGCGATGTTCTCGCCGCGCAGGGTCATCGCCTTCTCGCCGTCGATGAAGACGGGCGCCGAGGGCGCCTCGCCGGTGCCGGGCAGCGAGATGCCGATGTCGGCATGGCGCGACTCGCCGGGCCCGTTCACCACGCAGCCCATCACCGCCAGCGACAGGTTCTCGACGCCGGGGTACTTGAGCTTCCAGACCGGCATCTGCCCGCGTACATGCTCCTGCACCCGCTGCGCCAGCACCTGGAAGAACTCCGAGGTGGTGCGGCCGCAGCCCGGGCAGGCGGTGACCAACGGGGTGAACGCGCGCAGGCCCATGGTCTGCAGCAGCTCCTGGGCGACGACCACTTCCTGCGTGCGCGGCGCGCCCGGTTCGGGCGTGAGCGAGATGCGGATGGTGTCGCCGATGCCTTCCTGCATCAGCACCGCCAGCGCAGCGGCGGAGGCGACGATGCCCTTGCTGCCCATGCCGGCCTCGGTCAGGCCCAGGTGCAGCGGGAAATCCGAGCGCGTGGCCAGGTCGCGGTAGACCGCGATCAACTCCTGCACGCCACTGACCTTGGCCGAGAGCACGATGCGCTCGCGCGCCAGGCCGATCTCGACCGCGCGTTCGGCCGACTCGATCGCCGACACCACCAGGGCCTCGCGCAGCACCCGCGCGGCGTCCCAGGGCTCGGCGCGCGCCGCGTTCTCGTCCATCAGGCGCGCGGCCAGGGCCTGGTCCAGCGAGCCCCAGTTGACGCCGATGCGCACCGGCTTGCCGAACTCGATCGCCTTCTCGACGATGGCCGCGAACTGGGTGTCGCGCTTCTTGCCGAAGCCGACGTTGCCCGGGTTGATGCGGTATTTCGCCAGCGCCTCGGCGCAGGCCGGCTCGGCCGCCAGCAGGCGGTCGCCGTTGTAGTGGAAGTCCCCGACGATGGGCACCGGCACGTTCATCATGTCGAGCTTGTCGCGGATGCGCGGCACCGCGGCGGCCGACTCGGGGTTGTTCACCGTCACCCGCACCAGTTCGGAACCGGCGCGCCACAGGTCCGCCACCTGCTTGACCGTGGCGTTGACGTCGGCGGTGTCGGTGTTGGTCATGGACTGCACCACCACCGGCGCGCCGCCGCCGATGCGCACCTTGTCCACCATCACCGCGCGGGTGGCGCGGCGCGGGCTCGCGGACGCGTCGCTCATGCCGCGGCTCCGGCCGCCGCGCGTTCGCCGACGATCACGTAGTCGCCGGCGTTCAGCACCACCTCGACGTCGGGCAGCAGGTCCGGGCCGCGCGCGCCCGTCTCGGGCAGCTGGCCGTCGGCGTCGTGGATCACCTCGACCCGGCTGCCGGATTCGATCGCCGCGTTCGAGACGAAACAGCGCCCGGGGGCGCCGTCGAGCGGGAAGATCTCGACCGCGCGGCTGACCTGGCGGCTGCCGCCGTCGGCGCTGACCACGCGCAGCGCGACCGGGCTGGCGCGCCGCGCCAGCAGTTCGACGCCGGCGGACAGGCCGCCATTGTCCTCGTAGCGCAGCCAGCGCATCACGCCCACCATCCAGTCCTGCTCCTCGGCGTCCTCGCCGAAACTCAATCCCACCAGTTCGCCGACGCGGGCGCGCACCTGCTCGGCGTTCTCCCAGGTCATGCGATAGCCGCCCAGGCTCTGGTCCAGCACCTTGCCGGTGTAGCGCGTCACCTTGGCCATGCCCAGGCCGCCCTGGGTCCAGGCGGCGCCGGCGATCACGTGCACGGTGCCCTGGGCCGACTGCCGCATGAAGGTGTCGAAGTCGCGCTGCCCGGCCAGGAAATAGTGCAGGCCGCTCAGGCCCAGCACGGTGTCGAGGCTGTGGCCGGCCGGCAGCCGCACCAGGCCGCGCGCGGCGATCTGGCCGAAGGCGCGCCGCAGCCGCAGCAGCAGGTCGTTGCCGACGCGCACGCCCGGCCCGATGCCCGGCATCAGTTCGGACTGGCCGTCGCGCACGCGGCCCAGGGCCCGCTCGACGTCGTCGGCGAAGGCGCGCAGGTCCAGCCACAGCGAATGCGATTCGTCGCCGGCGCCGGGACCCGGGCCGCGGTCGGCGTCTTCCGGCACGACCGGGGCCAGGCCGTCCGGCGCGCGGTCGCTCAGGCCGCAGCGGCCGGCGAAACCGCGGGCGATCGGCCACAGCGTGTCCTGTTCGCCCTGGCCGAAGGCATAGGGGTTGATCGCCGCCATCAGCAGGGTCTGCACGTAGACGGTGTTCAGGTCGATGTTGCCGCCGGCGGCGCGGTCCTCGACCGGCTTGCGGTCGAGCTTGATCGAGGCCGCGAACCGGTGCACCCGGTGCAGGCCCTGCCAGGCGCCCGCGGCCGGCGCCCGGTAGACGCGCCAGGCCAGGGCCAGCGCGCGCGCGTAGTGCCAGGCCGCGCGCTGCAGCGCCTGCAGCACGCTGCCGCCGCGCAGGAAGGGCACCGCGCCGGCCGGCGCGCAGAGCTCGGCAGCGGCCTTGCGGTAGCCGTGCGCCAGCAGCAGGTGGAAGGTTTCGGCCACGGCCGCGGCGCGCGCCTTGTCGGGCGGCAGCGGCAGCGGGTTGGCGCCGAACTGGCGCTCCAGCAGGGCGACGGCCTCCAGCACCGCCGCCCGCAGTTCCTCCAGCGCACCCAGGCGCTGGCTGCCGTCCAGGCGCTGGGCCAGCAGGCCGTCCAGGGCGCGGGCGAGTTCCTGTTCGGTGGCCTGGGCGTTGGCGCGCGGCAGGGCCGCGACCCAGGCCTTGACCTTGCGCGGCTCGGCGGCGAAGTTGCCGGGCGCGCCGCTGCCCCGGGGCAGGTCGTCGCAGAGGCGTCGGTAGCTATCGCTCATCGTATGTCCTCATGGCGGCGACAGTTTAGACCGGGCCGCCGCAATCCCCTACCCCGTCCCCGAACGCCCCGGAGTATCCTGTCAGGCCGCCCCCGGCCCGACCCATGTCCACACTCGCCCGCGAACGCCAGGTCCTGCGCCCGTCCCAGCTCAATGCGCTGGCGCGCGACCTGCTGGAGGGCAGCTTCGCCCAGGTCTGGGTGGAGGGCGAGATCAGCAACTTCTCGCGGCCGGCCTCGGGTCACGCCTATTTCACGCTCAAGGACGACCGCGCCCAGGTCCGCTGCGCCCTGTTCAAGCCCCGGGCACAGGCGCTGCGCTTCCTGCCGCGCGACGGCCTGCAGGTGCTGGCCCGGGGCCGGCTGACCCTGTACGAGGCCCGCGGCGACTACCAGCTGGTGCTGGAGCACCTGGAGGAAGCCGGCGAGGGCGCGCTGCGCCGCGCCTTCGAACAGCTCAGGCAGAAGCTGGCCGCCGAAGGCCTGTTCGACGCCGCCCGCAAGCGCCCCCTGCCCGCCTTCCCGCGCCGGCTGGGCGTGATCACGTCGCCGCGCGGCGCCGCGGTGCGCGACGTGCTCAGCGTGCTGGGGCGCCGCTTTCCGCTGCTGCCGGTGGACGTGCTGCCGGTCCCGGTGCAGGGCGACGGCGCCGCGGCCCAGATCCTCGACACCCTGCGCCGGGCCGGCGCCAGCGGCCGCTACGACGTGCTGCTGCTGACCCGCGGCGGCGGCTCGCTGGAAGACCTCTGGGCCTTCAACGACGAGGCCCTGGCCCGCGGCATCGCCGCCTCGCCGGTGCCGGTGGTCTGCGCGGTGGGTCACGAGATCGACACCAGCCTGGCCGACTTCGCCGCCGACCTGCGCGCCGCAACGCCCTCGGCCGCGGCCGAGCTGCTGGTGCCCGAACGCGGCGAACTGCTGGCCCGGCTGCATCAACGCCACCGCCAGCTGCAGGCCCTGCTGGCGCGGATGACCACCGCCCGGGCCCAGCGCGCCGACCAGGCCTTCCTCAAGCTGCAGGCCCTGCGTCCGCAACTGCGGCTCGAGCGCGGCCGCGGCCGGCTGATGGCGCTGCGGCGCCGGCTCGACCTCGCCCTGCAGCAACCCCAGCTCCAGCGCGGCGAACGCCTGGCGCGGCTGCTGCGGCGGCTCGACCAGGCGCATCCGCGCCGCCGCCTGCAGGACCACGCCCATCGCCTCGCCCTGCTCGGCCAGCGCCTGGACCAGGCGCCGGGCCAGCTGCTGCGCCAGCGACGGCTGCAGCTGCAAGGCCTGGCGCGGGCGCTGGCCAGCGTCAGCCCGCTATCCACCCTGGGCCGCGGCTACGCCATCCTGCGCGGCGCGGACGGCGGCGTACTGCGGCGCGCCGCGGATGCCCGCGCCGGCGACGCCGTCACCGCGCGCCTGGCCGAGGGCGAACTCCGGCTCCGGGTCGAATCCCGGGACTAGTCCAACGCCGGCGGCGCGGCGCCCAGGCGCACCGGGCTGGCGAACTCCACGCCGTGGGCGCGACCGTGCTTGGCGCGGTACATGGCCTCGTCGGCCTTGCGCAGCAGCACCTCGCCCTGGTCGCCATCGTCGGGGAAGCGGGCGATGCCGATGCTGGCGCCCACCACCACCCAGTGGCCCTCGATCGGCACCGGCCGGGTGATCGCCGCCTGCACCCGCAGCGCCACCGCGCGCAGCCATTCCTCGTCGACGCCGCGCTCGGTCGGCACCAGCACCAGGAACTCGTCGCCGCCCATGCGCGCGACCACGTCGCCGGGACGCACCGATTCGCTCAGGCGCCGGCCCATCATCGCCAGCAGAAGATCGCCGGCGGCGTGGCCATAGGTGTCGTTCACCGGCTTGAAGCCGTCGAGGTCGAAGGACAGCAGGGCGAAGCCTTCGCCGCCGCGTCGGCCTCGGGCGATCATGCGCGCCAGCTGCTGCAGGGCCCAGCGCCGGTTCGGCAGGTTGGTCAGCGAATCGATGCCGGCCAGCCGGCGGATGCGCTGGCGGTCGTGCAGGATGCGCGCCGTCGCCAGCCCCGCCAGCGCGCTCAACGCCAGCCGCAGCAGGAATCCCGGGGACTGCCAGGCGGGCTGGGCGTGCCAGCCCTCGATCGGTTCGGCCGAGATCAGCCAGCTGCCGCCGGGCAGCAGCACCGGGGTCTTCACCGCGCGCGCGCGGTCGGCCAGGCGCTCGCCGCGGATCACGTCGCCGCCGGGGCCGGAGGCATCGCGGCCGACGATGTCCAGGCGCAGTTCGCGCTCGAGCTTGCGGATGCCGGCGTCGCGCATCAGGCCGTCGTAGTCCAGCGCGACGCTGACCGCGCCCCACAGCCGCGGCACGCCGTCGCGGTTCACCCACAGCGGCACCCGAACCGCCAGCGCGGTGCCGCCCTGCACCCGTTCGAAGGGCCCGGCCAGGACCGGGGCGTCGTCGCTGATCGCGCGCAGCACCGCCTGCTTCTGGATCGGGTCCTGCAGCAGGTCCAGCCCCAGGGCCGGCACGTTGCCTTCGCGAGGATAGATGCTGCGGATGACGAAGCCCGGCGCCAGCGACAGGTTGAGGATGTTCTGCTGGTCGCGCAGCAGCTCCTGGGCCACGGTCTCGAACTGCGCCTCGGAGATGCCTTGCTGCACCACGACGTTCACGCCCAGCCCGCGGGCCATCGCGACGCTGGCGTAGATTTCGGTCTCGAGCCGGGCGCGGAAATCCGACAGCGACTCCTGGATCCGCGACCGGCGCTCGCTGAGTTCGCGCTCGCGCTCCAGGCCCGCGGACTGCAGGCTGAAATAGAGCCCGATCAGGAACACGCCCAGGCCCGCGACCTGGTGCCAGCCGGGGCGCAGCCAGCCGGCGTAGGGCGCGACCGGAGCACTGGCGGCAGGGGCGGGAGGTGTCTGGCGTGCAGCCATATCCGCGCAATCTACACCCGGCCGCCGCCCTTGGGCGCATCGCCGCCGGGCCGGCTTCACCGCCGCCGGGAAAGTCCGTAGGCTTCCGGGCATGCAGGCCGAGCCGACCGACGAAGAACTGATGCTGGCCTACGGGACCGGCGACGTCGGCGCCTTCCAGACCCTGTACTCCCGGCACCGCGGCCCGCTGTTCCGGCACCTGGGCCGCCAGGTCCGCGACACGGCACTGGCCGAGGAGCTGTTCCAGGACGTCTGGCAGCGCGTGATCACCGCCCGCGAGCGCTACCGCCCGGACGCGAAGTTCAGCACCTGGCTCTACCAGATCGCCCACAACCGCATCGCCGACCACTGGCGCGGCAAGCAGCACCGCCCCGACGCACCCGGCGACGCCGACGAACTGGCCGCGCGCATCCCCGACCCGCAGACGCCCGACCGGCAGCTGTCCGCCTTCGAAGAGCGCCGCCGCCTGCAGCGCGCGCTGGAGGAACTGCCCGAGGACCAGCGCGAAGTGGTGCTGCTGCGACTGGAGCAGGAGCTGAGCCTGGAGGAGATCGGGGAAATCACCGGCGTGGGCCGCGAGACCGTGAAGTCGCGCCTGCGCTACGCCATGGACAAGCTGCGCGCGAGGCTGCGGCCATGACGCTCCCGTGCACCGGTCAACCCCGTTTCCGGCGGCCGGCCGTTGATAGCGGCACCACCCAGGCCAGGAGCCACCCATGCGTCCGTTGCTGATCAGCTGTCTCGCCCTCGCCGTCGCCGCCGGCTGCGCCAAGACCTCGGAAACCAAGGTCGCCGCCGAACCCGCCGCGGAGTCGCTCGATTCGATCACCGTCACCGGCACCCGGGTCGCCGACACCGCGGCCGGAGCCGCCCAGGCCCGCGCCGAACGCGAGGCGGCGGCGGCGCGCGACCGCCATTCCCGCGCCGCAGCCAAGGTGCAGCAGGCGCAGGAGGCCGTCGCCCTGGCGCCACCGCCGCCGCCGGCATCGCCCCCGCCGCCGGCGATGCACTACGCCATGCCGCATCCGGTGGTGGCACCGCCGCAGGCCAATACCGAGAACTACAGCGAGTTCGAGGACAACGGCATCGTGCGCACCGCCGAGAACGCCGTGTCCACCTTCTCCATCGACGTGGACACCGGCAGCTACAGCAACGTGCGCCGGATGCTGGCCCAGGGCCAGCTGCCGCCCAAGGACGCGGTGCGGGTCGAGGAGATGATCAATTATTTCGACTACGCCTACGCCGGCCCAAAGGACCGCAGCCAGCCCTTCGCCGTCAGCACCGAACTGGCGCCCGCGCCCTGGGACCGCAAGCGGCTGCTGATGCACGTCGGCATCCAGGGTTATGCCGTGCCGGCCAGCGCCATCCCGGCCTCGAACCTGGTGCTGCTGATCGACACCTCGGGTTCGATGGCCGACCCGAACAAGCTGCCGCTGCTGAAGGAAGCCTTCCGCCAGATGGTGCCGAACCTGCGCGCGCAGGACCGCGTCTCGATCGTCGTCTATGCCGGCAGCGCCGGCTTGGTGCTGCCGCCCACCCCGGGCGACCGCCACGGCGAGATCCTGGACGCGCTGGGCCGGCTCGAGGCCGGCGGTTCGACCAATGGCGGCGAAGGCATCGAGCTGGCCTATGCGATGGCCAAACAAGGTTTCATCGAAGGCGGCGTGAACCGCATCGTGCTGGCCACCGACGGCGACTTCAACGTCGGCATCTACGATCCGCGTGCGCTGGAGACGCGGGTCGAGCAGGGCCGCGAGTCCGGCGTCGCGCTGACCACGCTCGGTTTCGGACAGGGCAATTACAACGACGCGCTGGCCGAGAAGCTGGCCGACGTCGGCAACGGCAACCACGCCTACATCGACAACCTGATGGAAGCGCGCAAGGTGCTGGTCGAGGAGATGAGCTCGACCCTGCTGACCATCGCCAGCGACGTCAAGATCCAGGTCGAGTTCAACCCGGCCCAGGTCGCCGAATACCGCCTGATCGGCTACGAAAACCGCGCCCTGGCCCGCGAGGACTTCAACAACGACCAGGTGGACGCCGGCGAGATCGGCGCCGGCCACGACGTGACCGCGATCTACGAGCTCTGCCTGGTCGGCATGGGCTGCGAGTCCAGCGACCCGCTGCGCTACGCGGCGCCGAAGCCGGTCGCCGGCGCGGGCCAGGAGCTGGGCTACCTGAAGCTGCGCTACAAGCTGCCGGGCAATGACCGCAGCGTGCTGATGGAGCGGCCGGTCACGCGGCGCGACGTCAAGCCCGAGGCCGGCGAGAACCTGCGCTTCGCCGCGGCGGTCGCGGCCTACGCCGACCTGCTGCGCGGCGGCCAGAACATGAAGGGCTTCGGCTGGGACCAGGTGGAGGCGCTGGCGCGCGGGGCGCGCGGCGACGACACCTGGGGCTACCGCGGCGAATTCTTGCAACTGCTGGCGCAGGCGCGCAGCCTGAGCGCCGCGCGCGACCCCGGCGTCGCGATCAGCACGGAGTGACGGAGCAGTGACCCAGCCGCAGGACCCGCGCACCACCCCGCTCCAGGACGACGAGATCGCCCTGGCCCGGGTGCTGCGCGCCCTGCCGGCCGGGGAGCCGTCGGCGAAGGTGGACGCGGCGATCCTGGCGGCGGCCACCGACGCGGTGAACGGCGCGTCCGATCCGGCCGCGCCGGCGCCGCGCCGCATCACCCGGACCAGCCGCTGGCTGCTGCCGGGCTGGGCGATTGGAACCGCGGCGGCCGCGGTGCTGGCGGTGGGCATCGGCCTGCAGCTGCGCCCGCCGCTGGCGCCGGAGCCGCAGACCACCTCGGCCGAGGCCGCCCGCGAAACGCCGCCGGCGCGCGACGCCGTCGACATCGAACTGGTGGAGCCGCAGCAGCGCAAGATCCCGGCCACGCCTCCGCCGCCGCCGGACTCTTCGCCCGGCGTCGCCGACCGCGCGGCTAGCCCGCCGCCGCCTCCGCCCCCGCCTCCCCCGCCGCCGGCCCAGCCCCAGGCCGCTCCGCCCGCTCCCGTGGCGGAAGCGGCCGAAGCGTTCCCGATGGAAGCCGCCGCCGAGCCGGCGCCGGCCGCGGAGCGCGAAACGCTGGATTCGATCACCGTGACCGGCACGCGGGTCAGCCCGCCGCCGGAATCCGGCGACCACGCGCGCCGCGCACACCAGGCCGCCTACGCCACCCGCGCCCAGCGCGAAGCAGCCGCCAAGGCCGAGGCCCGGGCCGCGCGCACCGCATCGGAGGCCGAAGCCCGGGAAGAAGCCCGCAGCGCGCGCCAGGCGCAGTCCGCCGAGGACGCCGCGCCGGTGGTGGCTGCACCCGCGCCTGCACCCGCTGCCGACGCCGCGACCGCCGGCAACGCCGCCGCCGTGCTGCCGCCCGTCGCCGCCGACGCCAGCCTGCCGCCGCGCGAATGGCTGGAGCGCATCCGCGAACGCCTGCGCCAGGGCGACCGCGCCGGCGCCCGCGCCAGCCTGCTGCTGTTCGCGAAGACCCACCCGGACGCGCCGATCCCGACCGATCTCGACCGGCTGCGCTGATGGCCGGCCAGACCCTGGCCGCGCCGGCCCAGTTCGCCCTCGAGGCGAAGAAGAGCCGGTTCCTGGCCCGGGCCGTCCCGGTGGAAAGCCCCGAGGCCGCACTGGCCTGGCTGGCCGGTGCCGCTGACCCGCAGGCGACCCACAACTGCTGGGCCTACCGCATCGGCGCGGCCTACCGCTTCAACGACGATGGCGAACCGGGCGGCAGCGCGGGCCGGCCGATCCTGGCCGCGATCGACGGCCAGGGCCTGGACCAGGTCGTGGTGCTGGTGGTCCGCTGGTACGGCGGCACCAACCTCGGCGTCGGCGGCCTGGTGCGGGCCTACGGCGGCGCGGCGGCGGAGTGCCTGCGCACCGCGGCGCGCCGGCCGCTGGTGGACTGGTGCGAGGCCGAGCTGGCCTGCGAGTTCGCGCTCGCCGGCGCGGTGCACGGCCTGCTGGACGCGTATGCGGCCAGCAAACGCGCCGAATCCTTCGACGAACACGGCCTGCGCTTGTCTTTGCGCCTGCCCGCCTCCAGCTTTGAGGCCCTGGCCGCGCGTTTGCGCGACCTCAGCCGCGGCGCCGCGCGCCTCACCCGATCCGAGACCGACCCCGCATGAGCGACACGCCCGCCGCCCGCCCGCCGCTGAACTCGCTGCGCGGGCTGCTGCCCTTCCTGCGCCCGCACCGCGGCCTGCTGGCGCTGTGGCTGGGCGCGCTGGCGCTGTCGTCCAGCGCGACGCTGATGCTGCCGGTGGCAGTCAAGCACATGATCGACCAGGGCTTCTCCTCGGGCGGCTCGGTGGACCGCTGGTTCGCCCTGCTGTTCGCGGTGGCGGTGCTGCTGGCGCTGGCGACCGCGGCGCGCTTTTATTTCGTGTCGCTGCTGGGCGAACGCGTGGTCGCCGACCTGCGGCGTTCGCTCTATGGACACCTGCTGTCGCTGGACCAGAGCTTCTTCGAGAAGACCCGCACCGGCGAGCTGCTGTCCCGGCTGTCGGCCGACACCGAGCTGCTGCGCAGCGTGGTCGGCTCGAGCATGTCGGTGGCGCTGCGCAGCGGCATCACCGTGGTCGGCAGCGCGGCGATGCTGGCGGTGACCAGCCCGCGCCTGGCGCTGTTCGCACTGCTGGGCATCCCGCTGGTGGTGCTGCCGATGGCGCTGTCGGGGCGCAAGGTGCGCGGCGTGGCCAAGGACAGCCAGGACCGCGTCGCCGATGCCAACGCCCGCGCCGGCGAAACCCTGGGCGCGATGCACACGGTGCAGAGCTACGCCCGCGAGGACTACGAGCGCGACCGCTTCGGTTCGGCCGTGCAGGTGGCGCTGGGCACGGCGCGCAAGCGCATCCGGCTGCAGGCGATGCTGACCGCGATCGTGATCGTGCTGGTGTTCGGATCGATCACGGCGGTGCTGTGGGTCGGCGCCCAGGACGTGATCGCGGGGCAGATGACGCCCGGCACGCTCGGCCAGTTCGTGCTGTACGCGCTGATCGGCGCCGGTTCGGTCGGCGCGCTGACCGAAGTCTGGGCCGAGGTGCAGCGCGCGGCCGGCGGCATGGCGCGCATCAACGAGCTGCTGCAGGAACGTTCGGTGCTGGCGCTTCCGGCGACGCCGGCGGTGCTGCCGGTACCGGTGCAGGGCCGGATCGCGCTCGAAGGCGTGCGCTTCCACTACCCGACCCGGCCGGACGCGGCGGCGCTGGACGACTTCAGCCTGGCGGTCGCGCCCGGCGAAACCGTGGCCCTGGTCGGGCCGTCGGGCGCCGGCAAGAGCACCGTGTTCCAGCTGCTGCTGCGCTTCCATGACCCCGATGCCGGCCGCATCACGGTGGACGGCGTGGACCTGCGCGCCGTGGACCCGGCGGCGCTGCGCCGCCAGGTCGCCCTGGTGCCGCAGGACCCGGTGATCTTCGGCGCCAGCGCGCGCGAGAACATCCGTTATGGCCGGCTCGAGGCCGACGCCGCCCAGATCGAGGCCGCCGCCCGCAGCGCCGAGGCGCACGAGTTCCTGGCCGCCCTGCCCCAGGGCTACGACAGCGAACTGGGCGAGCGCGGCGTGCGCCTGTCGGGCGGGCAGCAGCAGCGCCTGGCCATCGCCCGCGCGCTGCTGAAGGATGCGCCCATCCTGCTGCTCGACGAAGCCACCAGCGCCCTCGACGCCCAGAGCGAACGCGCCGTGCAGCAGGCGCTGGAGCGGCTGATGCAGGGCCGCACCACGCTCGTCATCGCCCATCGCCTGGCCACCGTGCTCAAGGCCGACCGCATCGTGGTGATGGACCGCGGCCGCATCGTCGCCCAGGGCACGCACGCCGAACTGCTGGCCCAGGGCGGCCTCTACGCCGAACTCGCCCGCCTCCAGTTCGACCACTGAAATCGGTGTCAGACAGCTGCCCGACACCTGCCTGACGCCGTCACCGGGCGGCAGCCATGAAAAAGCCCCGCCTGGGCGGGGCTTTTCCTTGCTGCGCTGGCCGGCAGACTCAGGCCGGCGCGACGTTGGCGGCCTGCGAGCCCTTCGGGCCCTGCACCACCTCGAAGCTCACCCGCTGGCCTTCCTGCAAGGATCGGAAGCCCTTCGAGGCGATCGCCGAATAATGGACAAAAACGTCCGCACTGCCGTCCTCGGGCGCGATGAAACCGAAGCCCTTGGCGTCGTTGAACCACTTCACGGTGCCGAAACTCATGAACTAGATCCTCGGATGCTGTTGGTCGAGCGTGCCCTCCGCCGTTCCCCGGACGCGTGCACGGCCCGAGTATGAACAAGGGAAAAACGCTTGACAATCACCCCAGGAGCGCGTCGAAAAGCGCCGGCAGTCCGGCGCTGGCCGCCTCCACGTGGGCCAGGACTTCGGCCAGGGTGATCTCCTCGTCCGCACTGCAGCCGGCCGCCCAGTTGGCCACCACGGCCAGGCAGGCGTAGTCCAGGCCGAGCTCGCGGGCGAGGCCGGCCTCGGGCATGCCGGTCATGCCGACCAGGTCGCAGCCGTCGCGGCGCATACGGGCGATCTCGGCCTTGGTTTCCAGGCGCGGGCCCTGGGTGGCGCCGTAACAGCCGCCGTCCACGAGCGCGGTGCCGGACTTCGCGGCCGCCGCCAGCACCGCGCGCCGCAGCGACGGCGTGTACGGGTCGCCGAAGTCGACGTGAAGGACCTCACCACCCTCGCCGTCCCAGAAGCTCGACGTGCGGCCCCAGGTGTAGTCGATCAGCTGGTCCGGCAGCGCCAGCACGCGCGGGCCGAACCGTTCGGTGATGCCGCCGACGGTATTGACCGCCAGCACCCGCTGCGCGCCAAGGTCCCTGAGCCGCCAGAGGTTGGCTCGGTAGTTCACCCGGTGCGGCGGCAAAGAATGGCCTTCGCCGTGCCGTGCCAGGAACGCCACGCGCTTTCCGGCGATGTGGCCGACGCGGATCGGCCCCGAAGGCGCGCCATAGGGCGTGTCGCCGCTGACGGCTTCCGCCCCTTCCAGCGAGGCCAGCTTGTACAGGCCGGTGCCGCCGATCACGGCCAGGTCGATCGCCGCCATCTCAGCCTCCCAGCGCGTAAAGCGCCGGCAGGTTGCGGCCCTGCTCGTGGTAGTCCATGCCGTAGCCGTAGACGTAGCGGTCGGGAACCTCCAGCGCGATGTAGTCGGCGTCGATGCCCTCGACCCGGCGGTCGTGGTTCTTCACCGCCAGCACGGCGATGCGCACGTCGGCGGCGCCTTCGTCCTCGCACCAGTGTTTGACGGCCTTCAGGGTGTGGCCCTCGTCCAGGATGTCGTCGGCCAGCAGCACGCGGCGGCCGCGCAGCGGCGTGGCCGGGCGATGCAGCCAGGCCAGTCCGGAGCCGGTGGTGGCGCCGCGGTAGCGGGTGGCGTGCAGGTAGTCGAACTCGAGGTCGGTTGCCATTTCCATCGCCAGCTGGGCGGCGAACGGCAGGCCGCCGTGCATGATCGTCAAATAGACCGGGCGCGGGCCGCCGGTGTACTCGGCGTCGATGTCGGCGGCGATGCGGCGGATCTGCGTCTCGATGTGGCTGCGGTCGAACAGCAGCTCGGAACTCTTCAGCGCATCGGCGAGTTTGTGCTGCATCTCAGGCCACTCCCAGGTGATCACCGGACAGGCTCGCCCGGGCGCCATCGTAGCGTGCGTCGGCCAACAGGCCGTCCCAGCCGGCCGCACCGCGCCCCATCAGCGCCGACAGCGTGGCGGTGTCCGACACCGGGCGCGTGTCCATGGCCTTGAGCGAGTCGGCGACCAGGGCCGGCGCGCAGACCAGCACCACGTCGCAGCCGGCGTCCAGGTGGGCGTCGATGCGCGCCTTGATGCCGCCGGCCGACTCCGCCGCCGCCATGCCGATGTCGTCGGAGAAGACGACGCCGCGGAAGCCCATTTCGGTTCGCAGGATGTCCTTGATCCAGCGCGGCGCATAACCCGCCGGTTCGGGCGCGACGGCCGGGTATTTCACGTGCGCCATCATCACCGCGTCGGCGCCGGCGGCGATGCCGGCGGCGAAGGGCACCAGGTCTTCGACGCGCAGGGCCTCGAGCGGGCGCGGGTCGACGGCGTCGTCGAAATGCGTGTCTTCCAGCACCGAGCCGTGGCCCGGAAAATGTTTCAGGGTCGCGGCCATGCCGGCTTCGTGCATGCCGGCGACGTAGGCGCGGGTGAACTCGGCGACGATCGCCGGGTCGGCATGGAAGGCGCGGTCGCCGATGGCGCGGTTGCCGCGGCCCAGGTCCACCACCGGCGCGAAGCTCAGGTCCAGGCCGGTGGCGCGGATCTCGCTGGCCATCAGCCAGGCGTGTTCGCGCGCCAGGCGCAGGGCGGCCTCGCGGTCGGACGCGAACAGGCGGCCGAAATCCTCCAGCCGCGGCAGCGGGTAGTAGCCATCGCGGAATCGCTGGACGCGGCCGCCTTCCTGGTCCACGCACAGCAGCTGCGGCCGGGGCGCGGCATCGCGGATGGCCAGGGCCAGTTCGGCCACCTGGGCGCGCGAGGCGAAGTTGCGGCTGAACAGGATCACGCCCGCCACCGTGAGATGCTGCAGCCAGTCGCGCTCTTCCGCGCTCAGTTCATGGCCGCCGATTCCGATCACCAGCATCAGTTCTGCTCCGACGCGCTCCAGCGCGAATACGGGCGCTCGGCGAGCGCGAGGTTGTAGTAACGCTGTTCTTCGGTCACTTCCGCGCCCAGCCAGGCGGGTCGTTCGAAGGCGGCGTCGGCGGATTCGAGTTCGAGTTCGGCCACCACCAGGCCGGCGTTGTCGCCGGCGAACTCGTCCACTTCGAAGGTGCGGCCGGCGTGTTCGACGTAGTGGCGCACTTTGTCGATCAGCCCGCCGACGCACAATTTCAACAGGGCTTCGGCGTCGGCGACCGGGATCTGATAGTCGAATTCCTGTCGGGTGGTGCCCAGTTCGCGCGACTTGAGGTTCAGGAAGGCCTGGTCGCCGGCGATGCGCACGCGCACGGAGGCGTTCTGGCGGCCATCGCGCATCGCCGCCATGTCGTTGATGTAGCCCTGGGCCATGCGCACGGACTTCACCGCCTGGCCGCGCCAGCCGTCCCCCACCACCCGGAATTTCCGCTCGATCTCGATACCCATGATGCCTAGCCTGTTCGCCGGCCCCCATTGTAATCACCCTTCCCGGCTTGCGCCTTTGGCGCAAGCAGGTCCATTACTCGCTGGCGGGTGATCTGGCGTGCGCCGCCGCAGACAAGGGGGTATGTCTGCCCGGTCGGTCGTAAGCGGCGTCCTGCCCAACTCACGACCGGGTCGCTCTCGGGCATCCTGCCCTTCGCGACACTTGGGCTCCTGCCCGGCGCCGTTGCGGGCATCCTGCCCTCCACTTCAGCCATACCCCCTTGTCTACGTCGTCGCCACGACTCGACTTCGCGAGCCGAAGGGATAAGCGCGTGCCCCCAGAAGGCACGGACGCTCGCGGCGTCAGGTCCCTCGCGCGCCCTATGAGTTCGATAACCGGCCCGGACGGTCCGCAGGTCGTCGTGCGTGAGGGCTTTTTCCGGGGCTTCGAAAACATGGACGTTTTCGAAGAGCCCCCATGGATGGGTTCACGGCGTCCCCGGAAAAAGACCTCACGTACGACGGCCTATCGCCTCGGGCGAGCCCGGCGCGAAGACCTTACACGGCTCTTCGCCAGGAGACGCCCTACTTCTCGAACAGGGCGATCGACTCCACGTGCGCCGTCTGCGGGAACATGTCCATCGCACCGGCGGCCTTGAGCGTGTAGCCCCGCTCCCGGACCAGGAAACCGGCGTCCCGCGCCAGCGAACCCGGATGGCAGGAGACGTAGACGATGCGGCGGATGCCCTTGAGCGGCAATTGCGCCAACACCTCGGCGGCACCGGCGCGCGGCGGATCGAGCAACAGCTTGTCGAAACCGGCCTTCATCCAGGGCTCGGCGGAGAGATCCTTGGCCAGGTCGGCGGCGTGGAACTCGACGTTGGCCAGCCCGTTCTTCGCGGCGTTGGCGCGCGCCCTCGCCACCAGCCCCGCCTCGCCCTCGACGCCGACCACCGCACCGGCCTTGCGCGCCAGCGGCAGCGTGAAGTTGCCCAGGCCGCAGAACAGGTCCAGCACCCGGTCGCCCGGCTGCGGGTCGAGCAGCTCGAGCGCGCTGGCGATCATTCTGTCGTTCAGTCCGGCATTGACCTGGATGAAGTCGAGCGGGCGGAAATCCAGCTCCAGCCCGTAGGCGGGGATCGCGAAGGACAGCGGCACCTGTTCCGGCCACAGCGCATGCACGCTGTCCACGCCGCCGGGCTGCAGGAACACGGCGAAGCCGGTGTCGCGGGCGAAGGCGCGCAGGCGATCCAGGTCGCCGGCGCTCAGTGGCTCCAGGTGGCGGAACACCAGGGCGATGGCCGCGTCGCCGGCGATGAACTCGATCTGCGGCAGCGTGCGCTTGCCGTCCAGCGACTCCACCAGCGCGGTGATCTCGGGGATGCGCTGGCCGATCGAAGGCACCACCGTGTGGCAGACCGACAGGTCGGCGACGAAGCGCGGATTGGTTTCGCGGAACCCGACCACGGCCTTGCCCTTCTTCTCGACGTAGCGCACCGAGAAGCGTCCCTTGCGCCGGTAACCCCAGGCCGCGTCCGCCAGCGGCGGCAGCACGCGGCCGGGTTCGACGTGGCCGATGCGCTGCAGGTTGTCGGTGAGCACGCGCTGCTTGGCGGCGATCTGGCGCGATTCCTCCAGGTGCTGCAGCACGCAGCCGGCGCAGGTGCCGAAGTGCGGGCAGCGCGGTTCGACACGCTCGGGCGAGGCGACCAGCACCTCCAGCGTGCGGGCCTCGTCGAAGTGACGATTGCGGCCGGTCTGCTCCACCCGCACGGTCTCGCCTGGCAAGGCGCCCGAAACGAAGACCGCCTTGCCCTCGCGCCGCCCCACGCCCCGGCCGTCGTGGCTGAGGTCGTCGATGCTGATGTCGAACACCTGGTGCAGCTTGGAGCGGGATCGGGCCACGGGAAGGACCAAAAGAAACGGGGCGCGGATTGTCGCAAATCCGCGCCCCGCCTGCCTTCGTTCCGCGCCTCCCCTGCCTGCCGGGGAGGCGGCGGGGGATTACTTCTGCTTCCAGCTGCCGTCGCCGGCCTGGTACCACCAGCCCGCACGTGCACTGGCCACCCACTGCTTGGCGAAGGTCTCGCGGATCTGGGCTTCCCATTCCGGGTGGTTGTTGGCCACGGCGATCTCGCGGTAGACCGCGTCGCGGTCGCGGTTCTCTTCGGCCACCAGCTGGGTCACGGCCACGCGGTCCTTCAGGCCGACCTTGGTGGCATCGCGCAGCACCACGCGGCCGTCCTTGCCGAAGCCCAGGGCGCCGCTGTCGAAGTGCGCCTGCAGGCTGGCCTGGAAACGCGCGGCCATGCGGTCCTGGATCGCCTGGATGGCCGGGGTGCGGATGGTGATGTCGGCGGTCTGGGCCTGGGCCGAGCTGATGAACAGCGACATGAGGTCGAAGCCCGGCTCGCGCGTCGGCGCCTGCCAGGCCTGCGGGTTGCCGTCGGCGGGCCTGGCCGCCTCGGCCTCCTCGCCCAGCACCTTCTCGACGAACTCCTCGGCCGCCTCCTGGGCCTCGGCCGCGGGGAAATAGACGTTGATGGTGACGCAGGCGCCCAGCGCGAGCACGCCGGCCACCAGCAGGGACGAGAACAGGTACGGCTTCCGCTTGCCCATGACGCTCTCCTTGGAGGAACTTACTCGATCACCGGTGCCCGGCCCTCGGTGGCCGCCTCGAGGCGGTCCACCAGGGTGGGCCAGTCGACCCGGCGCCGGAACCCGACCACCTGGATGCGCGGCAGGCCCGAACCTTCGACGATGGTATAGCCATCGCCGGCTGAACCGACACCTGCCATCTCGCAGACGTTGTCGCGCAGCCGGCAGCCCAGGCCGATGCGGGCGTAGCCGAAGTCGTCGAACAGCTTCAGCACCTGGGTCTGCAGCCCCGCCACCAGGCCGGCGCCGCCGACCTTGGAGATGTCCTCGACCGCGCGCTGGCTGATGCGCCTGCGGCCCTTCCAGGCCGGGTCGGTCATCAGCCGGGCGTCGAAGGCGACCGGGGACCAGTCGACCATGCGCAGGTCGGCGATGCGGCCATCGAGGCGGCCGGTGATGGCGCCGAAGCCGAAGGCCGCGGTCATCGGCTCCATGTCGATGTCGTCGATGACGATGTCCGCCGACAGGGTCGGCGCCACGCCGAAGGGGCGCTCCATCACCAGCTCCGACAGCGCCACGCTGCCGCCGAAGACCTGCATCGCCAGTCCCCCATCCAGGGTCAGCACGCCGCCTTCGTAGCGTGCCGAGGGAATGCGGCCGCCCAGGCTGCCGGTGAAGGGCGGCCAGCCCAGGCGCTGCGACAGGCTGCCCAGGTCCAGGTCGGTCAGGGTGGCGCCGATCTCGAAACGCGTGCCCTTTCCGCCCCGCGGCGCCTGCCAGCGGAACCGGTCCAGCCGCGCCTGGCCCTCGAGCATGGCCAGCGCCGCGGGTTCGCGCAGGCGCAGTTCGCCGCCGACGCTGTCGAAATCGAATCGCCCCGGACCGACGCCGATGCCGTAGAGGGCGCCGCTGGTCCAGCGCAGCTGGCTGGCCACGGCCTGTTCGGCGTGGGTCCAGTGCAGACCGCCCTGCAGGCCGGCCAGGATGAAGCGCTGGCGTGGATCGACGGCGGTGACGCCCTCCAGCCCCAGGGCCATCGCCTGCAGTTCGCCTTCGTGCAGACGCAGTGTCGCGTCGGCGCGACCGCTGAGCACCAGGTCGCCGAACCCGGCGGGGGCCAGGAAGCCGCTCAGGTAGCGGTCGCGCGCGACCGCGAGCTCGCCCAACCGCAGGCGCAGGTCCAGGTCCTGCACCGAGGATGCGGCATCGAGCCGGGCACTGCCCTCGGCGCGCAGCACCTGGCCATCGGTCCAGGCGAAACGCGGCAGCCGCCAGGGCGCATCACCGCGGCGTTCGGCCTGCACCTGCACGGTGACCGGACTTTCCGGCAGCAGCGCGTAAAGGCCCTGGGCAAGGAACTCGCCGCCGCGGACTTCGAAATCGGCGTTGACCCGTGCATCCCGGCCCTGTTCGACGTAATCGACCTGCAGGCGGCCGCCCAGGCCCGCGGCGGCCAGCCAGCCATCCGGCGTCTCCAGCCCCAGGCCCGAAAGCCGCAGGTCGGTGGTGACCCGGAACGGGCCGTCGGCCGGCGCGGTGACGTCGAGCTGTCCGGACAGCTGGCCCTGCGTCCACTGCCCGTCGGCCCACAGCGACGCCAGGAAGGCCTGCAGCCAGGCCACCGGGATCCGTTCGAGCCGGATGCGGGAAAGGTCCGGGGCGGCCGCCAGGCTGCGGTAGGAAATACTCCGTTTGCCGAGCCCGAGATCGGCGCTGGTTTCCGCCGGAGAAATCGCCAGCGCCAGCGAAGCCGGCGCCCCCGCGCCGCGCGCCTGCAGCGGGCCGGCGCAGGTCCATTCGCCGGCGCCTCCGCGGCGCAGCGGACAGCTCCAGGCGAGGTCGCGGGCGGTATAGGAAAGCAGCGGGAAATCCAGCCGTGCGGCGCGCAGCTCCAGGCGGCCTTCGGCGGCGCCGGCGGGCCAGGCCAGCCGCAATGTCACCTGTTCCAGGCTGCCGATGCCACTGCGCACCGCGTCGACGTCGGCACGCAGCACCGACGCCTGCAGCGGGCCCGCCGCCAACAGCAGCAGGATCCAAAGGAGCATCTTGCCCAGCGTGTCTGGTCGCCGCATGCTGCCAGCATAGTGAATTTCGCCCACGCGTATTGGATGGGAGCCGCGATGAACCCGCGCCTGCTGCTGCTCGAGGACGATGCCGTCAGCGCCGCCTTCCTGCGCGAGGCGCTGGCCGCCCTGCCCGCCGACGTGGACCACGCCGGCGACCTCGCCGGGGCACGTCGGCTGGCCGGCGGCGGCCACGCGGCCTGGCTGTTCGACGCGCGCCTGCCGGACGGACGCGCGGCCGACCTGCTGGTGGAACTGCGGGCGCGCGGGCTTCAGGTGCCCGCCCTGGCCCTGACGGCGGAAGACGACCCGCGCGAACTGCGGCGGCTCGAGGCCTGCGGGTTCCAGCAGGCCCTGGCCAAGCCGGTGGCGGTCGCCACGCTGCTGTCGGCTGTGCGCCGTGCGGTGGCCGAAGGAACACCAGCCTGGGACGACGAGGCGGCGAGGCGCGCGCTCGGCGGCGACCCCTCGAACGTGCGCGCGCTGCGGGAACTGTTCCTGCGCGAGCTGCCCGGGCAGCTCGGCCTGGTGCACGCCGCCTGCCGCCGCGGCGACGCGGCGCTGGCGCGCGAACACCTGCACCGGCTCACGGCCAGCTGCGGTTTCGTCGGCGCCAGCCGGCTGCTGGCGGAGGTGCGCGCGCTTTCGGCCCGGCCCGAAGACGGCGCGGCGCTGGACCGACTGCAGGCCCGCGCGGGTGAGCTGCTAGTCCGTTGAACCGCCGTCGTCGCGGCGGATCCGCGCCAGCTCGGACAGCAGGCCCCAGGACTTGAGCCGCTGAGGCCCGAGATGGCTCGACAGCACGCCGCGCAGCGCGCCGCGCAGTTCGAGCAGCTGCTCGGGCGGCGGCTGCCGGTCAGCCGCCAGGGCCAACAGGGCGGCACCGCTGGTCGAGGCGGCATCGTGGCCGCGGTCGCGCACCGGACCGAGCTCCGGATCCAGGCGATAACGCGCGGCGGGGTCCAGGCGCCCACCGTCCTCGGCCTGGTCCAGCGGCAGGCCATAGCCCAGCGCCTCCAGCAGGTCGCGTTCGAAGCGGCGCAGGGTCCAGGCCAGCGATGGCGCCGCCGCCAGTTCGGCGCGCACCTCGCCATAACGTTCGTACACCGCCGGCGCCGGATCCTGGCGCGGCAGCAGGCGCAGCAGCAGCTCGTTGAGGTAGAAGGCCGCCATCAGGCGTTCGCCCTGCAGCAGGGGCGCGGCGTCCTGGGCTTCGGCCTGCAGCAGCCGGCCGAGCTCGCCGCGCGGCAGGAAGTCCAGGCGCAGGTGCTGCAGGGGCTGCAGCGCCGCGCGCAGCGGGTGGCGCCTGGCGCCCTGCACGCCGCGCGCCACCACGGCGATGCGGCCGTGGTCGCGGCTGAGCAGTTCGACGATCAGGCTGGTCTCGCGCCAGGGCCGCGCGTGAAGCACGTAGGCCGGCTGACCCTCGACGCGCATGGCTCAGTCCGAATAGCCGAAGCGGCGCAGCGCGGCCTCGTCGTCGGACCAGCCTTCGCGGACCTTGCACCAGGTCTCGAGGAAGACCTTGCGGTCGAACAGCTTCTCCATGCCGATGCGCGCGCCGGTGCTGATCGCCTTCAGGCGTTCGCCGCCCTTGCCGATCACGATCGGCTTCTGGCCCTCGCGTTCGACCCAGACCACGGCGGCGATGCGCAGCATCTCGCCGTCGACCTCGAACTTCTCGATCTCGACCGTGGTCGAGTACGGCAGCTCCTCGCCCAGGCGCAGCATCAGCTGTTCGCGCACCAGCTCCCCGGCCAGGAATCGCTCGCTGCGGTCGGTGATCTCGTCTTCGGCATAGTGCGGCTCGGATTCCGGCATCAGGAAGATCAGGTTCTTCACCAGCGCCTCGAGGCCCTTGGACTTCATCGCCGACACCGGGTGCACGAAGGCGAACTCGCGCTCGCGGGTGATCTCGGCGATGAAGGGCAGCAGCGCGGTCTTGTCCTTGATCTTGTCGATCTTGTTCACCACCAGCACCACCGGCACGCCGGCGGCGCGCAGCGCCGAATGGGCCAGGCCGTCCTCCTCGGTCCAGCGCCCGGCCTCGATCACCAGCACCGCGGCATCCACGCCTTCGACGGCACCGCGCGCGGCGCGGTTCATCATGCGGTTCATCGCCCGCTTCTGTTCGCGGTGGATGCCCGGCGTGTCGACCAGCAGCAGCTGCCCCTCGGGAAAGGTCGCGATGCCGAGCAGGCGGTGGCGCGTGGTCTGTGGCCGCGGCGACACGATGCTGACCTTGGCGCCGACCAGGGCGTTGACCAGGGTGGACTTGCCCACGTTCGGGCGGCCCAGCACGGCGACGTTGCCGGCGCGGAAAGGCTGGCCGGTGTCGGATGGATTGTTCACTTCTTCTCCAGTTTCAGCAGCAGCTGCTCGGCCGCCAGCTGTTCGGCCGCGCGCAGCGAAGCGCCTTCGGCCTGCTCGGTAAGGGGTGGCTCGCTGGTGTCGCAGCGCACCAGGAACACGCGGGCGTGGTCGTCGCCCCGGGTCTCGACCAGCTGGTAGCTCGGCCGCGGCAGCTGGCGGCCCTGCAGCCATTCCTGCAGCCGGGTCTTGGGATCCTTTTCGGCCTTGCCGGTCGGCAGCTCGTCGAGCAGCGGCTCGAACCAGGGCAGGACCACGGCGCGGCAGGCCTCGAACCCGGCGTCGAGGTGGATGGCGCCGACCAGGGCCTCGAAGGCGTCGGCGAGGATCGAATCGCGGCGGTGTCCACCGCTCTTGAGTTCGCCGGGGCCCAGCTCCAGCCGGTCGCCGAGCTCGAGCCGCCGCGCCAGCTCGGCCAGGGCGGATTCGCGGACCAGGCTGGCGCGGGCGCGGGTGAGCGTGCCTTCGTCGGCCTTGGGCCAGCGCGCGTGAAGCGCCTCGGCGACGACCAGGTTGACCAGGGCGTCGCCGAGGAATTCAAGGCGTTCGTTGTGCGGCACCCCGGCGCTGCGGTGCCTGAGGGCCTGCTGCAGCAGCTCGGGGGATCGGAAACGGTATCCGATCCGATCAGCCACCGCCGCCGGTGCCCTGCAGCTGCACCGAGTGCGAGAAACGGCCGACGACGTCGATGTTGCCGATCATCTCCTTGCGCACCTCGTAGTTCACCGACATCACCATGTTGCGGCCCTCGCGAGCCACCTTGACGTCCTTGCCGGTGAGCGTGCTGACGTAGGCGATGTCGAAGCGGCGCTCCATGTCGGACTGGATCTGGGGCAAGGCCTTGTTGCCCGATCCGGGCGACGCGGCGTACTCCTCCATCGCGCCTTTGACGTTGTAGAACTCGGTGTACATCGGGAAGAGCTTCATCACG
This sequence comes from uncultured Arenimonas sp., assembly GCA_946480565.1. The sequence goes on along the minus strand of CAMLKR010000015.1, from coordinate 2,617 downwards.
ATCAGGGCGGCCGCACCGGCGACGACCAGGACCATCAGGAAACCCATCAGCGTGATGCCTTTCTGCCTGCGTGCCATGTCCCTTCCCCTTGGGTGAACGTTCAACGGATGGTATCGCCAATCCGGGTGTAGTCAAACGCCCCGCTGCAGAACCAGCCTTCGCAGTTGAGCCAGACCAGGAAAGCCTTGCCGACCAGGTTCTGCTCCGGAACAGTTCCCCAGAAACGGCTGTCGAGGCTGCGGTCCCGATTGTCGCCCATGACGAAGTACTCGCCTTCCGGCACCACCCACTGGCCTTCCGCCCGGGGGTCGCCGTACGGATCGGCCTCGAGGCCGCGGTGCGTGCGTCCGGGCAGCTCGACGTCCAGCAGGGTGGCGCCGGTCATTTCCCGGCCCAGGCCGCTGCCGACGTAGACGCCCACCGGCCGCTTGGCCACGGCCTGGTCGTTCACGTACAGCACCTGATCCCGGAACGCGATGCGGTCGCCCGGCAGGCCAACCACCCGCTTGATGTAGTCGGCCCCGGTCTGCGGGTCGGACGGTCCGGTGCCCGGATACCGGAACACCACCACGTCGCCGCGCTCGGGCTGGCCCAGCGGCACGACCTTGGTGTTGAGCACCGGCAGCCGCAGGCCGTAGGCGAACTTGTTGACCAGGATGAAGTCGCCCACCAGCAGGGTCGGCATCATCGAGCTGGACGGGATGCGGAACGGCTCGGCCAGGAAGCTGCGCAGCACCAGCACCAGGAAGATGATCGGGAACAGCGACCGGGCGTAGTCCACCAGCACCGGTTCGGCCAGTTCCTCGCCCTCGGCCTGCATCAGCCGGCGCTTGCGCGCGAACAGCAGGCGGTCGGCCAACCAGATGAAGCCGGTGAGCGCCGCCAGCGCGGTAAGGATCAGGGCAAGATCGATTTTCACGCGTCGGTATCCTCGCGGCGGGGGCCGCTCACTTGTTGTCCACCTGGAGCACGGCGAGGAAGGCCTCCTGCGGGATCTCCACCCGGCCCACCTGCTTCATGCGCTTCTTGCCTTCCTTCTGCTTCTCCAGCAGCTTCTTCTTTCGCGTCGCGTCGCCGCCGTAGCACTTGGCCAGCACGTTCTTGCGCATCGCCTTGACGGTGGAGCGCGAGATGATCTGCGAACCGATCGCCGCCTGGATCGCGACATCGAACATCTGGCGCGGGATGAGCTCCCGCATCTTCTCGCAGATGTCGCGGCCGCGGCGGTCGGCGTGGCTTCGGTGCACGATCGACGAAAGCGCGTCGACCTTGTCGCCGTTGATCAGGGTGTCGATCAGCACGAAGGGGCCGGCCTCGAAACGCTCGAAGTGGTAGTCGAGCGAGGCATAGCCGCGCGACACCGACTTGAGCTTGTCGAAGAAGTCCAGCACCACCTCGGCCATCGGCAGCTCGTAGCTGATCTGCACCTGCGAGGCCATGTACGTGATCGAGACCTGGCGGCCGCGTTTTTCCTCGCACAGCTTGATCACGTTGCCGACGTAGTCGGGCGGCGTGAGGATGTTGGCGCGGATGATCGGCTCGCGGATCTCGGAGATCTTGGTCACTGGCGGCAGCTTGGCCGGGTTGTCCAGCGGCATCGTGCTGCCGTCGCTCATCAGCACCTCGTACACCACGGTGGGCGCGGTGGTGATGAGGTTGAGGTCGTACTCGCGCTCCAGGCGCTCCTGCACGATCTCCATGTGCAGCATGCCCAGGAAGCCGCAGCGGAAGCCGAAACCCATGGCCTCGGAGCTTTCCGGCTCGAAGCGCAGGGCGGCGTCGTTGAGCTTGAGCTTCTCCAGCGCCTCGCGCAGCGCCGGATAGTCCTCGGCGTCCACCGGGAACAGGCCGGCGAACACGCGCGGCTGCATTTCCTGGAAGCCGGGCAGCGGCTTCGGCGCCGGGTCGCCGGCCAGGGTCAGCGTGTCGCCGACCGGCGCGCCGTGCACGTCCTTGATCGAGGCGGTGATCCAGCCCACCTCGCCCGCGCCGAGCTTCTTCAGCTCCTTGCGCTTGGGGGTGAACACGCCCACCTTGTCCACCTCGTGGGTGCGGCCGGTGGACATCACCAGGATCTTGCTCTTCGGGCCGATCTCGCCCTGCATCACGCGCACCAGCGAGACCACGCCCAGGTAGTTGTCGAACCAGGAATCGATGATCAGGGCCTGCAGCTTGTCGCTGCCGCGATCCTTCGGCGGCGGGATGCGCTGCACGATGGCCTCGAGCACGTCGCCGACGTTCAGGCCGGTCTTGGCGCTGATCGCCACGGCGTCCTCGGCGTCGATGCCGATGACGGCCTCGATCTCCTTCTTGACCTTCTCGACGTCGGCGGTGGGCAGGTCGATCTTGTTGAGGATGGGCACCACTTCCAGGCCCTGCTCGACCGCCGTGTAGCAGTTCGCCACCGACTGCGCCTCGACGCCCTGGGCGGCATCCACCACCAGCAGCGCGCCCTCGCAGGCGGCCAGCGAGCGGCTGACCTCGTAGCTGAAGTCGACGTGGCCGGGCGTGTCGATGAAGTTGAGCTGGTAGGTCTTGCCGTCCTTGGCCGTGTACGGCAGCGACACCGACTGCGCCTTGATGGTGATGCCGCGCTCGCGCTCGATCGGATTGGAGT
>CAMLKR010000014.1 GCA_946480565.1 uncultured Arenimonas sp. | reverse complement strand
ATGAGCCACGAGATCCGCACGCCGCTCAACGGCATCATCCCGATGCTCGACCTGCTGATGAGCTCGCGCCTGCAGGCCGACCAGATGGACATCGTGCGCACCGCTTACACGTCCGCGCGGCAGATGCAGCGCATCGTCGACGACATCCTCGACTACTCCAAGCTCGAGGCCAACAAGGTGACCCTGGAGACCACCAGCTTCAACCTGCGCGAGTTGCTGGACTCGGTGATCCGCCTGATGGAGAAGCCGGCCGAATCCAAGGGCCTGCGCCTGAACCTGCAGATGGACCCGGCCGTGCGCCTGGCCGTGCGCGGCGACCCGGTGCGCCTGCGCCAGGTGCTGACCAACCTGCTCAGCAATGCCGTGAAGTTCACCGAACGTGGCTCGGTGACCCTGGCGGTGACCCGCCGCGGCGAAAGCCGCACCCAGCACGAGCTGCGCTTCGAGGTCACCGACACCGGCATCGGCATCGACAAGGACGCGCGCCTGTTCCGCGCCTTCAGCCAGGCCGACGCGTCCACCACGCGCCTGTACGGCGGCACCGGCCTGGGCCTGGTGATCTGCAAGCGCATCGTCGACCTGATGGGCGGCAGCATAGGCGTGGAATCCGAGCCCGGCCGCGGCTCCACCTTCTGGTTCGAGATCCCGATGCTCAAGGCCGCCGGCGACATCCAGGGCACCCGCAGCGACCTCAACGGCGCCCGCATCCTGCTGCTCAGCACCGACGCCGGCCTGCGCCAGCGCCTCGGCCAGGCCGCGCCGGGCTGGGGCGTCACCCTGACCCAGACCGAAACCACGCAGGACGCCCTGACCCGCCTGCGCACCGCGCTCAGCCGCGGCGCGACCTGGAGCTTCGACCTGATGCTCGTCGACCTCAACAGCGTGCGCAGCACCGCGATCGCCCTGCACCGCAACCTGCGCCGCACCCCGGAACTGGAGGACCTGCGCGTGGTCTACCTGCAGGGCGACGAACCCGCCGCCGCGGAGCTGGCCCAGGGCCCGCACGCGATGATGCTGTCCCGCGCCATCGGCGGCGCCGAACTGCGCAGCAGCCTCACCAACTTCCTCTCGGCCCAGGCCGCCGCCAGGCCGGAGGACGACGCGCCGGCCGCGCCCGAGCGCACCCTGGTCACCGGGGCCGGCGACGAGCCCGGCGAAGCCGGCGCGCCGCGCACCGGCCGCCTGCGCGGCCGCATCCTGCTGGTCGAGGACAACCCGGTGAACCTGATGGTGGCCCAGCGCCTGGTGGGCCTGCTGGGACTGACCTGCGAAACCGCCGACAACGGCGCCAAGGCGCTCGAGCGCATGGTGCAGGGCAACCTGGACCTGGTGCTGATGGACTGCCAGATGCCGGTGAAGGACGGCTACACCGCCTCGCGCGAATGGCGCCAGCATGAAGTGGCGCAGGGACTGGCGCGGCTGCCGATCATCGCCATGACCGCCAATGCGATGGCCGGCGACCGCCAGAAGTGCCTGGACGCCGGCATGGACGACTACCTGAGCAAGCCGGTTGACCGCCGCTTGCTGGAAGCCACCATCGCGCGCTGGCTGCAGCACCGCGCCGCGGGTGCACCGATGCCCGAACCTCCGGCGGAAACCCCGGCCCTGCTGCCGGATGAACCGGCGCCGTTGCCCGGTCTGGCCGCCGCGCCCAGCGTGCCGATACCGCGTCCGGTCCCGGCCGCCCCGATGGCGCCGCGTCCGGCCGCCGCGCCGGCGCCGGCCCCGACGTCCGCCCCCGCGCGCCCGGCGCCGCCGCTGCCCGCCGGCGCCGACGCCGTGCGCCCCGCCGCAGCCTTCCCGCCGCGTCCGGCCGTTCCGGCGGGCAGCCCGCTGCTCAGGCCGGCACCCGCCGCTGCACCGCCGGCCCCGGCGCCGCGCACCGAACCGATGTCGGCCGAACACCGGCCCGACGCTCCGGTGACGCCGCCGCCGGTGCTGGCCGCCGATGTGGTGGACGAACTTCGCGCGGTGATGGGCAACGAATACCTGAGCCTGGTGCGCCTGTTCCTCGAGGACGCGCCGACCCACGTGCAGGCACTGGAAGCGGCCGCCGCCGCCAACGACATGTCGCGCATGATCGCGCCGGCGCACACGCTCAAGTCGGCCAGCGCCAACCTGGGCGCGATGGCGCTGTCGGCCGCCGCCAAACGCATCGAGCTGGGCGCTCGCCAGGGCGTGCTGCCGCGGCCGGCGGTGGCCGTTGCCGTGCTGGAATCGGAGTTCCGCCGCGCCTCCCAGGCGCTGCAGGGCCTGCTGCGCGACTGAGCCGTAATCCGGAAAGAGAAGGGCCCGGCATCGCTGCCGGGCCCTTGGTGTTTCAGGCGACGGGGATCAGAAGCCTTCGACGTTCAGGCGACCGCCGGTGACCGTCTTGCCCGACAGCGACGGCGTGGCCGTGGTCGAGTTCAGGATCGCCGCCTTGATCTGTGCCGCCGACGCGCCGGGGTTGCGGGCCGCGTACAGCGCCACCGCACCGGTCACATGCGGCGTGGCCATCGAGGTGCCGCTGTAGCTGGAGTAGCCCGAACCGACCGTGGCGTTCTTGCCCTTGCCGGCCACCGGCACCGTCGACCAGATGCCCGAGCCCGGCGCGCCCAGGTCCACCGTGGTGGCGCCGTACTGCGAGTAGCTGGCCAGTGCGCCGGTCGAGGTGAGCGCGGCAACCGCGATCACGTTCGGGGCATCGTAGTTGCTCGGGTACGAAGCGGTGGTGTCGTTGTTGGCGCCGCTGTTGCCGGCCGCCGCGACGAACAGGATGCCGGCGGCGTCGGCGCGGTTGATCGCGTCCAGCAGCGCCTGCGAGAAGCCGCCACCGCCCCAGGAGTTGTTCGTGGCGACGATGTTCAGGCCCTGGTCCACCTTCAGGTCGGTGAAGTAGTCCACCGCCTTGACCGCATTGGCGGTGGTGCCGCCGCGGCGGCCCAGGAACTTGGCGCCCATCAGCTTGACGTTCCAGCAGACCCCGGCCACGCCGACGCCGTTGCCGCCGACGCCGCCGATGGTGCCGGCCACGTGGGTGCCATGGTCGTCGCCGGCGCCGTCGAACAGCGAGTTGTTGTTGCCGTCGAAGTCCCAGCCGTAGACGTCATCCACCAGGCCGTTGCCGTCGTTGTCGACGCCGTCGAAGGTGCTGTCGCCCGGGTTCTTGAACGCGTTCGCGGCCAGGTCCGCGTGGTCGTACATGTAGCCTTCGTCGATGACGCCGATGACCACGTTGCTGCAGTCGGTGCCGCCGGTCTTGGCCCAGACTTCCGCCGCGCGGCTGCCGAACTGGTTGGCCGGCGAGCTGTTGTCGCCGTACATGCCCCAGAGGCTGCCGTTGGTGTAGTAGGTGTCGTTGGAGACGGCGGTGTGCTGCAGGATCCAGTTCGGCTCGGCGAAATCGACGGCGCCGTCGGCCTGCAGTTCGGCGATCGCGTCGCGCAGGGCGCGGCCGCGCACGTTCAGCAGTTCGATGTCGCCGCCCACGTCGATGCGGCGGTTGCCGCGGGCCAGCACCTCGGCGCGGTCGCCGTTGACGCGGCGCATGACGCGCTGCTTGTCGCCTTCGCTGGCGCCGGCGCGGAACTGCACGATCAGCTGGTCGGCGACGTGGGCGCGGCCTTCGGCCAGGCCCTTGGCCACGAGGTCGGGACGACCGCCAGCCACGGCGGAAGAGGCGGCGCCAAGGGCGGCCAGGGTGGCGGCGGCGAGCAGGGTGGTACGGAATGCGGACTTCATTGGTACACAACTCCCCAGTTGGTTTGGCCCGCCCGGGACAGGACGGGACCGGCCGACCCTACGGGAGCGGTCACGACGGCGTCATTTTGCGACGCAGCACACAGTTTTGGTGCACGAAGCTGAACGAGGCGTTGAAACCAAATAGTCAACAAAAACAAAGGCCTGTCGGGGAGCCCAGGCAGGCCTTCGTGAAAATCGCCGCGATTCCGTTCAGCTTCCCATCTTGGCCTGCAGGTAGTTCTGCTCGCCGATGCGCTCGATCAGGGCCAGCTGGGTCTCCAGCCAGTCGATGTGCTCTTCCTCGGATTCCAGGATGTCGGCCAGCAGCTTGCGCGAGACGTAGTCGTTGGCCTTTTCGCAGTCGATGATGCCGGCCTTGAGGTCGGGCACCGCCTGCATCTCCAGCTTCAGGTCGCACTGCAGGCACTCCTTCGGCGACTGGCCGATGAAGAGCTTGCCCAGGTTCTGCAGGTTCGGCAGGCCGTCGAGGAAGAGGATGCGCTCGATCAGCTTGTCGGCGTGTTTCATCTCGTCGATCGATTCCTTGTACTCGTGCTCGCCGAGCTCCTTCAGGCCCCAGTTGTTGAACATGCGGGCATGCAGGAAATACTGGTTGATCGCGATCAGTTCGTTGTAGAGCGCCTTGTTCAGGTGCTCGATGACCTTGGCGTCGCCTTTCATGGCGGGCCTCCTGTTCCGTGGACGTGCGGGCACCTTACGCCGATGCGGCGGTGGCTGCGGAAACAGGAATTGCTTACGTTTGCGGCTGCAGGGCGTTCGCGTTCGCGCGACGGAGCCGGGCCGTGGAGGAATCGACGGTATTGCCGGACCGCGCCGGCGAAGGATCAGGCCGCGACCGCGAACACCGGCAGCGGGAACTCGCGCGCGGCGCGGGCTTCGGCGAGCAGTTCGCCCGCCATCTCGCCGCAGGTGCCGCAGCCGCTGCCCAGGCCGGTGCGCATGGTCAGCTCGGCGACGCTGGACACGCCGGCTTCCGCCGCGCGGCGGATGTCGTGGTCGGTGACGCCATGGCAGATGCAGACGTACATGCGGGCCGCTCTTGCTGAGAACGGTTCGCATTTTCCGTGCGAATGCGAACGATTGTCAACTGGGGAGGCCCCTGCCCCGTCCGGGCGATGCCCGGCGTTCAGGCCGGGGACCCCGGGGCCGCGCGTCTCAGCGCCGGCCGCGACCCGCGGCGGCCGGGACCGCCTGCTGCAGCACGGCCTGCACCGCTTCGCCGCAGGGCGGCACGGCGGCCTCGCCGGCCACGGCCCGGGCGGCCTGGGCCAGGTGCTGCAGGGCCCGCACGTAGACCTCGCGCTTGAAGCTGACCACGTGTTCGGCCGGGTACCAGAAGTCGACCCAGCGCCAGCTGTCGAATTCCGGCTTCTCGGTCAGGTCCAGCTTCACGTGGTGCTCCTCGCCGGTCAGGCGCAGCAGGAACCAGACCTGCTTCTGGCCGATGCACACCGGGCGGTTGCCGCGACGGATGCAGCGGCGCGGCAGGCGGTAGCGCAGCCAGCCCGGGGTGCTGCCCAGCACTTCGACGTGCTCCGGCAGCAGGCCGGTCTCTTCGCGCAGTTCGCGGAACATGGCTTCGCGCGGCGTCTCGTCCGTGTTCATGCCGCCCTGCGGGAACTGCCAACCATCGCGGTTGACCCGCCGGGCCCAGAACAGGCGGCCGTCGCCGTGCATCAGCACGATGCCCACGTTGGGGCGGTAACCGTCCGGATCGACCACGATCGGACTCCAAAAATCTACTGGAGCCAGACTGCCATAGGGCCGCGAGCGGCCACAAGCGGCGCGGCCGCGGATTGACAGGAAGGGGCGCCAGGGCCCAGAATTCGCGGCCCTGTCTGCAACGGACAGCGTGTTGTACCCCGTGGCTATGTAGCTCAGCCGGTTAGAGCACAGCACTCATAATGCTGGGGTCGGTGGTTCGAGTCCACCCATAGCCACCAATCCAAGAACCAGTCTTTCCCGTCTGCCTTGAGGTTCAAGGACTTCCGCGCGCGCGTTGCTGGATACGGACGATCCTCGTCCGAACACCGCGTCTGCCCCCTTCCTAAGTTTGGCTTACACGCCACTTACGGAAGCCCAAGCATGCGGATTCAGCTCACCAAGCGTTTCGTCGCGACCCTCAAGCCCCAGGACCGTCCCTTTGAGCTCAGGGACGCTCAGGTGCGTGGTCTGCTGCTCAGGGTGCAGCCCAGTGGGCATAAGGCGTGGATCGTCACCTGGGCGCACGGTAAGCGTCGGACCCTGGGGTCTGCGGGGCACCTCGCCCTGGACGACGCCCGGGAGATCGCCTCGAAGGTCATTTCCGAGTTCATCCAGACGGGGCTGCCCAGCATCGCCAAGCCGGAACTGCCCAAGATCACGCTGGGCGCGTTCCTGCGCGATCACTACGCGCCATGGGCCCGGGCCGAGCTCAAGGGCGCTGACCAGTATCTTGAGCGTATCGAGCGCGTCTTCGCGACCGCCCTGCCCCGGGCCCTCGTCACCGTCGACAGCGCTTGGGTGGAGCGCTGGTGGACCGAGCGGCTGCGGACGACCACGCCGGGCGGCGGGACAATCTCCAAGGCGACGGCGTGGCGCGATCTGGCTAGCCTTCGATCGGTCCTGTCCAAGGCCGTGAAGTGGGGGATGGTCGACACGAACCCGCTTCTCAGACTTCGCGTCAAGGCGGCCCAGCCTCGGACCGTCGTTCGCTTTCTCAGCGCGGCCGAGGAACAGCGCCTTCGGAAGGCGTTGGCTGACCGGGATGCCGCCGCAGTTTCGGCGCGCGCGTCTGCCAACGAATGGCGTCAGGTGCGCAAGCGGATGCCCCTGCCCGCAATTGAGCTGGGCGCCTACGGCGATCACCTGACGCCCGTGGTCCTGCTCGCGCTCAACACCGGCCTGCGGCGTGGGGAACTGCTCTCCCTCCAGTGGTCGGACATCAACCTCGACGCGCGAATGCTGACGGTCAGGCGCGAGCAGGCGAAGAGCGGCAAACAGCGGCACGTCCCGCTCAATGCAGAGGCGCTGGCTGTCCTGACTACTTGGAAGACCTGCGGCCCAGTCGATGGCTCAGTTTTCGGCGTGGCCAGCGTCAAGAGCGCCTGGGAGAGCTTGCTAGTCGCGGCGGAGGTCGAGAGCTTCCGATTTCACGACCTGCGGCATCACTTCGCTAGCCGGCTGGTGATGGCGGGTGTGGACTTGAACACCGTCCGAGAGCTCCTAGGCCACGCCGATCTAGCGATGACCCTCCGTTATGCTCACCTCGCGCCAGAGCACTTGGCGGCCGCTGTCAACAAATTGGCTGGATCCGGATGATCTAGGCTCCAGAGGCTGGCTTGCCCCCCCTCCTCCGTGCCAAAGTGCACGGGCAGCGCCCGGGGCGCTGCCCGTGTATTCAGGATTTGGGGCAGCTAGAAATGAGCGTTTCGTTGCAACACGGCGTGCCGGTCGCCGTCATCGTCCAGCAAGGACGAGTTCTCGACTTCATCGACGGACGAACCCAGCGAGTTGAGACGCCGGAAGAGTATGTCCGTCAGGAGATCGCGAAGTCACTCGTTCGTGAGTATGGCTATCCGCGAAATGTAGTAGCGGTCGAATTCGTGTTGCGCTTGGGCTCCCGCAAGCCGCGGGCCGACTTGGTAGTTTTCTCTGATCCGGCACGAAGGGACCAAGAGAACGCCAACATTATCATCGAGTGCAAAGAGAAGCGGGTGAAGTCCTCCGACCGGAAGGAGGGCGTAGGACAACTCCACAGTTACATGTCAGCGTGCCCTAACGCCGCGTATGGCATGTGGACGAATGGGGTCGAGCGATTCTGTTACCGAAAGGTTGAGTCGAAAGGGAAGATTTCCTTTCTAGAGATCCCGGATCTACCCAGCTTCGGTCAGAGCGAGGAGGAGGCTGAACGCCCGCACTTTGACCAACTGAAACCGGCAAACTCCGATGCATTGCTTTTCGCATTCCGGCGCTGCCACAACTACATCGCTGGAAATCAGGGTCTTCAAAAGCCCCAAGCGTTCTGGGAGCTCCTGAAGCTGATCTTCTGCAAGATTCATGACGAGCGTGAGAGTCAGGAGGTCCAGTTCTACGCCGCACCGGGCGAGAGGAACGGCTTAAATGGCGACCTGAAGGTAAAAAAACGCATCGATGGCTTGTTCTCCGCCGTGCGTGCTGACTATCCGTCGATCTTTGCCGAAAACGACGAAATTGCACTGAAGCCATCGGTCCTTGCCTACATCGTGTCGCAGCTGCAGATGTATTGCCTGCTGGAAAGCGATGTTGACGTAAAGGGGCAAGCGTATGAAGAGATCGTCGGCGCAAACTTGCGTGGCGACCGCGGGGAATTCTTTACGCCCCGCAATATCTGCAACATGGCAGTTGCAATGTTGGATCCGGCGGAAGGACAGCTAATTCTCGATCCTGCATGCGGAACCGGCGGGTTTCTGATTGCCGCCATGAACCATGTGATCGAGAAGATTCGCGCGGCCGAAATTGAGAAGTGGAAGGGAGACCTAAAGCGCGCCGAGCAGAAAATCGCCGCCCGAATCGCAAAGTTCGCGGGCGCTTCAATCGTTGGCCTTGACTTCAACCCGGAACTAGTCAAGGCCACGAAGATGAACATGGTCATGAATAACGACGGGGCTGGCGGCCTCTTCCAAGCGAATTCGCTGGCGAGCCCAGCGACTTGGGACGAAGAGCTGCGCGACAGAAAGCTGCTTGGAAAGGTGGACTTGATTTTCACCAATCCACCGTTCGGATCGAAGATCCCCATCGATGAGCCCGCAATTCTCGAAAAGTTTGAGCTTGGCCATACATGGAGTTATAGCGCGGACACGGACAGATGGACCATGGGCTCAGGCATCCAGCGCTCGCAGCCGCCTGAAATCCTATTTATTGAACGCTGCATCAATTTCTTGAAGCCCGGAACAGGGCGAGTGGCAATGGTCCTGCCGGACGGCATCCTCGGCTCGCCGGGACTTGGTTATGTCCGCGAGTGGATCTTGCGAAATACCCAGGTTCTCGCATCCATAGATCTGCATCCGGATACATTTCAGCCAAACGTAAGTGTGCAGACGAGCTTGCTCGTATTGCAGCGGAAGACCACTGAGCAGATTGCAATCGAGGATGCCGCTGGCGCCCGGTCCGACTACTCGGTTTTCATGGCCGTTGCAAACCATGTCGGCCATGACAAGCGTGGCGTCCGGACGTATGTGCGTGACAAGAAGGGCAACGAAATCGTTGAAGAGATCATTGAGACGGTGAAGGAATACGAGGAAGGCACCCCGATCTATAAAAAACAGAAGACGCTCCGCAAGGTGGTCGACGACAACACCCTTCAGATTGCACAGACTTTCCGAAAATGGCTATCAGACCAGCGCTAAGCGCCCCGAAACCAGACCAGGGCGAATGGACCTGGCATGAGCCGAAGTGGAGCGCACTTCCGGCATCGATTCTTGCATGCAAGGATCGAAGGATGGAGGCAGAAAACTACCTTTCCGGCGGCTACGGTATCCGTCTTGCAATGGATGCGCGCATAGCGGGTCGCGGCGTTCTTTCCGACGTTGCTCGCGTATGGCAGCCGTCCCGGCTCAAGGGAATTCAGGTTAGCAAAGACTTTGGAACGCCGTTTCTTGCAGCGACTCAAGTTTTCGATCTGCGCCCCGCGCCCAGAAAATTCCTGTCGCTGGACCGAACGGACAACGTCTCCGAACGCCTGCTCACTCCAGGCCAAATCCTGATTACGTGCTCCGGCAGCGTCGGACGGGCCACTATTTCAACCGTCGCACATAACAACACACTGATCTCTCACGACCTTCTGCGCATTAGTCCGCGTGACCCGAAGCATTGGGGCTGGCTTTATGCATTCCTGCGGAGTCCGCAGGGCAGAGCAATGATGGGAGCAGCTCAGTATGGCCATATCATCAAGCATCTCGAAGTGGCGCATCTAGATTCCCTGCCCGTGCCGCTACCGCGCGAACAGATCTTGGACGCCTATCAGCAGAAAGTATCCCGAATACTCTCGCTTCGAAATAGATCTTTCGAGGCAGCTGCGACTGCGGAGCGAAAGTTTGAAGACTGCTTCCCCTCCTACACGGAGGAACCAGCCTCTATGGGCTTCTCCATTAGCGCTAGAAAGATGTTCTCGCGCCGCCGAAGGCTTGATGCAAGTTGCTACGTCCCAGAAGTGGACAGGATTATCTCTGCGTTCAACGCGGACGCGCGGCAAGTTGACCTCCTCTCGGGGCTGACTTCGCGGATATTTGTTCCAGGTCGCTTTAAGCACGTATACGGCGACGATGGAATGCCTTATTTGGACAGCGCCGATATCCTCGAAGTAAATCCCGACATCACGAAGTTCGTGCTTTCGTTAAGCGAGAGCGAGCAGAAGGCCTACCACATCGAGCCAGGTTGGATTCTGATTCCTTGCTCTGGTCAGGTTTATGGCAATTTGGGCCATTCGGTTCTAGCTACTGAGTCGCATATTGGGCGCGTTTATACGAACCACCTGATGCGAGTTGTCCCCGCAAAGGGAGTGCGCGGTGGGTTTCTGCAGTGCGCACTTGGTCATCCGAGGCTGGGCCGTCCCCAGATCATTCGGTTTGCATTTGGATCCAGCGTGCCGGAGCTTTCTCCGAACGACATTGCAAACGTGGCTATCCCCAGGCTTGGGAAAAAGACAGAAGATCTTCTTGCTGATTTGATGGACGAAGCGGCAATTGCACGTGACGAGGCTGACGAGCTGGAGCGAGAAGTTGCGCACGATGCGGAACTTCTGATTGCGCGGTTTCTCTCTGGGCACACCGAATCTTTCGAATAGTCATTGCCATATGGCGGACGCTGGAGGGCTTGTCCCGGACTTGTCGCGGCCGATGCTTTCGCCGCTCAATCTCGTCCTGCCGTCTGACTGCGTGTCTAGCCACTCCAGCTTCGACCCGTCGTGGAAAGTTAGCGAGTTCTTTTCGCCCTGCTGAATTTTCGGTGCCAATCGAATCAACCCGTCCAGTTCACTTTGTCGCCTCGTTGTAGATGTCTAGTAGGTCAAGCGACCTTGCGGTTTCGTTCAAAGGCTGCCTGTTGAGCATGCCGTTTATAGGCTCCGGGAACATCCGATCGCTAAGGATCTTGTAAATCTGGACGCGATAGTCTGGATTCAAGCCGAACTTCGAAGACGAATTGCTCGTCTTTCTCACGAGAAGGTGGTGATTTAGTAGAACGTTCAACACGTGCGGCACTCTCGATGCGAATCGCTCATCAATACCCCTCCCCTTCGGAATATCGTCGGCCCACATGTAGCCCTTCGCGTTCCCAGTCCACATTCGCTCCTGATCAAGCTTTCGAAGAAGGAGCAAGGCGACTACACGGTCGAGCGGTAGAAGCGGCTCACCTGATGTGTGTTGCTGAAGAAGATTGGCCACCGCATCAAACAGCGTTTCCAAGTCAAACGATTCGGCGGTCGCGACAAGTTGGCGGCCTTCGAGTCGTTGGCGAATCTCTTGGATTGATTTCCTCTGGTGCGGAAGCAAGAGGAGCACCGGACCCGGAGTCGACAGGACCGTGGAGCTAAAGTTCCTCGCATCCAGGGAGTAATCCCGCCGATACGGGTAACTCCGAACTACCCAATCCGGGCAAGGCCTTTCAGTCGCGGGCATGGCCAAGAACTGGCCGACGACATCAGAGATGTCCCCTTGATATTCGGGCGCAGGGTGGCCGAGATGTAGACAGGTAGCCATCAGGAGCACCGTGCGCGAGCGCTTAAGAGCGCTTCGCAGATTCCTGAATAGCCCGTAGCATGATGCCTGCAGGAATTGGTATCGCCGCCAGCGATTCCAAGGGCAGCAACGCGAGCGCGGCAAGAATTACCCGTCGTCCGTCGTCTGCCGTGCAACCCTCGTCAGATGGCCTGGGAGGCTGATCGACACGACTTCCAGATGGATGGTCACCTGTTTGAAATGCAAATTCGAGCGGCAATGCCTGCGAGCGTAGCCAGCCCTCGACGTGCTCCGAGACCTTTGCCGACCGAAACTTGTTCCAACTGCGAGCCAGCGAATCGTCTTCAGCCTGCAGGGCTTGGTAAAAGCCGTGCGCTCGCCAGAGTGACGCTTTCACGGCCGCCTGCAGCACAGTTGAATCGGCTTGGCCAAACTCTGCCAAGAATTTTTCCGCCCAATCTCTCTGCGTCTCTGAGGCGATCGGGCTGATCTCCGCCCAAGCATCTGCAGGCGAAGGACTCTCTTGCAGGCCCAATCGAACAGCGCCAGTTCGGCGATTGATGAATCGACGACCGTGTGGCGAGGATTGGACGAATGCGATCCAGATCGGCTTGCGGAGCGGGTTGTATCCCTGAATCCGTGGACTCTCCGAGATATTGCCTGGTCCAATCAATTCGACCGCAAGCGCGCCCTTTTCCGACTGAGTCAGTCGAAGGTGGCGTTCGAGTTCAGGCCTTCGGAGGAAGTCCGCGAGACTACGGTTGCCATACTCTCGCCACGAATGATCAGGAGCGGCGCGGCGGAGGAGCTCGCCAAGGGCCGCAGCCGTAATCATGCTGGTGTTCGGTCGAAGGTTTTGCCTTACAACCTGAACCACAAAATCAATGTATTCGTCTTGAGTCATGACTGGTCCCTTTGAAGGCAGAAGGCCCCTTAGGCAATGACCTAAGGGGCGATATTTGCTGTTCAGCGTGCAGGGACCAGATCGGTAAGGGCATCCGTGATGCTCTTTGTCTGGACCAAGCGTAGTAGTCGCCTGCAAGCGACTCGCGATCCAGAACCTTACCTTCTTTGGCTTTCAGCTCCTGAGCCTTGACTCTTGCGAGTCTTCACCCCCCGGACGGATCCGGACAGCAGCCTCAGGACTTCGGCTGGTCCATGTTGCAGCGCCCGGGCCTGGGTTGTCAATAAGAATGGACATCGGCCAGCCACAAAGCCAATTGCATCAATAGGTTGGGATTGTCGTTGAGCACTTCCGCATGTCCGTTCGTAAGGGCCAATTAACCAAAAGTGCCCTAAACAGAATGGCTCGTCCATGACGAATATCGTCGACCTCTGGCGCATCGTGCGCCGAGCGTAAGCCATGGCAGAGCCATCTGTCCGCTTGCCTCGACAGCGACCCTAACCGTTGCCAGTTCGGCATCAAGGGCCAGAACCTAGGCGTGCTTCCGGAGGGCGCGAGAGCCGGCCTGAGGTGCAGCTAGAGTTTGAACAGCCCTGCGAACTTCGAGATTACGTCGTTGGTGTAGTAGTAGTCGGGTTCGTGCTTCGCCGCCCGCACCATCACTTGGAAATCTGGGTTCTGGGGATCTTCGGCGTTGAAGCGGACGAGACCGATGCCCACGATGCCAGCCAGCGCGTCTAAGCGGCGCAGGTCGTTCTGGTTGGAGTTCTTCGGAACGACAATATAGACCCGGTGCGCAAATAGCTTATAGGCACACGCCTGCCCGAACGCCACGATGAGCTGTTGACCCTCGGTCTTGATCTCCGCTGCGACCACTTCACGAGGAAACTTAATCGGATCGCTCTCACGGGGCTCGTAAAGGCCGATCACGTCCGGCGTGCCCCACTTACTACCCGCAGAACTGCCCCCAATTGCTTCCGCGCGGGTTGCCTCTTCCAACTCGTCCACGAGCCAGGCGGCGAACGGCTCGTAGAATTCGCTCTCGGAGTGCTTGGAGGGGGCCGACGCCGGAACGAACTCCTGCGGAACCGCGTCCTTCATCGCATACACGCCTCGAGCCGGGTGCACGATGCCCGGCGGTAGGTGATTCTTGAAGTAGCGCAGCGCCCCGACAAGTGTGTTGTGCTTCTCACCAGGAAGCTTCGCCTGAACGGACCAGAACAACTCGGTCCATCTGATGCCCGTCGGGTTGGCTTTGATAATCGCTTCGGCGGCGTCAGATACCCTCTGGCGGCTGGTCGTGGTCGAAGCCTTTTTGGTGGCCTTCTTGGTGCTCTTCTTCATGGCAATCCCTGGTCAAATTACAGTCCCGGCGAGCGCGGGCAAACTGTCGTTCCGACGGCGGCCAAACTATAAGGTATCAGCCGGGGACGTCTCGACTTCGGCGCGACCCATAAGACGATCGGTGAATCCTACTAGGACTTCCAGATGGGCCGGGTCTGAGCGAGCGCGCAAAATGGCCCGCTGGCAGGTCCAACGTCTTTGCCGCGCCTTATTGTTCCTCCAGAAGCTCTACCTAGCGCGCATTCCAGCACCCGTAAGGATCTAGCTTCCGCAGGGAGGATGACGTTTCGTTGCGGAACACATGACGTTGTCCGCAGGGCCAATGACGACTCTCCAGCCCTAGCTGAACACGCCGGCGCGAAGCTGCTCGTATGCAGCCTTCGTTTCCGCGGCTTGGTGGAGCCTGTCGACGTAGGTCCCAAGAACGTTGCCTGAGGCGAACACGACGGCAGCGAACTGAGCGGGGCTTCCGACGTAGAACCTGATTGCACCCTCTATGACGAGCTCCCGACATTCGACCATGGTCAGGGCCAGCTTGTCCGCTTTGGTGGCCATGCACTTCTTCTTTCGGGCAATGACATACTGACGAATCAGTAAGTCGTTCGGATCGCGTAGCAGGTAATCGCGAATTGTCTCAATTACGTCTGAACGAAACCACGTCGGCACGCCAAAATACCGAATGGTCCGCTGCCAGACGCGCGCGGCCCTTGCACGACACAGGTCCTCCTCGATCTCGCAGCTACTTCCGACTCCGCTGTATTCATACCAATCGACGTTGTCCGGGTCGGGCTGGGCCAAGCGGTAGCGCTCAGCAGCATCCACGACAACAGCCTGATCAGAACACGCTTTGTCATCGAGTCGCATAGCCAAGAAGAGCGTCACAGGAGCGCCGTCCCCAGCTCCACCTACCCAGGCAGCTACCACCGACGCAGGGCCGCCTACAGCGCGCTCTAGCGCGCGTAGAAGCCCCCGGCGCAGTCCGCCCCCAGCATCGCCCTTCTCACCCGCCAGGAAGCGCTCAGCGGCCTCTCCGCTCATCTCCACGGACAGGTAACCCAGCGAGGGGTCCGAGTCTGTCTCTTGCCAGATTGCCCGGTCCATCGGAGCCCCGTGGTTCGCCAGAGAAGCGACACGGAGACCGAAAGTAACTTCCGCCGGGATCGAATCCCTCCCCGCGTTTCCAATGTTCTTCCAGAGCGGAAGCCTCAAGCGTCCCTGTGATTCAGTGGCCCCAAAACGATCCGGAACTGAAAGTGGGAATTTCGTCCAGTTTTTCCCTTTTTCTTTAAAGCTTTTATGCTTTTCTTCGCTCTTATTATTTAAGGAGAAAGTGGACGAATTTCCCACCTCAGAAGCGCCCCAATGGATGACCACGCTCCGGGACGACGTGTTCCTAGCCAGGTCAAGTGTGTGTTGGATTGCTCGCCATGCCCGGGAGGCTTCCTTGGGCCGACGATAGCGATGCGGCTCTGCATCCCCCGTTACTGGAGCCTCCTGCGTGGCAACGTAATTCGTGTCTGTTGTTCCCTGGCGGTCTGCTGTGGCATCAACAACCGACGGCCCGCTAGCCAGGTCGTTCGTGCCATCTTCGGATGCAAGAAGCTCAGCCTGGAGCTCCTTCAACAGGCTGGCGCCGTCATCAACAGCAATCTCATTCGGGCTACTCTCGGGCGCGAGAGGCTCAGCCTTGATTTCCTTCAGCCAACTAAATTCATCATCGAGGGGGATCTCGTCCGACCCATTTTCGGATGCCAGGAGCTCAGCCTGAATGTCTTTCAACCAACCGAAGTCGTCATCGGCAGGACCGGGGGCATCGTCCATCGACCGCAGCGCGGCGCGCATTTGGCGCTCGTGGTCTATCTCCTCTTCTGATGCATTCACATACCAATCGATATTGATCGACATTCACACTCCTAGCGTGAGCAGCCCGGTGTGGGCTGCGAGTTTGCGGCCATAGTCAGCGATGGGCCTCCGGTTACCCTATGCCGCCGGCCAACGTCATGGCCGGCGGCGATGTCTTCTTTGACTAGCTCAGTGCAGTGTCTCTTCGAATGCCTCGAACTCCGGAAAGACGCTAAGAAAGTCGCACATGCTTTCGATCCAGCGGCCGCCGGTTGTGTTCGCAAGCAGATTGACTCCTTCGCGGAAGAAGACAGTTTCCAGAAACTCTAGGAGGTCGTCGCCAATAACGTGAGGCCGGACCCATACCGTCGATGAGAACGGGAATCCGCTTCGGTTTTTAAGATTCGAAACCGCGAGATCAATCACCTGCTTGACCGCCTTATCGGCAGGGTCCTTTCGGGAAACGGTTCCCGACACCTGGACAAACTGCCCACTGCATACCCAACTCGAGATGAGAATTGGCTCATCCATCCAGCCAAACCCGTCGAACGCCCGGACGATAGCGAGAATAAGTTCATCGGCAAGGTCTTCCTCCGCTAGGCCTGCCCGCTCTGGAGACTTCGCCACGACCGTGTAGGTGGTAGCGTCCATGTTCGACATGGCGGGATGCGTCAAGATGCCGATGCCGGAAGGCTGATGTTTGATGCTGTTCATAGTGGTGGTCATTGTTTCCTCCTGATTTTCGTGCGCACGCCGTCCGACCGCGGCGGCCAGACTTAAACGTTTGTTGATCTCCCCTGCCGATTCTCGCGCGGGGGCTAAGACCTCAAGAACTTCTGGGCGACGCAGCGCCTTGCGAGGCGGTCATCGCGAAGTTTTTTTGACGGCTTACAAGGAGCGCGCCACAGCGGAGCGCAGTCTGATGCCTTTGGAATTCTTCATTTCTTTTTCTCCGTCGGCTTGCTTGACGAAAAGCCTAGCGAGTCCACCAAACGATGAAAAGAAAAATCGTTGGAAAAATGTGAAGACACATCCATGAGGAACTCATGGCGCGTTTTCTTTTGCGGACTCGGCAAGGAAGTGCTGCTACCGACGGATGGCGCGGGCCGCCGGCGGTAGAGTCTTCTCAGCATCCAACGGAGCTCATGCCGCGTGTCCGCTAAGCGATGAGTCGGCTTGAGGACGCCTCTCCAGCTCGTCGTCGACAGTGAATCAGAGTCTTCAACACTCTCAAGACGCAGCCAGAGCTCACCTGGGCGATCCGCCGGTCGGAACAGGCGATGAGCCCGCACGCTGGATGACGCGCGCCCTGAACGCGTCCCGCTGGTCTGGACTGGGGTAGTGGCGAGGACGATCCTCATCGGGAAGCTGAGGCCCAGCTGACCCGCTCAGGGAGCTGACCTCCGCCTCCGGCTTCCCGGCCACTTACCTTGACAGATACACCGGGACAACGCTCGGAAGCTACTGACCGGAAAGGTTTTTCCGCCGCTCAGCCGGTTAGAGCACAGCACTCATAATGCTGGGGTCGGTGGTTCGAGTCCACCCATAGCCACCATTTTCCGGTCCGCGTTCCGGCACCTGCCCCGCCGCCTTGCGCGATGCACGTCCGAAACGGAACACCCGTACTCACCTGCGCGTTTCGGTCGCCATCTGGACCGCGAGGCCGCCGAGCACCGTGCCCATCACCCAGCGCTGGGCCAGCGCGAACACCGGTCGGCGCGCGAGGAACAGGGCGATGGACCCGGCGCAGATCGCGATCAGGGCGTTGACGAAGACGCTGATGGCGATCTGGGTGGATCCCAGCACCAGCGCCTGCGTCAGCACGCTGCCGTCGGCGGGGTCGATGAACTGCGGCAGCAGCGACAGGTACATCACCGCGATCTTGGGATTGAGCAGGTTGGTCAGGAAACCCATCGCGAACAGCTTGCGCGGACCGTCGACCGGCAGCGACGCGACCTGGAACGGTGACCGTCCCCCGGGCCGCACCGCCTGCCAGGCGAGGTAGAGCAGGTAGACGGCACCCGCCAGGCGGATGGTGTCGTAGGCGTAAGGCACGGCCATGACCAGCGCCGTGATGCCGAAGGCCGCGCAGAGCATGTAGAAAACGAAGCCCAGCGCCACGCCGCCCAGCGAGATCAGGCCCGCGGTGCGGCCCTGGCAGATCGAGCGCGAGATCAGGTAGACCATGTTCGGCCCGGGCGTCAGCACCATCCCCAGCGCGATGGCCGCGAACGCAAGCAGGTTCGACATCTCAGGCATACAACGTCCCCGATTCCGGCGTCCCGAAGGTGGCGCAGTTTACCTGCACCGAGCACGCAGCGTCGCCTCAGCGCGTCGCGACCATCTCGACCCGCTGGCTGCCCCGGACCATCACCCGCGGCGACAGGCCGGCCTCTTCAAAGACGCGCTGCGCGTGCTCGGCGTGCCGCGCCACGCTGGTGCTGCTGGGGGAGTCGTAGACGTCGATCCAGCGTCCGCCTTCGGCCAGCCCGCGCACGGCCTGGTGCAGCAGGCGCCCGGTGGTCTCGGGCTGGCCGATCGCGCCGAGGTTGATGCTGACGATGGTGTCGAAGGCTTCGCCGCGATGGCGGTAGTCGAGCAGGTCGGCCTCGACCAGGGTGAGCCGGCCCTGCGCCAGCGCGTCGGCGTTGCGGTCGCGGGCGTGCGCCGCCATCGTCGCCGAGCGATCCACGCCCACCAGCTCCGCCTGCGGCCAGCGGCGATGCACCTCCGACAGCAGGATGCCGTGGCCGAAGCCGATCTCTAGCAGGCGCCGTGGCGGCCGCTCAGCCAGGTGCGCTAGCGCGCGCAGGATGCGCTGGGACACGTCGAGTTTGCGGCGGGCGCGCACCGCGTCCACGTGGAAGGCGCGCACAGGGCCGCCCGATCGCGGAACGGAGCGCGTCGGGGCGTAGGTTTCCAGCGGGATCGGATGCAGGTCGATCATGCGGATAGGCTGCGCGGTGGGTGGGGGTCATGGTTTGCGGGCAGGACCGTTTCCGGTGATGCCCGCGATCAATGCCGTGTCGTGGCGGGATGGTGGCGCCCGCGCAGCGCCAGCCGCGCCACCAACATCAGCGGCAGGCCGACCAGGACCATGTGCACCAGCAGTTCCGGAGCAATGCTGGTCAGCGTGGTGCGCGGCTTCAGCGGCGCCGCCGACAGCGGCACGACCAGGTAGTTCATCAGCACGTACAGCGCCGCGCCGTAGGCGACGCCGATGGCCGCGGCGCCCGCCAGCGTCCAGTCGCGGCGGCGGGCGAGCACGAGCGCGAAGGCCGCGAACGCCGCCATGATCAGGTAATGCAGCAGGGCACCCAGCACGGCGACGGCGGGTCCGCCCTTCAGCGCGGCCGGACCCAGCAGGCCGCTGGCAATGACCTTGAGCACCGTCGCAGGCGAGACGCCGATGCCCGACGCCGCGAGGAAGGCATAGGCCAGGTCCAGCGTTCCGGCCAGCGTGGTCGCGAGGACCAGCCAGGCCCTCAGGTCGGGTTGGAACGCACGCATGTATTCACCTGCCGCAGGGCGATGGCCGAAGGAAGGTCCAAGTTAGGGCCGAGGCGTTTGCCCAGGTATGCGGAAAAGACCCGCGGGCGTCGCCATTCCGACCAAGCGGTCCGGACCGACGGTGAATTGGTCCACCCAATGGCGCACGGAATTGGTCGGCAGCCGGGCAGCAGGACTGCCTAGCCTGAAATCCGTCGTCCTGCAGGGAGTTTCCGCCGTGAGGCCGCTCATCCCCCGCTTCTCCTACCACCCGCTGGGCATGGGCCGCGTGCTCGAGCTCGGCGCCGACGGCGACGACGGCATCCGCCTGGTGTCCATGGCCGAGCGTGGCGCCCAGGTGGGCGTGCCCGCCGGCTGGACGTCGGTCTGGATCGCCCTCAAGGGCGATGCGCTGGTCGCCACGCCCCATGTTGAGATTGCGTTAGGCAGCGGCCATTCGCTTACCTGGGCCGATGGCGCGATCCGCGCCGGCACCCAGCGCGGCGGCTGGCTGCTGGGCCTGGCCGCGCCGGCGGAACACTGGGGGCCCGCGCTGCCCGGCACGCCGGCCAGCCTCGGCCGCACCCTGTTCTCGCGGGTCGTGCGCACCGACCGCGACGTGCTGCGGCTGGTGGTCCGGCTGATGCGCGAAGTGGATGCCGGCGGCCCGGTGCTGGCCTCGATGTTCCAGACCCTGCGCGGCGCCCTGCGCGACAGCCAGGCCGACCTGGAGCCCTGGATCCAGCGCTGCAGCGGCCACACCCGGGCCCGCAAGGAGCACACCCTGCACCGCCTGATGCGGGCGCGGAACGTGCTGCTGCATTCGCACGGGGTCGACGGCGCCATCAACCGCCTGGCCGAGCTGGCGCGTTTTTCGCCGACCCACTTCAAGCGCATGTACCGCGAGGTGTTCGGCCTGTCCCCGGGCGAGCACGCCTCGCAGCTCAAGGTCGAACACACCTGGCGCCTGATCACCTCGACCTCCCTGACCCTGGTCGACGTCTGCGAAGCCGTGGGCTTCGAGAGCAAGAGCGCCTTCTGCCGCACCTTCAAGCAGCGCTTCGGCCTGACCACCACCCAGGCGCGCGAACGCCTCGAGCCCCGATCCGTCGCCTGAACTCCACGCAGAAAAAAGCCCGCGGCATGGCCGCGGGCGAAGTGGAGACAACGGGGAACGGTTCGATCAGAAGCGCTGGGTGTAGCGGATGTAGGGCGTGCGGCCGTAGGCGTCGTACAGGAAGAAGTTGAACGGACGGCCGTCGAAGTTGCGCAGCTCCGGGTAGCGGTCGCCGACGTTGGTGGCGCCGACCACGAAGGTGGCGTTCCAGGGCGCGTTCCACGACAGCTGCACGTCATGCGTGGTGTAGCTGGACCATTCGGCGTTCTTGCCGATGTGGTTCGCGTTCCAGGTCACCGCGAAATCACCCTTCGACCACGAGTTGCGGAACGCACCGCGCAGCTCCGGATTGCCCGGCAGGTCGATCTGGTCGGTGGTCACGCCGGCGGGGCTGGTGATCTCGAACTTGTTGATCCAGGACACCGCCAGTTCCGAATCCAGGCGGCCGCCGCCCAGGTCGAAGCGGGTGTTGAAGCGCGCGTCCAGGCCGTCGGTGTCGAGGTCGCCGGCGTTGGCGAAGCCGGTGGTGATCTCGGTGATGGCGCCGGTGGTCGGGTTGCGCACCAGGCCCAGGCCGGCCGGGATCGGGCCGAAACGGACCGGGTCCAGGTCGCTGTCGATGATGTCCTGGGCGTCGATCTGGACGATCGTGTTCTCGACCTGGATGCGGTAGTAGTCGAGGCTGAAGTCGAACCAGTCGACCGGCGACCAGATGCCGCCCAAGGCGTACTGGCGCGAGTTCTCCGAGGCCAGGTCCGGGTTGGCGATGCCGAAGGTGTCGACCTGGATGGCGCAGTTGGCCGGCTGGCCGAAGGCGACGCAGGTCTGCGGGTCGTTGACCGTTTCGGCCGAGAACGAGGGCTGCTGGGTCAGGATGTCCAGGGACGGCGCGCGGAAGCCCTCGCCCACCGAGCCGCGGAAGGTCAGGGTGTCGATCGGCGACCAGCGGAACGAGACCTTGGGCGAGAAGTCACCGCCGTAGTCGCTGTAGCGGTCGTAGCGGCCGGCCAGCGAGACCTCGAATTCACTGTGGAACGGCAGCAGCCACTCGAAGTAGGCGGCGCGCTGGTTGCGCTTGCCCTGCGAGGAGTTGCCCGCGCTGCCCTCGATGACGCCAGCTTCCTGCAGCGGGTCGAACAGGTCCTGGTAGTCGTCGCTGCGCACTTCGAAGCCGAACACGGCGTTGGAGGTGCCGCCGCCCATCTCGAACAGGTCGGCGGTGAGCAGGGCGTAGGCCTCTTCCGAGGTGTAGCGCGAGTCGCGGCTGATGGTGGCCGTGAACGATTTCAGCACGTCCTGCGACGCCGAGAACGGGTCGTACAGGTCGTACAGGCCGTCGCGGATCGCCTGTTCGGCCAGCGGACGCACGATATAGCCCTTGCCCAGCTCGATGAACTTGTAGTCGGTGCGGCGCAGGCCGAACTCCACGCCGAAGCGGTCGTTCAGGCGGCCCTCGGCGCCGACCAGGATGTCGGTGTTGGTGGCGTCGGTGAAGGTGTCGCGGGTGCCGGCGGCGGCGAAACGGTGCCGGATGATGGTGTCCTCGCCGTCGCCCACGACGACGTCGAGCGGATCGCCCTCGGCGAACACCAGCTGGCCCGGGGTGGGAGCGTAGCGGCCGAAGGACTCGGTGCGGGTCGAAGCCACGTTCAGGAACACCGACCAGTCATCGTTGATGAAGTGCTCGCCGCGGGCGAACACAGACAGGTTCTCGACGTTGGCCTCGTTGGCGGCGACCCGGTTGAAGTCGTAGGAGCACAGGTCCTGGCCGCCGCTGGTGATGCGGTAGAAGTTGTTGGAATCGCAGGCGAAGCCCGGCAGGCGGGTCCACAGGCCGGTCGTGGGGCTGAGGTAGTTGTTGCCGTAGGAGGAGACGCCGAGCCTGTCGCCGCCGATCTGGTCGCGGGTGAAGAGCATGCCGCGTTCGTTGTAGGAGGCGCCGGCCATCAGGGTGGTGGTCTCGCTGGCGGTGCCGAACAGCACCGACATCTCTTCGGTGTCGCCACCGTCCACCTTCGGGTTGCCGGTGCCGTAGCGCATCTCGACGCCGTTGAAGTCCTTGCGCAGCACCACGTTGACCACGCCGCCGATGGCGTCGGAGCCGTACACCGCGGAGGCGCCGTCGGACAGGATCTCGATGCGTTCGACCGCCGCCAGCGGGATCGAGTTCAGGTCGGCGCCGGCACCGGCGGCCATCGGGTTGGTCGGGGCGCGGCGGCCGTCGATCAGCACCAGGGTGCGGCCGGAGCCGACGCCGCGCAGGTCGATGGTGGCCAGCGACTGGGCGGTGCTGCCGGACTGGGGACGGAAATTGCCGAAGGAGGCGAAGGTGGAGTCACGCATCACGTCGGCGACCGAGACGTCGCCGCTCATGTCGATCTGGGCGCGCGTGATCACGGTGACGGGCGCCGCACCTTCGATCTCGGCGCGCTTGAGGCGCGAGCCGGTCACCTGGACGGTGTCGAGGGTCTGGGTGCCCTCTTCTTCTTCGGGGCTGGACTGGGCCAGGGCGAGGCCCGGCATCGCCAGCAGCAGGGACGATCCGACCAGCGCCAGCTGGATGGACCGGGACAAGGGACTACGATTCATCTTTCTCTCCGCGTAATTCGGCCTCAAGGCCGGGGCGGATCGATATTTACAAGTCCTTAACAGTCGCCCGGCGCGCAGCGGGCCGAACCCGTGTCATCCGCGGCACAGATCGGTGTGCGGCCCGGACCAGTCGTCGGAACGGAAGCGGTTCCGTAATAGGATTCACCTCCCAGTGCGGCGCGGCGCCAGGACAACGCATGGACCTGTTCCTCGATGGCGAAGGCCCGGTGACCCGGCAGATGTTCCGGGCCCTGCGCGAGGCGATCCAGGAAGGACGCCTCGCCCCCGGCGCGCGCCTGCCGCCCACCCGCGACCTGTCCCTCGCCCACGGGGTGTCGCGCGGCACGGTGGTCGCGGCCTACGAACTGCTGCGCGCGCACGGCCTGGTCGAGGGCCGCACCGGCTCGGGCACCTATGTCTGCCGGCGTTCGGCCCTGGCCCTGCTGCCGGACCGGGCGGCGCCGGCCGAGGTGCCGCCGCAGTCGGCGTTCGCGCGCCGCGCCCGCGGCGTGCACGACCACGAACACATTCCGGGCAAACGTGTGGCCGGCGCCCGCATCGACTTCCAGTACGGCATGGTCACGCCGCCGGCCGGGCTGCAGGCGCGCTGGCGCCGGCTGCTGTCGCGTGCCAAACCCTTCGAGGCCTCCAGCTATCCGCCGACCCAGGGCCTGCCCCAGCTGAGGCGCGCGATCGCCTCGCACATCGGCCGCAGCCGCGGCGTCCAGTGCCAGGCCGACGACGTGCTGGTGGTGTCGGGCGTGCAGCAGGCGATGGCCCTGGTCGCACGCGTGCTGCTGGAACCCGGCGACGTCGCCTGCATCGAGGAGCCGGGGTATTTCGGCCTGCGCCGCATCCTGCAGATGCACGGCGCCAACCTGCAGCTGCTGCCCACCGACGCCGACGGCGCGCGCGTCGACCTGCTCAGCGCGCATCCGGCCAAGCTGGTCTGCCTGACGCCTTCGCACCAGTTCCCGACCGGCGTCGTGCTGTCCGCCCCGCGACGACGCGACGTGCTGGCCTATGCCGCGGTGACCGGCGCCTGGGTGCTGGAAGACGATTACGACGGCGAGTTCCGCCAGGACGGACCGCCCCTGCCCTCGCTCAAGTCCATCGACAGCGCCGAGAGGGTGATCTATGTCGGCAGTTTCTCCAAGACCCTGTTCGCGTCTTTGCGCCTGGCCTACATGGTGGTGCCGCCGGGGTTGAAGCGGGATTTCATCAACGGCAAGTGGGCGATGGATTTCGGCAGCCCGGCGCTGGAACAGTCGCTGGTGGCCGACCTGATCGAATCGGGCGACTACGACCGCCACCTGCGCCACCTGTCGCGCCGCCTCAAGGCCAAGCGCGACCTGCTGCAGCGCGTGCTGGCGCAGGCCTTGGGCGAGAGCATCGAGATCCATCCGGCGCGCACCGGCATGCACCTGCTGGCCTGGGTGCCGGCGCTGACGCGGGAACAGGGCGAACGGATCATCGCCGAGGCCGCGCAGGACGGCATCGGGCTGCATCCGGTGGCCCCGTGTTTCCAGACGCCACCCGCCGCCGCGGGCTTCATGCTGGGCTTCGGCGGGCTGTCGATGCGCGAGGTGGCGATCGGCGCCAGCCGCTTCGCCGACTACGTGCTCCGGCACCTGCCGGCCGGCGCCGCCCGGCGACGCGTGCTGCACGCGGTACGCTGAACCCGGCCGCGGGCACCGTGTGCCATCCGGACCATTGGACCGCGACGCACTTCCCGCAACCGCAGCCCGCGACCAAGATGCGGGAATCCCAGGAGCCCCCCCATGATCGCGCTCATCCTCGCCGCCCTATCGACCACGCCGCCGCCCGACCCCAATTACGACGAGCGGGTGTTCCAGCGCGCCAGCGAACTGGCGCCCTGGTGCCGGCAGGAAGCCGAGGCCTATTTCGCCGGCCGCGGCATCACCACCTACCAGTGGACGGCGTCCTACCGGGATGAAGGCAAGCTGCTGGTCGTCGAAGGCAAGATCCGCGCCGAAGGCCGGGACGTACGCGTGCTCTGCCGGATCGCCCGCGGCGCGCCCGACCGCTACGCCAGCGTGCAGGTGTTCGACCAGTAGGCAATGGATCCGGGAGGATCCGCACACGGCCACGGCGCGACGCGACGCTAGGCTGCCGCACCGGATTCCGCACGGAGACGCCATGTCCTTCCTCCCCACCCGCCGCCGCCTGATCGGCGCCCTGGCCGGCGCTTCCGCGCTGGCGGCCCTCCCGCGCGGTGCGCGGGGGGCCGAGCACCGGCGCAGCTTCGTGTTGCTGCATGGATCGACGCACGGCGCGGGCGGCATGGCGCCGCTCGCCGCGGCCCTGGAGGCCCTGGGTCACGCCGCCGCCTGCCTGGAACTGCCCTACGAAGACCCCGGGGCCACGCCGGCCTCCGCGCTCGACGCGCTCCGGCGGCAATGGGAGGCGATTCCCGGCGACGGTCCGATCAGCTGCGTCGGTCATTCCATCACCGGATTGCTGCTGCCGATGCTCGCGGCCGAACCCCGGGTCGACAGCCTGGTCTACCTGGCCGCCGCCATCGCCAAGCCTGGCGTGGATTTCCGCGAGCACGCGCGCCAGGACGGATCGATGTTCTGCCCGCCGTGGATGGAACAGGGGCATCGGGCCTATGACGACGACGCCGTTTCCCACCATTTCCTCTACCACGACGTCGCCCCCGAACAGGAGCAGCTCGCGCGGCGCCACCGCATCCGGTACGAGGCCCGGGGCATGTGGCGGCAGCCCACGGTCCCCGACCGGCACCCGAACCTGCACACGGTATACCTGGGTTGCCAGTTCGACCGGGTGTTCGAACCGGCCTGGATGCAGCGCGGCGCCGCCGAGCTGCTGGGCGTGCAGGCGGTGATGCTGCCCTTCGGCCATATGCCCCACCTTGCCGACCCCGCGGCCGTGGCCGCGGCGCTGGCCGCGAACCTGCCCGGCGCGGCGTGATGCGTGCAAGGCGGGGCCGATGACGCCGGCATCCAGGGCGCAGATCCTGCGGCAGCTGGCGGCGCTGGGCGTGCCGCGTGGTGCGGTGCTGCAGGTGCACACCGCATTCTCCCGCACGGGTCCCATCGAGGGCGGGCCCGAGGGACTGGTGCGGGCGCTGCTGGAACACCTGGGCCCCGAAGGAACCCTGGTGATGCCAAGCATGACCGACGTGGACGACGTGGTCTTCGATCCCGCGCGCAGCGACTGCCTCGGCATGGGCGTGGTCGCCGACACCTTCTGGCGCATGCCGGGCGTGCGCCGCAGCGACAGCCCGCACGCCTTCGCGGCCTTCGGACCGCGCGCCGAAGCCATCACGGCCGCGCATCCGGTCACCGACCCGCACGGGCTCAACAGTCCGGTGGGACGGGTCTTCGCGCACGACGGCCACGTGCTGCTGCTGGGCGTCGACCACGACGCCAACACCACCCTGCACCTGGCCGAAAGCCTGGCCCGGGTTGACTACGGCCTGCCCAAATATTCGCTGGTGCGCGACGGAAATGGCTTCCGGCGCATCGACTATTTCGAAGCCCAGGGCTGCTGCGGGCGTTTCGTCGAGGTCAATACCCTGCTCGACAGGCGTGGCCAGCAGGCCGTCGGCCCGGTGGGGTACGGCACGGCCAGGCATGTGCGTTCGCGCGACATCGTCGACGCCGGCCTGCACCTGCTGGGCGCCGACCGCCACGCCTTCCTGCATCCGGCCGGCGAGTGCGCGGAATGCGACGAGGCGCGCGCGGGTACAGGCGGGCCATGACTTTTCAGACGAAGTTCCGGGAGACCGAATGATCACCACGTTCATGCTGGCCGCGCAGCTGGCCGCCGCACCCGCCCCCTGCCCTGCCCAAGCCCAGGTGCTGGCGGCCGCCGCGGAGGAAGTGCAGGCGCGCTACGTCGACGCCACGCAGGCAGCCCTGATCGCGGCCGACCTGCGCCAGTGGGCCCGCGACGGGCGCCACGCGATCCACTGCGGCGACGACGCGGCCTTCCTGCAGCGGCTCAACCAGGACCTGGACGCGCGCGACGGCCACTTCCACGTCGAACGCCGCGCCGACGCCGCCAATTCCGAGGACTGGCTGATGCAGTGGCGCGCCGCCGCCGGCCCCGGCAATGCCGGCGTGCGCGAGGTACGCGTGTTCGAAGGCAACATCGGCTACCTGCGGCTGGCCACCTTCCACGCCTGGGACCTGGCGGGACCCAAGCTGGCGCATGCCTGGGGACTGCTCTCGGACACGCAGGCGCTGATCCTGGACCTGCGCCAGAACGGCGGCGGCGATGCGGTGACGCCGCAGCACATCGTGCGCAGCGTCCTGGGCGCCGGGGTCGAATCGGTGCAGGACATCGAGCGCCGCTCGGGCCGCCGCACCGAAACCCTGCCGGCGGCTTCGCTGCCGGCCTATTCGCGGCCGGTCGCGATCCTGCTCGACCGTAGATCCGCCTCCGCGGCGGAATACGTCGCCTACAGCCTGCAGGCCGAAAAACGCGCGGTGGTGGTCGGCGCGCGGTCGGCCGGCGCGGCGCACCTGATGGGCGAGCCGGTCGCCATCGGGCACGGCATCCAGATCACGATTCCCGACGGCCGACCGATCAACCACCGCACCGGCAGCCACTGGGAGCGCCAGGGCGTGGTGCCCGACCTGCCCGGCGGCGACGACCCGCTGTTCGTCGCGCGCGAGCACCTGCGCCGGCAGCTCGCCGAACGCTGAAGACGAGGCTCAGGGCGCGACGTCGAGGCGGGCGTCCGCGCTCAGCGTGTCCTGGTCGTCCCTTGCGGAGATCCGGTAGCTGCCGGGCGCCAGATAAAGCTGGCAGCGGCGCTCTGGCGCTTTCGGCACGCAGCGGTCCGAGGCCACGGCTTCGTCCGGCGCGCCGACGGGCCGGGCCTCGACCAGGCACAGGCCTTCGGACCCCGGGCAGGACAGCCCCGGATCGACGGCGGCGCGCAGTCCGTCCAGGGTGAGCCACCCGCCGCCGGCGCCGCGGGCCGCCACCCGTGGCGCCAGCACGACGTGGTCATAGCCAGGCACGCGGAAGCTTTCTCCTGCGGCATTGCGCAGCACAGCCGGATGGCGAGCGGCGGTTCCCGACGGGAATGACAGCGCGCCCTGGTCGACCGGCAGCAACACCGTCGTATCCACCGTCACCGGATCGATGCCGGTGAGCTGGCGGAACCGGTGGCCCATCATGCCGCCGGGCACGGACGGATGGCTGTCGCGCTCCGCGACGTGGGCGAAGCCGCCGATGGCGATGAGCCGGGCTTCGGGATCAGCTTCCACCACGCAAGCGAGGTTCTGCGCCTGGCGCTGTTCGCGCACGTCCAGTGCCGGCGAATCGGCGATGTCGTCGTAGGCGACCAGCACCAGGCCCTCCGCCAGCGCGATGCGCACCAGCTCGGCGTAGATCGGATCCTGCAGGTAATAGCCGCTCGCCGGCGTGGCAAGGCCGCGCGCCGCCAAGCCCTCGTCGGCCAAGGCCACGCTGGCGCAGGCGCCATCGATGCGTTTGCCGGCCAGTGCCTCCAGCGCCAGGTGGGTGTAACCCGCGGCGCGCAGCGCGCGCACCAGGCCGATGTTCAGCGCGCGCGTCACCGATTGGGCGTGCGATTCGTTGAGGAAGACCGCGCGGGCCTTGGTCGCGTCGGCGAGGATCGCGTCGGTGGCGGGATGGGCCGCGGTGTACCCCGCGGCGACCGGATCGACGCCGTTGGGCGCCGGTCGTCGGTAGTAGTGGTCGGCCTCGACGTAGTCGCCGACGAAGGCCGCCTGGGTCGCGTAGTACTGGCGGAAGGTCGGCGCGAACTGTTCGGGCGGCTTGGCGCCGGCGGCCAGCGCGGCATGGGCGCGCGCATAGCGGATCCACGACGGCGTACCGTTGTCGGCAAGGAGGCGGAAAGCCTGCGCCCATGCGTGCCGGCTTTCGAACCGCGCGATGACGCGCGGCCACTCCGGCGTCTCGCGCAGCCTGCCCAGGTCCGAGTCATACATCAGCGAGAAATAGTTGCTGTAGCCGGCGTCGATCGCTTCGACGAGGCGATCGGCGGCCTGGGCCATGTCGTCGGCCTTGATCCGGGCGACCGCGTCATCGTAAAGCCCGGCCGTCGCATCCGCCGCCGGCGATTCGGCCCGGACTCCCCCGACGGTCGCAAACACACCCAGGATGGCGGCCGCCAGGCCGGTGATTCGTCTCGACATGCGCCGCCTCTCCTTTGATGGCTTTCCCTGCCGGAGACTAACGCAGTTCCGGAAGGCGAGCAGAGCAGGTCGACGCGCCTAGGGCACGCCTTGCTCACTCGCCAGGAACCGCCGCCGGATCCATCCAGAAGGCCTCCCACACGTGGCCGTCCGGATCGGCCAGGCTGCGGCTGAACATGAAGCCGTGGTCCTGCGCCGGATTGA
>CAMLKR010000013.1 GCA_946480565.1 uncultured Arenimonas sp. | reverse complement strand
GCTGCAGGTGCCGCCGCTGCGCCAGCGCCGCGAGGACATCGCGCCGATCGCCGCCACCATCCTGCAGCGCCTCGCCGCCGGCCAGCCCGACGCGCCGAAACTTTCGGAAGAGGCCGAGGCGGCGCTCAGCGCCTACCCCTTCCCGGGCAACGTGCGCGAGCTGGAGAACATCCTCGAGCGCGCGGTCGCGCTGTGCGAAGGCCAGAACATCGAGGTGGCCGACCTCTACCTTCCGCAGGTGGACAGCCTGATCGGCCAGGAGGCGGACGTGCCGCTGAAGGCCGTGCTGGCGGCTCCCGCGCAGGCGGCCGCCGGCCTGGCCGGCATCGACGGCACCGCCCTGCCCGAGGCCATCGAGCAGATGGAGCGCGAAACCATCCAGAAGGCGCTCGAAGCCAACCGCTACAACAAGACCAAGACCGCCGCGCAGCTGGGCATCACCTTCCGGGCGCTGCGCTACAAGCTCAAGAAGCTGGGGATGGAGTAGGCCCTTGGGCGCGCCTCACTGCGCGCCCTCGGTCTGCACCCGGTCGGCCCAGGCCATCAGGAAGGATCTGGCGAAGCCATAGAGCTGGCTGACCTCGACATCGCCGCCGACACCGCGCTCCATCGGAAGCACCTCTTCCGGCCTGCCGCTCGCGATGGCCCCGATTTCCGCGATTACCAGCATCTGTTCCCGGACCAGCGCCGGGCGCGAATGATCAAGACGCTCCAGCGCCGCCAGGCCCGCGGCATGCATCGCCGCCGCGTCGCGCCGAGCCACGGCATCGTAAGCCGCTAGCACGTGCTGCACGACCTCCGGTTGCTGCCCGGCCACAATCCATGCCGGGTTGACCCAGACTCCGGCGTGGTCACCCACTTTTAAAGGAGCGATGGAGCCGTCAGCGACCAACGCGGCGGCTTCGAGCCATTCGTCCATGTCCGCGTCGGAAATCGATGCCGAGGACAAACGGCGCAAGGCCTCGACCTCCTTTGTTAGCGCCGGGCTTATCCGTTGGACGGCATCGACATTCCCGCTGAGCAACGCGTTGCGGACCGCCACCGCCGTCCAATAGCCGGCCACGGTCGAGTTGCCCGGCACGTCAACCACGGGCTCGTCGATTCCCAAGGGCTCACGCCCATCGAGCATCTCGAGGATTGGCAGGCCGATTTCTGCGAGCCACACGACGGCCTCCGCGCCCGAATTCATGAACCGGGCTCGCGGCGCCTCCAGCGCGACGACGGGATAGAAATCGGAGTACTGCTCGACACCGAACAGGGTCACAAGAACATCAAGGACATCACGTGACGCGACCCGACGAACTCGATAGTCGGCAAGGCTCGCCAGTCCGACCCTCTCCAGTTCAGCCTTCAATACGGGCGATTCCACCCGCGAGTGGTCCAGCGGCGGAATGGGAGACTGGCTTGCGACGAACAGCAGATCCGCATTGCTGGTCAGATATACCTCGACATGCGGGAACTCACCAATCAGTGCCGAAACCATTGTCAACAGCAGCGGATTGTCAAGTTCATAGGTCTGCACCCACTGAACCAGGATGCCGCCCTCATTCAGGTGACCGCGGAGGAAGGAGTAGAACTCCCGCGTGAAGAGACTCGCGACGCCGCTGACCCATGGATTGGACGGCTCCGAAACGATGACGTCATAGCGCCTCTGCCCCGTCGCGAAATAGGTTCGTGCGTCGTCGAAATGGATATGCGAGCGCGGATCGTCGTAGCCACGCTCAACTCGGCGCCCGAACTTGCTGGCTCCATCCACCATCGCCCTTTCGATCTCGATGGAATCCACCTTCTGTGGTACCGGACTACCGAGGATCGTGTGGGTGGTCAGACCCGATCCCCAGCCAATCACCGCCACTTCGGCTGGGTTTGGGTGCACCACCAGCGGGAGTGCACCAGCCATCAGCATGGTGACCTCGTCACCCGTGGGCGCCTTCCCGGGGTCCGCTTCGAGCGAGGCGTCCGGCTTTCCATTGGTTGCGATGGTGCCTGCCGTCCCTTGGGTATAGACCGCCACAGTTGCGGTTTTTCCATCGCGCATGAATATGACTTCGGCGCCCTCGTCAAGCGACGTTTCTCCCGTGCGGAAAACGCCGGAGGCCAGTGCTTCTGGCGCTGGACGCCCGACCACCAGACTGACGGCGAGGATCACCAGCGTGGTCGCCAAAGCACCGATGTAGGCCTTCGGCTTCAGGCTTTCGGCAAAGAAGCGCAGCAGCACGAACCCCAACGCGATGTCAGCCAAAGCGGCCAAGGTCACCGAAAGACGCAAACCAAGCAGCGGGATCAGGACGTGCACCATCAGGGCCACGCCAATGATCGCGCCGAGCGTATTGGCGGCATAGACCCGACCGATGCTGGCTTCGCCATGCCCACGCCGCAGCAGGGCCATCGTGAACAGGGGAAGCGTCATGCCCGCGAAGAATGCCGCGGGGAACATCACCAGCAGCGCGATCACACCGCTGCCGAGGCTGAACAGGCTGTAGCCGGTTTCGTCCCTGGGCAGCACGGACATCAGCCAGCCGACGCCGCGGAAGCTCTGCCCGAACACAGGAATGGATACCAGTGCCGCTACACCCATCCAGACCTGCGCGTAACCGGCGTACTCGACGCAGTCGGCGATGCGCGCACTGCGCTTGCGGATCCAGAGTCCACCGAAAGCCAGGCCCAGGATGAAGGCCGCCAGCATCAGTTCAAAGGAATGCAGCGTGGTTCCGAGCGACTGGTTGAGCATGCGCACCCAACCGATCTCGTACACGAAGGAACTGGCGCCGGTGATCGCCGCCGCCAACAGCATCATGCGGTAGAAGCCGGACACCGGGGTTGCCGCCTGGCCCGCAAGCTCGCGGGATTCTGCGACTACCGGTCGTTCCGGGAGCGCCGGGGCGGGCATATCATCCACCTGTCGCGCGACAACCCACGCCAGCAAGCCCACCCCCAAGTTGATCACGCCAGCCACGGCCAAGGCTCCCGGCATCCCGACCCAAGGGAGCAGCAGGAAGGTGGCGGCTAGTGCACCGAACGCCGCGCCGATGCTGTTGGTGAAATAAAGACCGCCGAGGATCTCGCCATCGGCCTTCGGCGCCACCCGCAGGTAGCCGCCGCTCATGAGCGGGAACGTCATGCCGAGCAAGATGCTTTGCGGCGCGATAAGCAGGGCGGCCGTGCCCCATTGCCAGGTCCGGACGGCCAGCTCCGAGTCTATTGCGGGGTAGACGTGGCTCTGGGACAGGTCGGAATAGGCGATGAAAAGGGGATGGAACAACAGGCCGGCAAGCCCGATCACCACCTCCACCACCGCGTAGGCGAAGATCAGGCGCTTCCAGCGCACGCCCTGACGGCTGACCAGCCATGCGCCGACGGCCATGCCCCCCATGAAGATCGCCAGAACCAGGGTCTGCGCGTAGGCGGCATGTCCCAGGCTGAGGCCCAGGTAATGGGACCAGATGGCCTGGTAGATCAGGCCGGCAAACCCAGATGCCACGAACAACGCCAGCAGGCTGCGCTCCAAGCCCATGCGCCAAAAACTCATTCCCGTCTCCCCAATCGTGACGCCGTGAGCATAACCGCAAGCCGAGTTCCGGCCACAGCGGAAAATCGTGAGCCAGGTCACAGTCCACAGAGGCACAAACTGACGCTAAACGTCACTTTTTGACCTTTGTGCGACCCATGGCATCTCATGTCCGATGTTTGGCTGGCCTTGCGTTCAACCTTGTGCCTATATTCCGGCCTGTGACGGCCGTCAAACCGCTGGCACAGTTGATGCTTCATTGATCTAGCACGTGCTTCGGCACGGCTACCCACGGACGGGAATTCCGTTTCGACACGTGACAACCACAATCCACCTAGGGGATTCACCCATGAAGAAGATCCAGAAAGGCTTCACCCTGATCGAGCTGATGATCGTGGTCGCGATCATCGCGATCCTGGCCGCCATCGCCCTGCCGCTGTACCAGGACTACATCGCCCGTTCGCAGGCGACGTCCGGCCTGGCCGACATCCGTGGCGGCGTGACGGCGTTCGAAGAGCTGGTCCAGCGCGGTTCCGCCGACGCCGCCAGCACCGCGGCCGCCGTTGGCCTGAGCTCGCCGACGCCGCGCTGCTCGGCGATCAACGTGACCAAGGGCGTGGAAGGCTCGATCGCCTGCACGCTGATCGGCAACCCGGTCGTCCAGGGCAAGGTCGTTCGCCTGAAGCGCACGTCGAGCACCGGCCAGTGGGTCTGCGCCAGCGACATCGCTGCCGCCAAGCACAAGCCGGGCAACTGCACCGCCGCTCTGTAATCCATCGGTCCATCGGTGGGTGCTTTACCTGAAGGGGGCGGCTTTGCCGCCCCCTTCCTCGAAAAGGCCCCCCTCCCACCCCTCCCAGGCCGATTGTCGGGTCCTGCTCAATCATCGACGGGAAGGTGGTTTATGCGTCACACCAAAGGCTTCACCCTGATAGAACTGATGATCGTCATCGCGATCATCGCCATCCTTGCGGCCATCGCAGGCTCGGTCTATCAGGACTACACCATCCGGGCCCAGCTCACCGGCGGCCTGGCCGACATCACCGCCGGACGCGCGACCTTCGAGTCGGAACTGGTCGCCGAGAGCAATACGTCCTTTACGGTCTCCGACCTCGGCCTTCCCGGCAGCACGCCCCGCTGCAACCCGATCAACCTCGACGCCGATGCGGAGGGGTATATCGAGTGCGTCCTGGTCGGCCACCCCCGCATAAACGGCAAGTCGCTGCGTATTAGCCGCAGCTCGACGGGCGCCTGGAGCTGCAGCACGCCGGCAGGCACCCTCCCCAAGCACAAACCCTCCAACTGCTCCTGATCTGGAGCCCGCCCAAGGGGTACACTCCGGCACTGCCGGAAACGGACGACCCCGAATGCGCACACCGATGCAACTGCCGGCGATCCTCGCGCTGGCACTCCTGCTGCTCACTGCCCTTGCCTACTGGCCGGCGCTGAACGGTGACTTCCTCTTCGACGACTACTCCAGCATCGTCAACCAAGAGAAGGTCCATGCCGAGGCCCTCGACTGGGCATCCCTCCGGGAAGCCGCCTCTTCCTACGGAGGCGCCAGCCCCCGCCCTGTCGCCACTGTCAGTTTTGCGGTCGACCACGCGTTCTGGGGACTCAATGCGACGGGCTACAAGATCACCAACCTGATCGTCCATCTGGTCAACTCGATTCTGGTTCTTGTCCTGGCGCGCCGACTCCTCTCTGGCTGGGACTCTCCGGGACGGGAATCCTGGCTGGTTGCCTTCGTCCTAGCCCTCGCGTGGGCCATACACCCCCTCCAGGTCTCCACTGTCCAGTACGTCGTCCAGCGCATGGAGATGATGTCGCTGACTTTCGTGCTGTGTGGCCTGATCGCCTACCTTCACGGTCGACAGCGACAGATCGCCGGTGCCCGCGGCTGGCCGTGGATCGGCACCGCCGCCGTGGCGGCGACGGCCGGATTGCTGGCCAAGGAAACTGCGATCCTCTTCCCCGCGTACACGCTCGCGCTCGAGCTGACGGTACTTCGCTTTCGCGGCGCGGATCCGACGGGTTCGCGCAGATGGCAATACGGTTACGCGATCGCCACTGCCGCGGGCGTCGCGCTTTTTGTTTTCACCATACTTCCGCACTACTTAGCTCCGGAAGCATTCGCCATGCGCGATTACGGACCAGTCGACCGTGTTCTGACCCAACTGCGCATACTGCCCATGTACATCGGCTGGATACTGCTTCCGCAGCCAGCCGGCTACGTTTTCTACTACGACCACCTGGTGGCATCGCAAGGCCTGCTTTCGCCGGCGACCACCCTTGCGGGCGGGCTGTTGCTGCTCGGGCTGTTCACCCTCGCTTGGACCCAACGGCGCAAATTGCCGCTGATGTCCCTGGGCCTGCTTTGGTTCTTCGCGTCGCACGGTCTCAGCAGCAACGTCGCGCCCCTGGAGCTGGCTTTCGAACATCGGAACTACTTCGCGGTACTGGGTGTGCTCCTGGCGGTGGCCGACCTTGTCTCGAGAATCCCGCGAGGTCGGCGTCCACTGGTGCGCAAGGTTACCGTGGCCATCGTACTTGCCGGATTGATGGTTCTGACGCTGATCCGAAGCGCGACCTGGGGCGATCCACTCATTCTTGCCAGCACTCTTGCCAGGAACAATCCCGAATCCGCCCGCGCAAGCATGGACCTTGGCGAGCAATACATGATCCTGGCCCAAGGCGATCCGGATTCGCGATTCTATGAATTGGCCCGCGAGGAGTTCGAGCGGGGATCGCGTGTGCCCAATGCTTCGCCCATGCCCGAGCAAGGACTGATCGTGCTCGCGGCCACCGCAGGGCAGCCCGCCAATCCGAAGTGGTGGGACAGAGTGATCGAAAAGCTCAAGCGCCGGGCAATCGGCCCCCAGGAGCAGATCATGATCGTGGGCCTGCTGGAGCTGAGCCAGAGAGACCTGGTCTTCGATCACCTGCGCTTCGCAGAGGCTTATTCGGTGTTGGCCGATAGGCTGCCGATGCCTTCGAGCCAGTATTACCTGTTCGCGAAGCATGCGCTAACCAAGGCAGGGAACAAGGAACTCGCGCTGACACTTTACCGCCGGTCCATCGAGGACGGTGACGCCGAGTTGGCGGCTGCCGTGGTGGATGCGCTGCATCGCGAAGGCCACCGGGATATCGCGCAGGTCGTCGCCGACCACGCCCGCACACTGGGCATTGCCGACATAGCACTTCCGGAAGTGGTGCCGGCGTCCGGCGCGGAGAACGCAGTTCCTGAGGAGGCCGATTGACCCGGTCGTCGTCGCCCCTTGTAAGCATCGGCCTGCCGGTCTGCAACGAAGCCCGTCACGTCGACGCCGCCCTGTCGGCGCTGCGCGCCCAGGACTATCCGTCACTGGAGATCATCGTCTGCGACAACGCGTCCAGCGATGACACGCTTGCCATATGCCGCCGCCATGCTGCGGTCGACCCGCGCATTCGCATCGAAGCTGCTCCGGAGGCCATGAGCGTCACCGACAACTTCCGCCGGTCGGTGGACTTTGCCAGAGGTGATTTCTTCATGTGGGCCTCGGGGCATGACCTCTGGTCTTCCGGTCTGGTGTCGGAATGCGTGAACCTCCTGGAATCCCACCCCTCCGCATGCCTGGCTTACGGGAGCGCCGACTGGATTGGCCCGGACGGCGAGCCGCTGGCTCGTGAATCCGGCTGGACCGACACCCGCGGATTGGGGCCCGTAGGTCGCTTCCTCACTGTGTTGTGGGGGAACATGCACCCCGCTCTGGGAGTGATGCGGATCCAGGCTCTGCGCGATTGCGGCCCCCTCGCGGCGATGGTCGGGGCCGACCTTTTGCTGCTGTCGGCTCTCGCACTCCGGGGCGACTTCCTGCACGCGACCGCGTCGCGCTGGTATCGACGGGAACTGCGTACCGAGGTAAGCCATGCTCAGAAGGTTCGGCGCTACGTGTCCAGCGAATTCGGCATAGTCCGCTCCCGACTGGGCCGCATGTTCCCCTTGATGTCGCTGCCGCTGGCCCTCGTCCGCCTCGTCCTGCGCTCCGACCTCCCGATGATCGACCGAATCGGGCTGCTGATCGTCCTGGCTCCCACGCTCGCACTGCGCTATAGGGCGGGTCGGCAGGCTCCAAACGGCTGAGGGGCGCATGCAACGATCCTCCCTGTCAAAGTCCAGCCTGGCGGTCGCCCGCACAGCGTTCACCCCTCTCGCCCTGGCTTTTCTCGGCATCGCGGCTGTCGGCTCGCAGGATGCGATTGCCGCTGTCGTGCCGCAGGCCAGCTTGATCCCGGTCCTTTTCGCCGCCTCAGCCTGGGCCATGCTCAATCTGCTGGTCCCGGCGATATCAAGATTCTGGCTGGATGGACTTCCGTCGCCGCCGACCTACAGGACATTGCTGGACATCCACCTGCGGCGCTTGCCGGCACGCTATCTTCCCGGCGGCATCTGGCATACGGTTTCGAGAGTGGCCGACCTGCGCGCGCAGGGCGTGAGCCGCGACCAGTTGGGCACCCTCGTCGTGCTCGAGAACATGGCCCCCCTCTCCGTTGCTTTGGTACTTGGCGGGCTGTTGGCGCTGGCGTCGGGTCAACGCATCGCGGTCGTCGGGGCTCTGATAGGGGCGGGTTGCATCCTGATCGTGCTGCTGCCCACGCTGCTGAGACGCCTCTTTCCGCAAGCGTGCCGGGCATCGGCATCCAAGGAAGTGGTGGCGTACTCTCTGATCGTGGCGTTCTGGAGCGTTGCGGGCTCCGCATTCGCCGTCTACTGGCTTGCATTCCCCACGCCGTTGCCGGAGG
Source organism: uncultured Arenimonas sp. (assembly GCA_946480565.1). Next base: position 21,384 of record CAMLKR010000013.1, on the reverse strand, counting down.
GCGGACTGGCGGGGCTATTGGCCGCCTATTTTCTGAGTTGGGCGGCCGGATTCGTGGCCGTGTTCGCGCCGCAGGGAATTGGTGTATTCGAGGCGGTTGCAAGCTGGCTTTTGAGGGGAAATTTGCCTTTCGCAGGCGTCGCCGTTCTTGCGGCGGGCTTCCGGGCCACCATGCTCGCCGGGGATATCGCCACCTACCTGCTTGCGCTGGTCTGGCGTCGAACCGTCGGGCCCAACGGGCGAAAAGCACATTGACACCCTTGTCCGGCCATCGCTCTAATCAGTCGTCAGCGCTTGGCGGTTAAGCCCAAGCGCCCTTGGAGAGGAAACATGAAAGCGGTGATCCTGGCGGGCGGTCTCGGGACGAGATTGAGTGAAGAGACGGGATTGAGGCCAAAGCCCATGATCGAGGTGGGCGGCAAGCCGGTGCTCTGGCACCTTCTGAAGATATACAGCGCCCATGGCATCAACGAATTCGTTATCTGCCTCGGATACAAGGGTTACCTGGTGAAAGAATACTTCGCCAATTACTTCCTTCACATGTCGGATGTGACTTTCGATCTCGCGCGGAACCGAATGGATGTCCACCACCGCCATGCCGAGCCATGGCGGGTGACGCTGGTGGATACCGGCGAACACACCCAGACAGGTGGCCGGCTCAAGCGGGCCGCCGAGTACCTCGAAGACGACGCGTTCTGCTTCACGTACGGCGATGGCCTTTCCGACGTGGATATCAGCGCAAGCGTCGCCTTTCATCGCCAGCACGGCCGCATGGCCACCGTCTGCGCCGTTCAGCCACCGGGACGATTTGGTGCGCTCGAGTTCAAGGGCGACTTCATAACCCGATTCCAGGAGAAGCCCAGCGGTGACGGCAGCTGGGTAAACGGCGGCTTCTTCGTCCTGTCGCCGCAGGTCATCGACCACATCGACGACGACAGCTGCATCTGGGAACGTGAGCCGCTGGAGGCGCTGGCCCGCGAGGGGCAGCTTGTCGCCTACCGACACCACGGATTCTGGCAGCCCATGGACACCCTGCGCGACAAGATGAAACTTGAGGAGCTATGGCAGAGCGGCGACGCGCCCTGGAAACGCTGGGCATGACCAGTGCCTTCTCCGGAATCTACGAGGGATCACGAGTCCTGGTGACCGGCCACACCGGGTTCAAGGGGTCCTGGCTGTGCCTTTGGCTGCAGGCGCTCGGCGCACGCGTGACGGGGCTCGCGCTGGATCCCGAGACCGAGCCATCGCACTGGCATCTGCTTGATCTGGACGGAATCGACGACCGGCGCCTGGACCTGCGCGACGCCGGAGCCGTTCGCGCTGCGCTTTTGGCCTGTCGCCCCGAAGTCGTCTTCCACCTGGCGGCGCAGCCGCTGGTGCGGCGCAGCTACCGGGAACCTGTCGGTACGTTCGCGAGCAACGTAACGGGCCTCGTGAACCTGCTGGAGGCCGTGCGCGTCGCAGGTAGCGTCCGCGCGATGATCAACGTCACCACTGACAAGGTCTATCGGCATGACGACGCCCCGGCGGGCGGGCATCGCGAACACGACCCGCTGGGCGGACATGACCCCTACAGCGCGTCCAAAGCATGCGCAGAGCTGGTTACCGAGTGTTATCGCAAGAGCTATCTTGAGGCGGATGGAATCCGGATTGCCAGTGCCCGGGCCGGCAACGTAATTGGCGGCGGCGATTGGTCGGAGGACCGCCTGGTTCCGGACTTGGTGCGGGCAGCGACGTCCACCCGGCGTCTGCAGTTGCGCAACCCGCATGCAGTCCGTCCTTGGCAACATGTGCTTGAGCCGCTGTCCGGCTACCTGCTGCTTGGGCAAGCATTGCTCTCTGGTGAAGCGGCAGTGGGCGCTTGGAACTTCGGCCCAGCAGCAGACGCGACGCTGACAGTGCAAGAGATTGTTGACCGGATGCGTCCACACTGGCCGAAACTTGCCGTTTCCACGGCCCCAGGACCACACCTGCACGAAACGGCGATCCTGACGCTGGACTGCGGAAAGGCCGAGCGGGAGCTAGCCTGGCGCCCTACGTGGGGAGCACAGACCACGGTCGACCTCACGATGGAGTGGTACAGCGCGTTCCTTCAGCGTGGCGAAGTGTTGAGCCGAGAGCAACTGGAACGCTACACCACCGACGCCAAAGCCCGTGGCGCAAGGTGGGCAGGATGAACATCATTCCCACCCCGCTCCCCGGCCTGACCGTTGTCGAGACCCCGCAGTCGGAGGATCCACGGGGCCGATTCGTCCGCGTTTTCTGCGAGACCGACCTGTCACCGCTCCGTCCTGGCTTGCACTTCGCTCAGATCAACATCTCCACCACCCATGAGCGCGGCACAGTACGCGGCATGCACTATCAGGCGGCCCCGATGGCGGAAGCCAAGCTGATCCGCTGCGTGCGGGGCCGGGTTTTCGACGTCGCGGTAGACCTTCGCGAAGGCTCTGACACGTTCCTGCAATGGCATGCCCTCGAACTGGACGCCGGCGACGGACGCCAGATCTTCATCCCCGAAGGTTTCGCGCATGGCTTCCAAGCCCTTTCTGATGACGTCGAGCTTCTGTACCTGCATACCAAAGCCTGGAGCCAACCGCACGAACGTGGCCTACGATACGACGATCCCAAACTGGCCATCCGCTGGCCGCTCCCCGTAACCATGGTTTCGGCCAAGGATCGGTCGATTCCTCTACTGGGCCAAGCCTTCCAGGGGTGGTCGCCATGAAATGTCGCTTCTGCGCAGCAGGTCTCGACCAGGTTTTCCTGGACCTCGGCAGCGCACCGCCGTCCAATGCTTTCCTCACGGAACATGCGCTAAGCCAAGCGGAAACCTGGTTTCCCTTGAAGCTCTGGACTTGTCCAGCATGCCTGCTGGTGCAGGTGGATGAAGTACAGGACCACGCCGCACTATTCGCCCCGGACTACGCTTATTATTCGTCGATCTCCCGGTCGTGGCTGGATCATTGCCGTGCCTACGTCGATAAGGCCCGCCATCGGCTGTCACTGGATGCCTCCAGCCTCGTTGTTGAGGTCGCGTCTAACGACGGTTACCTCCTGCAATACGTCCAGGCAGCCGGCATTCCTTGCCTTGGAGTCGAACCAACGGCTGGCACGGCTGAAGAAGCGCGACGTCGCGGCATCGACACCCGGGTCGAGTTCTTTGGCCTGGGACTCGCCCGGCGCATCGTCTCAGAGGTCAGGCACGCGGATCTGGTGGTAGCGAACAACGTCCTGGCGCACGTGCCAGACATCAACGATTTTGTCGCCGGAATTGCCGCGCTGCTCGCGCCACAGGGCGTTCTTACCGTCGAGTTCCCGCATCTCCAGAGGCTGATGGAAGGTCGCCAGTTCGACACTGTGTATCACGAGCATTTTTCCTACTTTTCGCTGACCACGATTCAGAGGATATTCGCCGCGCATGGCCTGAGAGTGTGGGATGTCGAGCAGCTTCCCACGCATGGCGGCTCACTTCGGGTTTGGGCATCGCTTGATGCGAGCAGTTTCCCAGAGACGCCGGCTCTGTCTTCGATCCTAGCCGACGAGGCAGCGGCTGGAATGCTGGAGCACCGGTACTACCAGGGCTTCCAGACCAAGGCCGATGAAGTCAAGAACGACCTCCTGGAGTTCCTACTGCGTCAGCTTCGCCAAGGCCGAAGGGTGGTTGGCTACGGTGCGGCCGCGAAAGGGAACACGCTGCTCAACTACGCGGGCGTGCGCCCGGACTTGATTCCTTACGTCGTGGATGCATCGCCGCACAAACAAGGCCTGTACCTGCCGGGCTCCCGGATCCCGATTGTCTCCGAAGAACGCCTCCGCGAGGACCGGCCCGATATCGTGCTCATCCTGCCCTGGAACTTGCGCGCTGAGATTTCGGAGCAGCTCTCCTACATCCGCGACTGGGGCGGCCGCTTCGCCGTATCCGTGCCTTTTCTGGAAGAGTTCTGACCATGCGAGTCGCCGTCACCGGGGCGAGCGGCTTCATCGGCAGGCACGCCGTACGAGCGCTCACGGCACGCGGCGCCGACGTGATCGCCATCTCCAGGCGGCCCGACCCGTCGATTGGCCCTGAAGTGACGCCGCTGGCATTGGACGTCGGAAACCATCGGGCGGTGGAGACCGCGCTCCGAGGCTGTGACGCGCTGTTGCACCTTGCTTGGGGAGGGCTGCCCCACTACCAATCGAGCCACCACATGGAGCAACAACTGCCCATGCATGCGGCCTTCCTGGACGCTTGCCTGGATTCAGGCCTGGCAAGACTGTTGGTCGCCGGCACCTGTCTGGAGTATGGACTTCAGAGCGGTGAACTGCATGAGACGGCCCCGGCCGTTCCCTGCACTGCCTACGGCGAAGCCAAGCACCGACTGCACCAGCACCTGCTGGGCAGGCAACAGCGCGCGCATTTCGGCCTTGCCTGGCTACGTCTTTTCTACCTTTACGGCCGGGGTCAGGCCCCAGGATCGCTCTATCCTCAGCTGCGCTCTGCGGTGGAGAGCGGTGCATCCAGCTTCAGGATGTCGGCAGGCAACCAGGTCCGGGACTTCATGCCGATTGAGGCGGCCGCTGCCGACATCGCCGCACTGGCATTGGGACTCGCCGATCCAGGAACAGTCAACGTCTGCAGCGGACATCCGATCACGATAGCTGACGCCGTCCAGGGATGGCTGCGAGAATGGAACGCGGACATCCCCCTCGACCGTGGCGCGTTACCCTATCCCGACTACGAGCCTTTCGCCTTCTGGGGTAGCAGGAGCCGCCTCGACACCCTTCTGGACCGGACATGAAGCCCAACGAACTGCTTCGACTTCTGGCGGTACCCTGCTACCAGAACAAGATGTTCGACACAGTCCAAGCGGCCCTCGATTGCCCGCGCGGCGACATCGTACTCGTCCAGGACAAAGGTGGCCTGATCCACAACGAGGCCTTTGACTCCGGCGTGCTCGCTTACGACGGCAGCTACCAGAACGAGCAGGGACATTCACCGGCGTTCGCGAAACACGTCTCGCAGGTTCTGTCGCTTGTGGGTCGGCATTTCGCCGGAATGAGCATTCTTGAGATCGGCTGCGGAAAAGGCACCTTCCTCGACCTGATGCGAACCGCGGGACATGACGCCAAGGGCGTTGACCCCGCGTACGAGGGCGACTCCGACCACATTGTCCCCGAGCTGTTTGAACCCGGGCTGGGGATTCGTGGCGAGGCGATCGTGATGAGGCATGTACTCGAACATATCACCGACCCGGCTGCCTTCCTCGATGAAATCCGGGATGCCAACGGCGGAGGCGGCCTGATATACATTGAAGTCCCGTGTTTCGATTGGATAACACGCAACAAGGCGTGGTTCGACATTTTCTACGAACACGTGAACTACTTTCGGTTGGTTGATCTCCACGGTATGTTTGGACGGGTCGTCGAGTCCGGCACGCTCTTCGGCGGCCAGTACATTTACGTCGTCGCTGATCTGGCATCGCTGCGCCCGCCCCGCGCATCAGCGCCCGCCATGCCCTCCTCGGCCCAGGTTCCCACTGACTTCTTCGACAGCATCGACCGATGCGTCGGCACTGCCCGCGCCGGACGGCCAAGCATCCTGTGGGGAGCCGCGGCCAAAGGCGTCATGTTCGCCCATCACCTGCTTTCTCGCGGATGTGACATCCGGCTCGCTGTGGACATAAACCCGGCGAAACAAGGCCATTACCTTGCCGGAAGTGGATTGCCGATACTATCCCCGGCCGACGCTTTCGCTTCGATCGGCAGCAACGTGGACGTCTTTGTGATGAACTCGAATTACCTTGCCGAAATCCAGGCAATGGGCGGCCCGATCCCGAACTACATCGCAGTGGACAAGAAATGACCCAGTTTGAAGACGAAATCCGCCAGCGGATACAGGCAGCTCGCGGCAACGCGCAGCTGCTGCGGGATGCGCGTGCATTCACCGCGTCCTCTGTCGCCGCCATGTATTCGTACAACTTCCATTGGCTGGGACGCCCGATCATCCAGTATCCGCAGGACATGGTTGCAATGCAGGAACTGATATGGGCAACCCGCCCCGACCTCGTGATCGAGACCGGTATCGCGCACGGGGGCTCGCTTGTACTGAGCGCTTCGTTGCTGGCTCTGCTTGACTATGCCGATGCCGCTGAAGAAGCCTCTCTGCTAGACCCGCGTGCGCCGAAGCGAAAAGTGCTCGGAATCGACATCGATATCCGGGCTCACAACCGCGAAGCCATAGTCTCGCACCCGATGGCGAATCGGATAACGATGCTCCAGGGCTCGTCCGTTGATCCGGGTATCATCGAACGCGCCGCCGAAATCGCGCGCGGCTATCGTCGGGTCATGGTGTGCCTGGATTCCAACCATAGTCATGAGCACGTCCTCGCCGAACTTGAGGCCTACGCGCCCCTGGTGACACAGGACTGCTACTGCGTGGTGTTCGATTCCGTAGTCGAGGACCTTCCGGGATCTCAGTATCCAGACCGCGACTGGGGCCCCGGTGACAACCCAAAGACCGCACTCCGCGAGTACCTGCGCCGACTGTCCGAGGAGGGCCGCACGGACAGGGCCGGCTCGCCGGTGGGCTTCGTGGTCGATCGAGACCTTGAAACGAGGCTGCTGGTTACGGTGGCGCCGGAGGGGTACCTCAGGCGAGAATGAGCCCACGACCCGTCGACATGGGCTTTCGGTTCAACTCAGGTAACCAATATTCGCCATGGCTGGGATCTACCTCAACCACGACCTTTCGTTCGAAGAACGCCGGCGCCTGGTGTTCGAGGGTGAGCTGCTGCTTTACACCCGTACCGCCTCCACCTGCGCCCTTGCCGACCATGCGATCGCCATGGCCGTCGAGGCGTTCGCACCGCTGGACCCGCAATCGGCTCAGGACCACATCGACGTGGCGGAGTTCGTACGGCTGGTCGGTCCGCTCAAGACGCGCTTCACCAACGACCGAAGAACGAAGGAGCTGGTCCGGGACTTGCTGGCGGCGTCCGGCTGCGATCTTGACGACACATATTTCGACGTGCCGCGACTTCGGGTGGTCCCCCACAGCGGCTACCTTACTTCCGGGGTCAGTTATGCCTACAAGGCACACCGTGACATCTGGTACGCCAGCCCTACCGCCCAGGTGAACTGGTGGCTTCCGGTTTACCCGGTGACGGCAGATAGAGCTATGTCCTTTTTTCCTGAATACTGGTCTTCGGCTGTTGACAATAGTTCCGCGCGATTCGACTACGCGGAATGGTGTCGGGTAGGTCGCCAGCTGGCGGCCAGCCAGGTCGGGGAGGACACCCGCCAGCATCCGCTTCCGATGGCCCCGGTAAATACTGCTGGCGAATTTCGCATCGCCGGCACGAAGGGCGACGTCATCCTGTTCTCCGCCTCCCACCTGCACGCCACCGCGGCCAACGTCTCGGGCCGGACCCGCTTCAGCATCGACTTCCGGACCGTCAGTTTGTCCGACCTCGCCGCGGATCGTGGCGCCCCGAACGTCGACAGTCGCGCCCAAGGCAGCACCTTGGGTGACTTCATCCGCGCCGCCGACTTCTCGCCCTTCCCGAGCCAATTCGCCGCAGTCGACCGCCGAGACCACGCATGACCACACCGAAGGACAGCGGCGACATCTCGCCGACCATGCATGACCCGCGAACCCAGGCCGGTTTCGACCTCGCCGCTCGCGAGGCTCTAGAGGATTACTTCAATACCAGCCCCGGTTCATCTACCGAGAAACTCGAGAACTTTGCAAAGTATGTTCCCAGGCAGAATCTGGCCAGGTTCCTCGCCCGATACGAGATTTTCCGGCTGATCCGGGACGTGCAGGGCTCGATAGTGGAATGCGGGGTGCTGTTCGGTGGCGGACTGATGAGCTTCGCCAAGCTGAGCACCATCCTGGAACCGTACAATTTCCAGCGACGCATCATCGGGTTCGATACCTTCTCCGGCTTTCCCGAGATAGACGCAGCCGACCTGCGGGGGAAGCCCGCGCGGAAGTCAGCACACCTGAAGACGCATGGGTTTGCCGCTCAGGGCGCCTACGAGGATCTGCTGCGTGCGGTCCAGATCTATGACATCAGCCGCTACCTCAACCATTTCCCGAAGGTTGATGTCGTGAAGGGAGATTTCGCAGAGACCTCCGCCCAGTACCTCCTGGACCATCCCCACCTCGTGGTCAGCTGCCTTTACCTTGATTTCGACATTTACCAGCCGACCAAGGTCGCGCTGGAGAAATTCCTGCCCCGAATGCCCAAGGGTGCCGTACTCGTTTTCGACGAACTCAACGAGGAGGCTTTCCCTGGAGAGACTATCGCAGTGATGGAGATGATGGATCTGAACAGGCTCAGGGTTCGCCGCTTCGACTTCGAGCCCCGCATTTCCTATGCCGTCATCGGCGACTGACCAGCAAATCGGCCGGTCATTCCCGCCGGTAGGTCAGATTGGTGATCTGCTCGGATACCAGTCCGATCAGGAACACGATCACCGACGCGCTCAGAAGCAATGCACTCATGTTTGTGAACCTGTGCATCGTGGCGAAGGTATAGCCGTAATAGCCGAGGCCTAGCACCAAGAATGAAACCCCGGCCGGGGCGAACAGCTTGAGCGGGGAATAAAGCGTGGCGATCTTGAAGATGATCAACAGGAACCGTATCCCGTCCTTCACGGGACGGATGTGACTGGCAGTACCCACCCGCTTGTCCACGCGCACGGGAACGTAGTCGACAGGGTAGGCGCTGCGGAAGAAGGCCATGGTGCTGGTGGTGGGGTAGCTGAAGCCGTTGGGCAGCAGGTGCAGGAACTCCCGGAATCGCTCGGCCCGCACCACCCGGAAACCCGAGGTTAGGTCCAGCACCCGGTGCCCGGTCATCCAGCTGGCCAGCCGGTTGTAGAAGCGGTTGGCCAGGCCGCGGCCGACGCTGGCCTGGCCGGAGCCGTCGCGGGCCCCCACCACCATGTCGTAGCCGGCGTCGAGCCGCGCCAATAGCCCCGGGATCAGCGCCGGGTCGTGCTGGCCGTCGGCGTCCATGAACACGATGACCTCGCCGGTCGCGGCCCGGGCCCCCCGCTTGATGGCAGCGCCATTGCCCATGGAGTATGGTGAAGCCAACACCCGGGCCCCCAGGCTGGCAGCGACCGCGCCCGTGTCGTCGGTGGAGCCGTCGTCCACCACGATCACCTCCGCGTCCGGCAGCACCGTCCTCAGGGCCGGAAGTGTCCGACGCAGCCCCTCGGCCTCGTTCTTGGCAGGCAACACCACACTGACCTTCATGGACACCCCTATGCCTTCTGCCCGGAGCTTACTTTATTCCAAGCCCCACCCCACTGTAAGAAAGTCCTGCAAGAGGCTGGCCAGCGGCCAATTTTCGGGTACAGTTGCCGCAACCGCGCGGCTCTGGGGAGCAGAGTGAACGCCAACGCGACCGCCAATCTGGTGGGAATCACCGGCATCGCCCGGCGCCTGGTGCTGGACGGCGTCCTGGGGGAGGCCGACGCCCGCAAGGCCCTGGACGAGGCCAGCAAGCAGAAGCGGCCGGTACACCTGTACCTGCTCGAGAAGAAGCTGGTCACGGCCGCCCATATCGCCGGGGCCAACGCGGTCGAGTTCGGCATGCCCCTGTTCGACGCGGCCTCCCTGGACCTGAACCAGGCGGCGACCAAGCTGGTCAGCGAGGAGCTGATCACCAAGCACCAGGCCCTGCCCCTGTTCAAACGCGGCAACCGCCTGTTCGTCGGCATCGCCGACCCGACCAATACCCGGGCCCTGGACGAGATCAAGTTCGCGGCCAACCTGACGGTCGAGCCCATCCTGGTCGACGAGGACAAGCTGCGCCGCACCATCGAACTCGCGCTCACCGCCAGCGACAGCATGGGCGACAGCATGGGCGACGACGAGGGCCTCGAGAACCTCGAGTCCACCGGCGGCGACGACGACGGCCCGGACAACCTGGCCGACACCAAGGGCGGCGACGACACCCCGGTGGTGCGCTTCGTCAACAAGGTGCTGCTGGACGCGATCAAGCGCGGCGCCTCGGACATCCACTTCGAGCCCTACGAGAACGAGTTCCGCGTCCGCCTTCGCATGGACGGCATCCTGCGCGGCGTGGCCAAGGCGCCGGTGAAGCTGCATCCGCGCATCACCGCCCGCCTGAAGGTGATGGCCCAGCTGGACATCGCCGAACGCCGCCTGCCGCAGGACGGCCGCATCAAGCTCAACATCAGCAAGACCAAGCAGATGGACTTCCGCGTGTCCACCTGCCCCACCCTGTTCGGCGAGAAGGTCGTGCTGCGACTGCTCGACGGCAGCGCCGCCAAGCTGGGCATCGACAAGCTGGGCTACGAGGACGACCAGAAGCAGCTCTACCTCGACGCCCTGTCCAAGCCCTACGGCATGATCCTGGTCACCGGCCCCACCGGCTCGGGCAAGACCGTGTCGCTGTACACCGGCCTGAACATCCTCAACACCGAGGAGCGCAACATCTCCACCGCCGAGGACCCGGTCGAAATCCGCGTCCCAGGCATCAACCAGGTGCAGATGAACGTCAAGAAGGGCATGACCTTCGCGGCGGCCCTGCGCAGCTTCCTGCGCCAGGACCCGGACGTGATCATGGTCGGCGAAATCCGCGACCTCGAGACCGCCGAGATCGCGGTCAAGGCCGCCCAGACCGGCCACCTGGTGCTGTCCACCCTGCACACCAACGACGCGCCCCAGACCGTGTCGCGCCTGATGAACATGGGCATCGCGCCCTACAACATCACCTCGTCGGTCACCATCATCATCGCCCAGCGCCTGGCCCGCCGGCTGCATGACTGCAAGCGGCCGGTGGTGCTGCCGGAGAACGCCCTGCTCGCCGAAGGCTATACGCCGGAGGAGATCAAGGCCGGCATCACCATCTACGAGCCGGTCGGCTGCGAGGACTGCAACGACGGGTACAAGGGCCGTGTCGGCATCTACCAGGTGATGCCGATGGCCGAGAACATCCAGAAGATCATCCTGGAGGGCGGCAATGCCCTGCAGATCGCCGAGGCGGCCCAGCAGGCCGGCGTACGCGACCTGCGCCAGTCCGCCCTCTTCAAGGCCCGGCAGGGCGTGACCAGCCTGGCCGAAATCAACCGCGTGACCAAGGACTAAGCCATGGCGACGACTGCTGCCAAGACCCCCGCGACCCGCAGCAATGCCCTCGAGGTCTTCACCTGGGAGGGCACCGACAAGCGCGGCGTGAAGATGAAGGGCGAAAGCTCGTCCAAGAACGCCAACCTGCTCCGGGCCGAGCTGCGCAAGCAGGGCATCAACCCGACGGTCGTCCGCACCAAGTCAAAGCCGCTGTTCGGGGCTTCGGGCAAGGCGATCAGCGCGCAGGACATCGCCGTGTTCAGCCGCCAGATCGCGACGATGCTGCAGTCCGGCGTGCCGATGGTGCAGAGCTTCGAGATCCTGGCCTCGGGCCAGAAGAATCCGCGCATGCGCGACATGCTGGTGGACATCCGCGACAACATCGCCGGCGGCAGCTCGCTCAGCGAGGCGATGGCCCGCCACCCCGTCCAGTTCGATGCCTTGTTCCGCAACCTGACCAAGGCTGGCGAAGGCGCCGGCGTGCTGGACACGGTCCTCGACACGGTCGCGACCTACAAGGAACGCACCGAGGCACTGAAGGGAAAGATCAAGAAGGCCTTGTTCTACCCTGCCGCGGTCATGGCGGTGGCCATGCTGGTGAGCGCCATCCTGTTGATCTATGTGGTCCCGCAGTTTGAGCAGGTGTTCAAGGGCTTTGGTGCCGACCTGCCCGCCTTCACCCAGATGATCGTCAATGCGTCGCGCTTCATGACCAAGTGGTGGTGGCTGGTGCTGGGCATCGTTGTAGGCTCCATCGTCGGCTTCATGTTCGTGTACAAGCGCTCGCCGGCGCTTGAGCGCAATGTCGACCGGCTGATGCTCAAGCTCCCCGTCATCGGACAGATCCTGCACCAGTCGGCCATCGCCCGCTTCTCGCGCACCCTGGCCCTGACCTTCAAGGCCGGTGTGCCGCTGGTGGAGGCGCTGGAAACCGTCGCTGGCGCCACCGGCAGCATCGTCTACAACGACGCCGTCAAGCGCATCCGCGAGGACGTCTCCGTCGGTTACCAGCTGAACGTGGCCATGAAGCAGGTCAACCTGTTCCCGCACATGGTGGTGCAGATGACCGCGATCGGCGAAGAGGCCGGCGCGCTCGACACCATGCTGCTCAAGGTCGCCGAGTTCTACGAGCAGGAAGTGAACAACTCCGTGGACGCCCTGGCCAGCCTGATCGAGCCCTTCATCATGGTGGTCATCGGCACCCTGGTCGGCGGCATGGTGATCGGCATGTACCTGCCCATCTTCAAGCTCGCCTCCACCGTCTGACCCCGGATGCTCGAGCTACTGCCTGAATCGCCGGCGGCACTCGCCGGCCTGGTCTTCGTGTTCGGCCTGCTGATCGGCAGTTTCCTCAACGTCGTCATCCTTCGCCTGCCGCCACGCCTGGAATGGGAGTGGCGCAGGGACAGCCGGGAACTGCTGGAGCTGCCGGAACATTACGAGCCGGCGCCCCCCGACATCGTGGTGCAGCGTTCGGCCTGCCCGAAGTGCGGGCACCGGCTGGCGGCTTGGGAAAACATCCCGGTCCTGAGTTTCCTGATGCTGCGCGGCCGCTGCCGCGGCTGCGGCACCGCGATCTCCTGGCAGTATCCGTTGGTCGAACTGGTGACCGGACTGTTGTTCGCCGCCTGCGCTTGGCGCTTCGGTGCCACCCCGGAGACCCTGGCCGCGATCGTCTTCACGGGCTTGCTGATCGCGATGTCCGGCATCGACCTGCGCACAACCCTGCTGCCCGACCAGCTCACCTATCCGCTGCTGTGGATCGGCCTGGCGCTGTCGACCATCACCTTGTTCGCCTCGCCCACCCAGGCCATCTTCGGCGCGCTCGCCGGCTACCTCAGCCTGTGGAGCGTCTATTGGGCGTTCAAGAAGCTCACCGGCAAGGAAGGCATGGGCCACGGCGACTTCAAGCTGCTGGCGGCGCTGGGCGCCTGGTGCGGCGCCTCCGGGGTACTGCCGATCGTGCTGATGTCGTCCTTCATCGGCGCCATCGTCGGTTCGCTCTGGATCGGGCTGCGCGGCCAGGACCGGGCGACGCCCATCCCCTTCGGCCCCTATCTGGCCGCCGCGGGCTGGGTGCAGCTGATGTGGGGGCCGCAGCTGATGCAGGCCTACCGCGACTTCTCCGGCCTGGGCTGAACCGATGGCGGGTTTCGTCGTCGCGGTCACCGGCGGCGTGGCGTCCGGCAAGTCCGCCGCCACCGAAGCCTTCGCCGCCCACGGCATCGTCATCGCCGACGCCGACATCGCAGCGCGCGCGGTGGCGGCGCCGGGAGAACCGGCCCTGGCCGAAATCGTCGCCCGCTTCGGGTCCGGCTGCCTTGACGACACCGGCGGCCTGGACCGGGCCGCGATGCGCGCCCGGGTGTTCGCCGAACCAGCCGCCCGTAAGGCGCTGGAAGCCATCCTGCATCCGCGGATCCGGCTCTGGCTGCAGTCGGCCTGCCGCGCGGCCGAGGGACCCTACGTGGTGGCCGCCATCCCGCTGCTGGCGGAAGGCGGCGGCCGTGCGGCCTACCCTTGGCTGGATCGGATACTGGTCGTGGACGTGCCCGAGGCCCTGCAGCGACAGCGATTGATGCGCCGGGACGGCGCCGACGCCGTGCTGGCCGGCAGGATGATCGCCGCCCAAGCGCCCAGGGCACAACGCCTGGCGCTGGCCGACGACGTGATCATCAATGACGGCCCGCTGTCGGTCCTGGACGAGGCCGTGGCGCGCCTGGACCACAGATACCGTCGCCTGGCGTCCGCCTAGCGCGGCCAGAGCCCGCGGATGCCGGCGACACCCTGCGCGCCGTGCCGGCGGGCCGTCGCCAGGTCCACCGGCTTCATGCCCCCCAGGGCATAGATCGGAAGCGACACGCCTTCGCGCAGGGCCGAAAAGCGGTCCCAGCCCAGCGGGACCGCCCCGGGATGGCTTTCGGTGGCGCGCACCGGCCCCAGCACCACGAAGTCGAGCCCCAGCCGTTCGGCCTGGGCCAGCTCCTCGGCATCGTGGCAGGAGGCCGCCACCGGCTGGCCGACCGGCAGCGGGCGACGGTCCAGGGCCATCAGCTGGGACGAGCGCAGGTGCAGGCCCAGGCCAAGGTCGGCCGCCAGGCCGGGCTCGCCATTGACCAGCAGCTCGGCGCCCTGCAGACGGCAGCGTTGGGACGCATCCCGCGCCAGGTCCGCCAAGGCTGCGGCGGACAGTCCCCGGGCCCGCAGCTGGAACCGGCGCACGCCGGCTGCCAGCGCCCGGTCCAGCCGCGCCAGGAAAGGCCCGCGTTCCGGCGCATCGGCGCTGATCAGGTAGCGACCCGGCGCGGTCAGCGCGGCGACCACCGGCCGGTCGGCGGGCGGCATCGGGTAACTCGAGAGTTTCTCCAGCGGCGACCAGGCCAGGGCCTGCTTCTCAAGGCCGCGCGGGCTGCCTTCGAAGGCGGTGACCGTGTACACGTCCAGCACGATGCGCTTGGACGGATAGGCCTGGGGCACCGAGATCAGCGGTTCGGCGGCCAGCACGCGGATGCCAAGCTCTTCGTGCAATTCGCGGTCCAACGCCTGCAGGGCGGTCTCGCCCGGTTCGACCTTGCCGCCCGGGAATTCCCAGGCGCCGGCCAGGTCGCGTCCGGCGGTGCGGCGGGCGAGCAGGATGCGGCCGCGGGCGTCGCGCAGGACGGCCGCGACGACGTGCACGGGCGTAGGTCGGTCGGCCGGCATCCCTTCAGCGGGCCCCGGTCAGTCCAGGCGCCCGTGGCACTGCTTGTATTTCTTGCCGCTGCCGCAGGGGCAGGGATCGTTGCGGCCGACCTTGGGGCCGTCGCGGGTCACCGGCGACGCGGTCAGCACGCCCTGCCCTTCGGCGGCCAGGGCCTGGGCCTGCGCGGCCTCCTCGTCGGCGCCGTAGCCGCCGGTCTCGGGATGCTGGAACTGCATGTCGCGCGACTTGGCCTGAAGCTTCTGGCGTTCGGCGGCCTCCATCGCGGCGACCTCCTCCTCGTTGCGGATGCGCACGCGCGCCAGCAGCGACACCACTTCCGACTTCACCTTGACCAGCATCTCGCCGAACAGCTCGAAGCTCTCGCGTTTGTACTCCTGCTTGGGCTGCTTCTGGGCGTAGCCACGCAGGTGGATGCCCTGGCGAAGGTAGTCCATGCGCGCCAGGTGCTCCTTCCAGTTCTGGTCGAGCACGTTGAGCATCAGGTGCTTTTCCAGGTGGCGCATCATCTCGGGACCCAGCTGCGCCTGTTTTTCGGCGAACACGCGGGCGACCGCCTCCTGCGCCAGCACCATGATGCGCTCGGCGTCGATCGCCTCCTCGGTGCGGGCCGGTCCCTGCAGGTCGACCACCGCGCCGAACTCGTCGGCCAGCGCGCGCTCCAGGCCCGGCAGGTCCCACTGTTCGTCGATGGAGTCGGCGGGCACGAAGCGCAGCGTGGTCTCGGCCACCACGTCCTCGCGGATCGCCTGCACGGCTTCCTCGACCGAATCGGACTCCAGCAGTTCGTTGCGCTGCTGGTAGATGACCTTGCGCTGGTCGTTGGCGACGTCGTCGAAGTCGAGCAGGTTCTTGCGGATGTCGAAGTTGTGGGCCTCGACCTTGCGCTGGGCGTTCTGGATCTGCTTGGTGACCAGGCCCGACTCGATGACGTCGTCCTCCTTCATGCCCATGCCGCGCATCGCCTTCTGCACCCAGTCGGCGGCGAAGATGCGCATCAGGTTGTCTTCCAGCGACAGGTAGAAGCGGGACGAGCCCGGGTCGCCCTGGCGGCCGGCGCGGCCGCGCAGCTGGTTGTCGATGCGGCGGCTCTCGTGGCGCTCGGTGCCGATGATGTGCAGGCCGCCCAGGGCCAGCACCTCGTCGTGGCGCTTCTGCCATTCGTTCTTCAGGCGCGTGCGCTCGGACGGCGGCGCGTCGGCCGGCAGCTTGTGCAGCTCGGCCTCCAGCGAACCGCCCAGCACGATGTCGGTACCGCGGCCGGCCATGTTGGTGGCGATGGTGACGGCCTTGGGCATGCCGGCGTTGGCGACGATCTGGGCTTCGCGCTCGTGCTGCTTGGCGTTGAGCACCTCGTGCGGGATGCCGGCCTGCTTGAGCTGGGCCGACAGCAGTTCGGACGTCTCGATCGAGGTGGTGCCGACCAGGACCGGCTGGCCGCGGCCGTAGCAGTCCTTGATGTCCTCGACCACGGCGTTGTACTTCGCGGGACGGGCGAGGTAGACCAGGTCCGGGTGGTCCTTGCGCACCATCGGCCGGTGGGTCGGGATCACCGCCACCTCCAGGCCGTAGATGGTCTGGAACTCGTAGGCCTCGGTGTCGGCGGTGCCGGTCATGCCGGCCAGCTTGCCGTACATGCGGAAGTAGTTCTGGAACGTGATCGAGGCCAGCGTCTGGTTCTCGCGCTGGATCGGCACGCCCTCCTTGGCCTCGACCGCCTGGTGCAGGCCGTCGGACCAGCGCCGGCCCGGCAGGGTGCGGCCGGTGAACTCGTCGACGATGATGACCTCGCCGTCGCGCACGATGTAGTCGACGTCGCGCTGGAACAGCGCATGCGCCCGAAGCGCGGCGTTCAGATGGTGCACCACGGCCAGGTTGTTGCCGGAGTACAGGCTGTCGTCGGCGCCGATGATGCCGGCGGCGCGCAGCAGCTCCTCGGCGTGCTCCATGCCCTGTTCGGACAGGTGCGCCTGCTTGCCCTTCTCGTCCACCCAGTAGTCGCCGGCGCCCTGCTCGGACTCCTGCTTGACCAGCTTGGGCACCACCCGGTTGACCTTGATGTACAGCTCGGGCGACTCGTCGGCCGGGCCGGAGATGATCAGCGGCGTGCGCGCCTCGTCGATCAGGATCGAGTCGACCTCGTCGACAATCGCGAAGAACAGGCCGCGCTGGAAGCGGTCGTCCTTGGACAGGGCCATGTTGTCGCGCAGGTAGTCGAAGCCGTATTCGTTGTTGGTGCCGTAGGTGATGTCGGCGCCGTAGGCGCCCTTCTTGTCCGAATGCGGCATGCCCGGATAGACCACGCCCACGCTCAGGCCCAGGAAGTTGTAGAGCTTGCCCATCCAGGCCGAGTCGCGCTTGGCCAGGTAGTCGTTGACGGTGACCACGTGCACGCCCTTGCCGGCCAGCGCATTGAGGTAGACCGGCAGCGTCGCGACCAGGGTCTTGCCCTCGCCGGTGCGCATCTCGGCGATGCGGCCCGAATGCAGCACCATTCCGCCGATCAGCTGCACGTCGTAGTGGCGCAGGCCCAGCGCGCGGCGCGAGGCCTCGCGGCAGACGGCGAAGGCCTCGGGCAGCAGCGAGTCGAGGGTGGCGCCCTCGGCGATGCGGCGGCGGAACTCGTCGGTCTTGGCGCGCAGCGCGCCGTCATCGAGCTGCACCAGCTCAGGCTCCAGCGCATTGATGCGGGCGACGTTCTTCTGGAACTGGCGCAGCAGGCGCTCGTTGCGGCTGCCGAAGATGCGGGTGAGCAAGCTGTTGAGCATTGGAAAAGCCGGTAGGAGAACGGGGACGCGCCAGGCGCGAATGAAAAGGCCGCGGCAGCCCAGGGGGCGTCGCGGCCGTCTAGTCTAACTTGGGGACGGGGGCCGGACTATCAAGCCCGGCCGGAAAGGCTCAGCCGCGGACCTTTTCCAGGTACTGGCGCGGGTTGACCTGGCGACCGTCGAGCTTGACCTCGAAGTGCAGGTGCGAACCGGTCGAGCGGCCGGTGGAGCCGACCTTGGCGATCTGCTGGCCGGCGCGGACGATGTCGCCGGCGCGGACCAGGTTCGCCGAGTTGTGTGCGTACAGGGTCTTGTAGCCGTTGCCGTGGTCTATCTCGACGACGTTGCCGTAGCCGTTGCGCACGCCGGAGAAGCTGACGACGCCCTCGGCAGCGGCGGTGACCGGGTCGCCGGTGTTGGCATCGATGTCGATGCCCAGGTGGTGCGAGCGGCCGCGGCCGAAGGGATCGTTGCGGCCGCCGAACCGGGAGGAGATGTAGCCCGGGGCGGGCATGCCGGCCGGGGTGCGCTTGCTCTCGAGCTTCTGGTCGAACAGCAGGGCCTCGATCACCGACAGCTGGCGGCCGGAGTCGTCGAACTGGGCCTGCAGGGCATCGAGGCTGGACAGCAGGTCGCCGGAGGGAACGTCCTCGGCCGATTCGGAACCACCCTGGCCGGGCAGTTCGCCGAAGTTGAACTCACCGTCCTTGAGCTTGCCGACGCGGGTCAGGCGGTCGCCGAGGGCGTTGAGGCGGTTGGCCTGGGCCTGGAGCTCACCGACGCGGGCGGCGATGGCGTTGACCTCGCGCTGCGCCTCGTCGCGGGCCTGTGCCAGCTCCAGCGCCTGCTGGTCGAGCTGGGCCTGCATCCGGGCGATCTCTTCGAGGGCGGCTCCGTTGGCGCCCCGCGCCAGGTAACCGAGACCGAAGGCGGTGGCCAGCACCAGCGCGATGGCGCCAAGGGCGATGCCCGCTACTTTCGGTTGGTCGAACGCCAGCTTTTTTGGCGATCGAAGGAAATTTGCTGCGATGATGACATTCATCATGTCTGACCCGTCCAAAACCCACGTCCGCGGTGCCGCACCGGCCGCCCTCCCCCGCCAGGCGCTCGAGGCGCTGGAAGGAACCGGGCTGGCCAGCCTGGTGGAACGCGCCCGGTGGTTGGACGCCCTCGACCCGTTGCTGCGCCAGAGTCTCCCCGCCACCTTGGCCGACCAATGCAAGTTGGCCAACGTGGATGACAAGAACTTGGTGTTCCTCGTCAGTGCCCCGGTCTGGAAGGCCAAGCTGCGGCTGCATGCCGACGCCCTGCTGGACGCCGCCGCCGCGGCCGGACTCAAGGCCAGGACGCTGCTGGTGAAAGTGTCGCCTCCCGCTCCCGCTATCCCCTCGGGAACCGGTCACGCCAAGCCACTTTCCGAGGCGGTCCGCGATTCACTGCGGGCCACCGCCCAGACGGTCTCGGATCCCGAGCTCCGGGCCCAGCTTCTGCGGCTGGCTGCCCATACCCGGTCCTCGACCGACGGGGCATGATGCCCCGTGGAACGCTGGGTGTCGTTAAACGAAGGTTAACGAGCCGTGAAGAACCGTGACGCGGTTCTCAGACTGCCTGTGCGGGGTGGGCGTACGAGATCGGCGCCAGGGCCGGATCCTCGAAGGTGACCTCTTCCCAGGCCGAGGTGTCGGCCAGCAGGGTCCGCAGCAGCTGGTTGTTCAGGGCGTGACCGGACTTGTAGCCGTAGAAGGCGCCGATCAGGCTGTGGCCCAGCAGGTACAGGTCGCCGATGGCGTCCAGGATCTTGTGCTTCACGAACTCGTCCTCGTAACGCAGGCCGTCTTCGTTGAGCACCCGGTAGTCGTCCAGGACGATGGCGTTGTCCATCGAGCCGCCCAGCGCCAGGTTGCGCTCGCGCAGGAACTCGATGTCCTTCATGAAGCCGAAGGTCCGGGCCCGGCTGACTTCCTTCACGAACGAGGTCGTGGAGAAGTCGATTTCGGTGCTGGACGTCGACTTGTTGAAGATGGGATGGGCGAAGTCGATGGTGAAACCGACCTTGAAGCCCTCGAAGGGTTCGAAGCGGGCCCATTTGTCGCCGTCTTCGACCTTGATCGGTTTCTTGATGCGGATGAAGCGCTTGGCCTTGTTCTGCTCCTCGATGCCCGCCGACTGCAGCAGGAACACGAAGGGGCCGGCCGAACCGTCCATGATCGGCACTTCGGCCGTGG
Source organism: uncultured Arenimonas sp. (assembly GCA_946480565.1). The sequence goes on along the minus strand of CAMLKR010000013.1, from coordinate 1,600 downwards.
ACAGGTCCACGTAGGCGTTGTCGATGCCCAGCCCGGCCATGGCCGAAAGCAGGTGCTCGATGGTCATGACGCGCGTGTTGCCTTCCACAAGGGCGGTGCAGAGGCTGGTGTCGCCGACCTTCTCCGCCTTGGCGTGGATCTCCACGGGGGTGTCGAAGTCGACGCGCCGGAACACGATGCCGGTATCGGGCGCAGCCGGGCGCAAGGTCATGTAGACCTTCTCGCCGCTGTGCAGGCCGACGCCGGTGGCGCGGATGACGTTCTTGAGGGTTCTTTGTCTAATCATTTTTGTGGCGTTCTCCGGGACAGGAGCGCGCAAACCGCTGGGAACCATAGCACACGAAGCTCTGAACGAAAACATAACAACAGCGACTCCGTCTCACTTCTGCAACAAAGGGTCGGAAAACTGACCCATCGTCCCTGAGGCCACCTGCCCCGCGCCGGTCCGGAAAAAGGCCCGCCGATCAACGGCGGGCCAAGGATTCCCGACCCCCTGGGGACTGCGCCACCCCGCCTCCGGCGGGGTGGTGACGCCCGGCCGACCGTCCTGGGTCGTCCGGCGGGACCGCGCCCGGCTGCCTGGTCGGGCAGGCGGGGCGGACCCTGGGCTCATGCGGTCCGGCGGCGCGGGCGGCCCGCGCCGGGGACGGACCGGTCGGCCGGCCTCAGTCCGCTTGGCGGCGGAGGAAGGCCGGGATGTCCAGGTAGCTGTGGTCGGTGGCGATATCGCTCAGGGCGGTGGCCGAGGCCGAAGCCGGCTCGTGGCTGCGGCCCGAGCGCAGGCCCAGGTGGCCATGGCCGTGGCCTGCCACCGGCGCCGCGTTCACGTTCGCCATCGCGTCGTAGTCGACCTGCCCGGTGCTGGCATTGCGCACCAGCTTCACCGGGGCCCGGTGCACTTCGCGCTCCGGCGGGCGGGCGGCCTGGCGCACGGCGCCGCGGTTGAGGCCGGTGGCCACCACGGTGACGCGCACTTCGTCCTGCATGTCCGGGTCCAGCGAGGTGCCGATGACGACGGTGGCGTCCTCGGAGGCGAAGTCCTCGATGGTGCGGCCGATCTCGTCGAACTCGGCCATCGTGAAGTCCGGGCCGGCGGTGATGTTGACCAGCACGCCGTTGGCGCCGGACAGGTTGACCTCGTCCAGCAGCGGGTTGCTGATGGCGGCCTCCGCGGCGGCCTGGGCGCGGTCGTCGCCGCGGGCGATGCCGGTGCCCATCATCGCCAGGCCCATCTCGGACATGACGGTGCGGACGTCGGCGAAGTCGACATTGATCAGGCCCGGGCTGACGATCAGGTCGGCGATGCCCTTCACGGCGCCCAGAAGCACGTCGTTGGCGGCACGGAAGGCCTGCACCATGGTGGCCTGGCGGCCGAGCACGGTGATCAGCTTCTCGTTGGGGATGGTGATCAGCGAGTCGCAGTGGTGGCTCAGCTCCTCGATGCCCTTCAGCGCCACCTGCATGCGCCGGCGGCCCTCGAACGGGAAGGGCTTGGTGATGACGGCGACCGTCAGGATGCCCATCTCCTTGGCCAGCTGCGCGACGACCGGCGCCGCGCCGGTGCCGGTGCCGCCGCCCATGCCGGCGGTGATGAACACCA